>NZ_CP062260.1:5600000-5665000 GCF_014863545.1 Paenibacillus sp. JNUCC32 | reverse complement strand
GATCTATGGGTGATGGCGTGCCTTTTGTAGAATGAACCGGCGAGTTACGTTCCCATGCAAGGTTAAGGCGAGAAGCCGTAGCCGCAGCGAAAGCGAGTCTGAATAGGGCGATTTAGTATGTGGGCGTAGACCCGAAACCGTGTGATCTACCCCTGTCCAGGGTGAAGGTGCGGTAACACGCACTGGAGGCCCGAACCCACGTATGTTGAAAAATGCGGGGATGAGGTGGGGGTAGCGGAGAAATTCCAATCGAACTCGGAGATAGCTGGTTCTCCCCGAAATAGCTTTAGGGCTAGCCTCGGAATGAAGAGTCGTGGAGGTAGAGCACTGATTGGGTGCGGGGCCCGCAAGGGTTACCAAGCTCAGTCAAACTCCGAATGCCATAGACTTATATCCGGGAGTCAGACAGTGAGTGCTAAGATCCATTGTCAAAAGGGAAACAGCCCAGACCATCAGCTAAGGTCCCCAAGTGTGTGTTAAGTGGGAAAGGATGTGGAGTTGCACAGACAACCAGGATGTTGGCTTAGAAGCAGCCACCATTTAAAGAGTGCGTAATAGCTCACTGGTCGAGTGACTCTGCGCCGAAAATGTAACGGGGCTAAACACACCACCGAAGCTATGGCTTGATGCTTGCATCAGGGGTAGGGGAGCGTTGTATGTAGGTTGAAGGTGTACCGTAAGGAGCGCTGGACAGCATACAAGTGAGAATGCCGGTATGAGTAACGAAAAGATCAGTGAGAATCTGATCCGCCGAAAGCCCAAGGTTTCCTGAGGAAGGCTCGTCCGCTCAGGGTAAGTCGGGACCTAAGGTGAGGCCGAAAGGCGTAATCGAAGGACAACAGGTTGAAATTCCTGTACCACCGTAAACCGTTATGAACGATGGGGTGACGCAGGAGGGTAGTGACGCGGACTGATGGATGTCCGTCCAAGCAGTGAGGCTGATGTGTAGGCAAATCCGCACATCATTAAGGCTGGGCTGTGATGGGGAGTGAAAATTATAGTAGCGAAGGTCATGATCTCACACTGCCAAGAAAAGCCTCTAGTCAGGTGAAGGTGCCCGTACCGCAAACCGACACAGGTAGGCGAGAAGAGAATTCTAAGGCGCGCGGAAGAACTCTCGTTAAGGAACTCGGCAAAATGACCCCGTAACTTCGGGAGAAGGGGTGCCTCGGTAGGGTGAATAGCCCGAGGGGGCCGCAGTGAAAAGGCCCAAGCGACTGTTTAGCAAAAACACAGGTCTGTGCGAAGCCGTAAGGCGAAGTATACGGGCTGACGCCTGCCCGGTGCTGGAAGGTTAAGGGGAGCGGTTAGGGGTTAAACCCGAAGCTGTGAACCGAAGCCCCAGTAAACGGCGGCCGTAACTATAACGGTCCTAAGGTAGCGAAATTCCTTGTCAGGTAAATTCTGACCCGCACGAATGGCGTAACGACTTGGGCGCTGTCTCAACGAGAGATCCGGTGAAATTTTAATACCTGTGAAGATGCAGGTTACCCGCGACAAGACGGAAAGACCCCATGGAGCTTTACTGCAGCTTGATATTGGATTTGGGTACGATCTGTACAGGATAGGTGGGAGCCTTTGAAGCATGAGCGCCAGCTTGTGTGGAGGCGACGTTGGGATACCACCCTGATCGTATCTAGGTTCTAACCTGGTACCGTAATCCGGTACGGGGACAGTGTCAGGCGGGCAGTTTGACTGGGGCGGTCGCCTCCTAAAGAGTAACGGAGGCGCCCCAAGGTTCCCTCAGAATGGTTGGAAATCATTCGAAGAGTGCAAAGGCATAAGGGAGCTTGACTGCGAGACCTACAAGTCGAGCAGGGACGAAAGTCGGGCTTAGTGATCCGGTGGTACCGCATGGAAGGGCCATCGCTCAACGGATAAAAGCTACCCTGGGGATAACAGGCTTATCTCCCCCAAGAGTCCACATCGACGGGGAGGTTTGGCACCTCGATGTCGGCTCATCGCATCCTGGGGCTGAAGTAGGTCCCAAGGGTTGGGCTGTTCGCCCATTAAAGCGGTACGCGAGCTGGGTTCAGAACGTCGTGAGACAGTTCGGTCCCTATCTGTCGTGGGCGTAGGAAATTTGAGAGGAGCTGTCCTTAGTACGAGAGGACCGGGATGGACGTACCGCTGGTGCACCAGTTGTTCCGCCAGGAGCATGGCTGGGTAGCTACGTACGGAAGGGATAAGCGCTGAAAGCATCTAAGCGTGAAGCCCCCCTCAAGATGAGATTTCCCAGTATGTAAGACCCCTTGAAGACGACGAGGTAGATAGGTTGGAGGTGGAAGTGCAGCAATGCATGGAGCTGACCAATACTAATCGGTCGAGGGCTTATCCAAAAAACACCCCAAAAAGTGAAGCAAAGCTTTGAAGCGGATGCCGATTACTTTTCGGGGACCCCGATACCACATCGGGTGAATGCTACGGATTCTAATGTGCTGCAAATTCGTTTCGTATCTAGTTTTCAGGTGATCAAGCATCTGAACCGTTTGGTGGCGATGGCGGAAGGGTTCCACGCGTTCCCATACCGAACACGACCGTTAAGCCTTCCAGCGCCGATGGTACTTGGACCGAAGGGTCCCGGGAGAGTAGGACGTCGCCAAGCGAAAAACCACTGTCGATGTAATCGATGGTGGTTTTTATTTGTTTATGGGACTTTTGATGCTTTGCCGTATTAAGAGGTCCAACGCTTAAAATAGCACCAAACGTAAGTGCCAGCGGCTTTTCTGTTATATAACATGATCATAAAATTGACGTAAACAGATGAAGATTTTGTTACCGATACCACACCGAAAATCAGTATAATAGAATTAGGCATAATCGGGTAAGTGTTTACCGATTTACGCAGGCTATAGGAATGAAGGCCTGATTGGAAGGTTCTCCATTAACCAACCAACTATGAATACTCATCTGGAGACCGGTTATTGTGGGGGAAGGAGGACAATGACATGTTGCGTAAAAGTGGTCTGCATGTGGCAGGAATGATCTGTGCGGGTACGATACTGTTAATCGGATCCGGATGCGGGGCATCCACGGAACCAAGCTGGAAATCCTTTGACGGGGCAGCGAATGTGAAATCATTCCCGGTTCCGAAGGAAGCGAATAAAACGGAGCAGACGACAGGCAATAGTGACTTGGATTATGTACGCTATGCGCTTCCAGGCTTGAAGGAAGACGACAGTATTCCTGAGCCTTACTTGGATGAAATCGAGTCCTGGGGATGGAAGCAGAAGGAAGTTGAAGACAACGGGTCTTCGTTAGTGTTTGAAAAAGGTAAAAGTATCGTCCACCTGTCGGTGCAAGACGATTTTCTCATAATCACGGTTCCTACTCAGCTTAAGAAACAAGTCATACAAGGATTGGAAAGCAATAAAGCGAATGAATAAAGACCTCTTCCGGCTTCGGAATGAGGTCTTTATTTCATGTACCAGAGAATATGGTTACAACGCTATGTAATAAATTCAAACACGAAAAATCCTTTACTTTATTGCTGGTAGTATGAGATATCCTGCTCATTCATTTTTAACATCCCGTCTTTGCGCTGACCGCTCAGGCGCAGCATGGTATAAGCTCGGGGAAGAAGCAGCCATAGATGCCAGAACACAATCGCAATGGCAAACGGCAGCGATGACCAGAAGGCCATGATAGCGCTTAAGACTATCCCTACCCAACAGGTATAGAACTGCACCAACATGAATACGCGACGACTGACATGTTGATCTGGGATATAACCAAGCCAAGGCAGCCTCAGCCTGAAGCGCCAGCGCTTCCGATAGCCTGTTCCCAGAAGGACAAGCACGGTATGACCGATAACGTACTGGATCCATAACATAAGCGGAAAAGCGATGAGCATATAGAGCAGAATGTACGGAGACACCCATAGGGTCCCTGCAGCTGCAGCAAGCCAAGGCAGACTTAAGTAGAGGATGAGCAAGCTTTTGGAAAACTGGATTTTCTTGATTAAGCGGTAGTGATAAAAGGTGGCTTGACCGTGTGGATCTGCCATTGGGCTATGCCGTCCCCCTTTAAATAGAAGATAAATTTCGATAGACGAGAAGTTTTAGTCTTTTATGTTTTTATCGGACAAAATCATATTTTTATTAAGCTGAAAAAAAAGGTACAGACACAAGGCCATCAAGGGGTACATATAAATAAAGCGTAGAAAGATATCCTATGAAAAGGTTTAAAATAATAGAAACTGTGTCATACTAATAGGAAAAGGATCAAGGTGGGATGGTTATGGAAGAATTGACCGAACACGTGTGTATCATATGCAATCAGTCGAAGACCGATGGAATCACCATTGTATCGCAATTCGTATGCGAGGAATGTGAATCGGAAATCGTCCATACCAGTGCGGAAGATGCCAAATATCATTTTTTTATCCGTCAATTAAAACAGATTGCGATGCCGAAGAATGCATAGGCGCGGGTACGCGTGTTAAATGGGCCTGAAGTAAGGGCCTTTTTTTGTTTAGAGAGGATTTTCAGGGCATGGAAACGTAGGCGTAGGTTTCAATTTGCGTTAAAATAGGTTAGAGAATGTAATCCGAAGGGATATGTCGATGACTACACATAGAGAGCGTGCCCCACTTACTGAAGCTTTAAGGTTATACCGGGAACGCGGGGCTTCATCTTTTCATGTACCCGGCCATAAGAACGGCAGGGCATACGGGGCAGAAGGTGACGCAGCGGAGATGCTGCGAGAGGCGATGCGCATCGATGTGACGGAAATTACCGGAACCGATGATTTATTTCATCCGGAAGGCGTGATTCAGGAAGCGCAGGAGCTGGCTGCCGATTGTTTTGGCGCCGAAGAAAGCTTTTTTCTGGTGGGCGGAAGCACGGCCGGCAATCTGGCGCTGATCCTGACGGTATGCCGTGAGCCGGGCGATCTCGTGCTGGTGCAGCGGAACGTACATAAGTCCGTGTTGAACGGATTGATGCTGGCCGGTGCAAGGGCGGTGTTTCTTCAGCCGGAGCTGGACAAGCAGAGCGGTTTAGCCGTTGCCCCATCAGAAGCTACGCTGACAGCGGCTCTTGAGGCCTTCCCTGAGGCCAAGGGAGCGATCATCACGATGCCGAACTATTACGGGATGGGGAGCGACATAAGGCCGCTGGCGGAGGCCTGCCATAAGCGCGGAGTGCCGCTGCTGGTGGACGAAGCGCACGGAGCGCATTACGGGCAGCATCCACAGCTGCCGATGAATGCTTTGTCATGCGGCGCGGACGGCGTGGTCCAATCCACGCACAAGATGTTAGCCGCAATGACGATGGGAGCCATGCTGCATGTACAGGGCGGGCTGCTCGACCGGAGCCTGCTGCGCCAGCGGCTGGCGATGGTGCAAAGCTCCAGCCCCTCGTACCCGCTCATGGCTTCGCTGGATCTGGCACGGCGCCTGCTGCACACGCAGGGCGCAGGCGCCTTCACGGCTGGCCTGGCCGCCGTGGATGCCTTCCGGCGCGGCCTCGCGAAGCTGCCGCGCTTCGGGCTGCTGCAGCCGCCGCAGCCCATGGAAGGCGCCGCGGGCACATCCGCCGCGGCGTACACCCGCCAGGACCCGTTCAAGGCGGTCATTTATGACCGCACCGGGGCCCTTAGCGGGTATGCACTACAGCGCGCACTGGAGGCGCACGGCTGCGTGCCGGAGATGAGTGACGAGCTGCGCGTCGTCTTATTGTTTACATTGGGATCGACCCGCGAAGATGCGAATCACGTCTTATGGGCTCTTGTGCATATTGTAGAGCAGGGGGAGAAGACAGATGAGACCGGAATGGAACCAGGCACTGCTGCGGAAAATACGGAATTACTGATCCGGAAATTGCGGGAACAGGGGGATTTCGCGAGGTACGAGCGGCCGGGGATCCACTTGAATGAGGGCTCTTCTCACTTCAATGTCGATGCTAACTTGTTAACTGAAGAAAATTCGGTCTCCGATGTTTCCACGTGGAACAATTTGCTGCGACAGGCTCCATATTCAGCTCCAGTCCCTTTCTCGCTTAAGCCGATTGACAAGGAGCGATTGGAATCGGTGCCGCTAGCAAAGAGCGCCGGGCGAAAGGCGGCCGAGATGGTTATTCCGTATCCGCCAGGCATTCCGATATTATACCCCGGCGAAGACATAACAGCAGAAATGGAACAGAGAATGCTGGCATTGAGGATGGCCGGGGCCAAGTGTCAAGGAATAACCGATCCCACGCTGCAAACCATTGTCGTTTACAAGGAAACGTAAAGGATGGAAACCTCCGTTATGCGCCGGTACGTAAAACTTGGGGCATATGATCAACAAATGATGAAAGCAGGATACGCTATGAATAATCGCAGACCACTATTTATTACCGTAGAAGGAGGAGAAGGTTCCGGTAAGACGACCATGATGGGCAGACTCGCTGCCTTTATGCAGAATCATTCGATCCCGTATCTGATTACCCGCGAGCCCGGAGGCATAGACATCGCCGAGAAGATCCGCTCCATTATTCTGGATCCGGAGCACACCGCGATGGATGCACGCACAGAAGCATTGTTATACGCGGCAGCCCGCCGCCAGCATCTTGTGGAGAAGGTGGAGCCGGCATTAAGGCAGGGATTGACCGTCCTATGCGACCGATTCGTGGACAGCAGCCTGGTTTACCAGGGGTATGCGCGAGGATTGGGCATGGAAGAGGTATGGAGCATCAATCAGTTCGCCATTGATACCCGGATGCCGGATCTGACGCTGTTATTCGATATCGAGCCGAGGATCGGCCTGTCAAGGATCGCGGCGAATGCAGAACGGGAATGGAATCGACTGGATATGGAGAACCTGACATTTCACGAGAAAGTTAGGGAAGGCTATCTATTGGTAGCAGAGCGTAATCTGGATCGAATTCGCATCGTGGATGCTTCCAAGACGCCCGCGCAGGTCGAAAGGGAAATGAATCGTCACTTGGAAGACGCGATATTAAAGGATTTTTGAGGTTGTTTGTCAAATAAGTAGTGTTAAGGGCATACGATGCCCAAAATAAACAAGGAGGGTTTACCATGAAATTGATTGTTGCGATTGTCCAGGATAAAGATAGCAACCGTCTCTCCGCCGCATTGGTCAAAGCTAACTTTCGGGCGACAAAGCTTGCAAGTACGGGCGGCTTTCTGAAGGCGGGGAACACCACCTTTATGATTGGGGTAGACGATTCACAGGTTGAAAGTGTGCTCAGCGTCATTCGCACAAGCTGTAAGGTCCGCGAACAGCTGGTCACTCCGGTAACCCCTATGAGCGGTACAACCGATTCCTATTTGCCGCTTCCGGTTGAAGTGCAGGTTGGCGGCGCAACGGTATTTGTACTCCCTGTAGAACGTTTCGAGCATTTCTAAATTCATTCTCTAGATCTGCGATAGATACGTAACGGATGTTTTTATTGGGATATTTGACGGCTGTGTTCTCCTGTATTGAAAGTCTTCTGAACCACTTCTGTATCATAATAAAAATAGTTACCGTAGATCGCTGCAATCGGGAGATGATCTTTCATAAATGGATATTGTAGATGGACTCCGGATCAAGCACCCCGTATTTCGATCATTGTCGGCGAATCGCTTGACAAGATAACCATTTCAAGGTACGTTCACGTGAGGCATAGGTTGTTCGATATGAACGTACCAGATGCCTCCGTTTTATTAGATGCAACAAATAACGCAATAGGCGGTGGATTCAGGTGAAGATCAATCCGGGCTTTCGGCCCATGAAAAGCGAAATCACGGTGCCGGATGGCAACGCCAGACCGATTCAGAAGCGATCGTTCTCGGATATGATGCAGCAGCAGGGAGAACGTGCGACCCATGAAGAGCTGAGTCGTCAAATGCGTGAAATTGCAATGCAAGGGGATCGTTTGGCCAAAGCAATGACCGTCCGGGAGTTAAAGGCATATAAATTGATGGTTCGCCGCTTCCTGGAAGAAACGGTTCGTCGCGGCGTAAAAATGAAGGAAACGCGAGGCTGGGACCGCAGGGGGCGCGGCAAGCGCTATAACGTAATCGATGAGGTCGATTCGGCGCTGCTCGAGATGGCGGATGAGCTGCTGGATACGGAACAGGGGAGAATTGATCTGCTGAACAAGGTAGGGGAAATCCGGGGCATGCTGATCAATCTTGTATTCTAGCCGCAAGCGTAAGAAAGTTTACTTGAAATGATGGACTGTTCCGTCATAGAGGATCATGAAGGATTGGTAGAAGGTGAGGACATATGTCTTTTAACGATATCGTAGGTCAAGAGACTGCGAAGCAACTGCTGCAAAATGCCTTGCGCCGTAATGCTGTCAGTCATGCCTATCTGTTTAGCGGCCCGAACGGTGCCGGACAGATGCAGACGGCGCTTACGTTTGCCAAGGCATTGTTTTGTACGGAACGGGAAGACGATGCTTGCGGGCAATGTTTGGAATGCCGCAAGGTGGAGCACGGCAACCATCCGGATCTGACGATGGTCGAGCCGGATGGGGCCAGCATCAAGATCGATCAGATCCGCGATCTTCAGCGGATATTCTCCTATCGATCGGAGAATCGGAACCCCAAGGTATATATTATTGACCGTGCGGAGAAGATGACCACGCAGGCAGCCAACAGCCTGCTGAAATTTCTTGAGGAGCCGCAGGCGCCTGCCGTCGCCATACTGATTGCCGAGAATGGACAAGCCCTTCTGCCCACCATTCAATCGCGATCGCAGTTAGTCCCGTTTCGGGCACTCGATCCGCAGATGATGGAAAAGGTCCTTGTAGGTGAGGGCTATCCTGCCGCGCTTGTACGCTGTGCCGTTCATCTGGCATCCGGGCTTGACGAGTGCAGGAAAATATTGAATGAGAATTGGTTTGCAGAAATTAGAAACGTAGTGTTACAATTAGGGAAGGAGTCTTTGAACCGTAGCGGCTCTGCGATGATCACCGCGAGTCAAAAAGTGTTCAAAACCGAACTCTCCGATCATCTGGACTTATTGTTCAGTATGTTTCATTTATGGTTTAAGGACATGATCCATGTCCAGTATGGAAGGAAAGAGTCTCTCGTTTTCATAGATCAGGCAGAGAATATCTCTGGTCATGCATCAGCCCGCAGCACAGCACAGTGGGTGTCATACATGGATTTGGCCGCAGAGTGTCAGAAGAAGTTACGCTATAATGTCAATGGACAGCTCAGTTTAGAGCAGTTATTGATGGGTTTGGGCGGTAACACTCCGGCGTGAGCACACCCCCCAGGCCCGAAGAATGGCCAATATGTACAGGCACAAGGGGGTTTATTTTTGTACAGTGTAGTAGGTGTCCGCTTTAAGAAAGCGGGCAAAATATATTACTTTGATCCGCTCGACCTCCCCGTGGAGAAGGAACAATCCGTAATTGTGGAAACCGCGAGAGGGATCGAGTATGGTCAAGTTGTGATAGGAAAGAAGGAGGTAGGTGAATCGGACGTTGTCCTTCCCCTTAAGAAGGTCATTCGTATCGCTGGTGACTCCGATGCCCGTGTGGTTGAAGAGAACAAACAAGCGGCGAAGGATGCATTCACCACCTGTTTAAATAAAATTCGGGATCACGAACTGAAAATGAAGCTGGTCGACGTGGAATTTACCTTTGACCGAAACAAAATCATTTTCTACTTCACGGCGGAAGGCCGTGTGGATTTCCGTGAACTGGTTAAGGATCTGGCCAGCATATTCCGAACAAGAATCGAACTTCGCCAGATTGGAGTTCGCGATGAAGCCAAAATGCTCGGCGGTCTTGGACCTTGTGGACGCGTACTGTGCTGTTCCTCATGGCTTGGTGATTTTGAGCCGGTATCGATCAAGATGGCAAAGGATCAAAGCCTATCGCTCAATCCGACTAAAATTTCCGGGCTATGCGGAAGATTGATGTGCTGCCTGAAGTTTGAGCATGATAATTATGAAAGCGTGAAAGAAGAGCTTCCATCCGCTGGGAAACTGGTCGTTACTTCGCTTGGAGAAGGCAAAGTAGTCGGGCTCAATGCGGATAAGCGGACGGTTCATGTTCAGCTGTTTGAAATTGGAAAGGTCAAGGAACTTCCAATGGATGACGTTGTCATCAAATAGTCCAATAGAATGTTTATTTTCGGGGTGTAGACTTGGAGAAGAAAAACATTTTTGTGCTCATTCAAGAGTTGGAAACACAGATGGGACATATACACAGTGAACTGGGTGGACTTAAGCTGGTCATCAAGGAACTGCTGGAAGAGAACCATCGCCTCAGTCTTGAAAATGAACAGCTCCGGAAAATATTAAAGAGGGAAGTCAATCCGGCAGAATTGGAAAACCCAGTTGCTTTACAACCTCAACCTCATGTGAAGGATGAGGAACATGAAGATGTGGTCGGTGAGGGGTACGATAACCTGGCACGGCTGTATCATGAAGGCTTCCACATTTGCAATGTCTATTATGGACATCTGCGGACGGAAGGGGATTGCCTGTTCTGCTTGTCTTTTCTGAATAAATAAGAAGCCGTAGGGGAAATTGCCTACGGTTTTTTTCTAGAATCGAAAGGTTATACTGTAAGGATCGCTAGTGAGACATATGGCTGCTTGTCATGCAATGTGAAGAGCAGCCTTTTACGTATTTCATATCATCAGGCAAGGGTGGAAAGAGTTACACACCAAAGTAGCGGGGATATAACGAATTATAGAGATAAAGGGTTGAAACCATGAAATTGAAAGAAGTGTTACTGCAACCATCCGAGCGGATCGATGATCTGCTTACCCATGAGCTCGGCATCATTCAAAGCGAAGAGGTATTCAGCTTCTCCATGGACGCGGTCCTGCTTGCCAGGTTTGCCAGCATACCGCGCAGGGGCCGGATTCTGGATATGTGCACGGGTAACGGGGTAATTCCCATTCTGCTGTCGACACGTACAGGCGTGCCGATCGAGGGGATTGAAATTCAGCCCAGACTTGCGGATATGGCCAGACGGAGCGTAGCGATGAATGACCTTCAGGACCAGATCACGATCCATGAAGGCGATCTGCGAGAACTGTACAAGGAAAAGGGATATGGAGCGTATGACCTGATTACGGTCAACCCGCCTTATATGCCGATGAATGGCAGCGACTTGAAGCTGAATGAGCATCAGGCGATTGCGAGGCATGAAATTCACTGTACGCTTGAAGAAGTCATTGAGTCCTGTGCAAGGCTGCTCAAACAAGGCGGGAAGATGAGCATGGTTCATAAGCCTCTGCGGCTGGCGGAGATTATCACCCTGATGAGCAAATACCGGATTGAGCCCAAGGTCATCCGATTTGTGCATCCGCGAGTGAAGATGGAAGCCAACATGGTCCTGATCGAGGGCATTCGGGATGGAAAGCCCGAGGTTCGGCTGAAGCCACCGCTGATTGTGTATGATGAGCAGGGGAATTACGGCCCGGATTTTATGGAAATTTACTATGGAACACATGAGGATGAGACAAAAGAATGAGAAATCTTGTGCAACAGAGTTATGCCGACCGGGGAGCGGGAAGTCCGGGTTCGCTGTATTTGGTGGGAACGCCGATCGGGAATTTAGAGGATATAACGTACCGGGCCGTACGCATCCTGCAGGAATGCGATATTATCGCTGCAGAGGATACGAGGCAGTCACGCAAGCTGCTGACCCATTTCGAAATTCCGGCTAAACCGCTGTTTAGTTATCACGAGCATAATAAGGCGGCAAGCGGTCCTGAAATCATACGTTATATAATAGAAGGAAAAAATGTGGCACTCGTCAGCGATGCCGGTCTGCCGGCGATTTCAGATCCTGGCAGTGATCTGGTTTCGCTTGCGATTGAGGCAGGAATTTCGGTCATTCCGATCCCGGGAGCCAATGCGGCGTTATCCGCCTTAATCGTGTCGGGTTTGCCGACCGAACGGTTTACGTTTATCGGTTTTTTGCCGCGGGAGCGCAAAGATATCGTCCAACAGCTGCAAGCTTTGCAATCGGCGCAGGGAACGTTATTATTTTATGAATCTCCGCATCGCGTGAAGAAGACGCTGGAGATCCTGCAGGAGGTACTGGGAAATCGGAAGGTGACCTTGGCACGGGAGCTCACCAAGCGCTACGAGGAATTTGTGCGCGGCAGCATTTCCGAATGCCTGGACTGGCTCACGGAGCATCCGCCGCTGGGCGAATATTGTTTGGTGGTGGAAGCCGGCAGTGCAGAAGAGGAGCAGAAAGAGAAAAATGCCTGGTGGCAGGAGCTTTCGCTGGAGGAGCATGTGGGGCACTATGAGCGGGAAGGACTAAGCCGCAAGGATGCCATGAAAAAAACCGCGGGTGATCGCGGCGTATCGAAAAGGGACATCTATAACGCACTCCTGACGGAGTCGTGAATATGGCTTGCTTGGCCCAAGGGGGATAAACAAAAAGCTCCACAAAGTGGACCCAAGCTTCGATGCTTATTCCAAATACTTTACGGGGACCCCAAAACATATAAATGGGATTAAAGAAAGGATACGCTTCACTGAAAACGTATAATTCTTTAATCCCAAAAAAAGACCCTCCTGCGGCCGGGTTCATAGCCGAGGAAGGCACCAAGGAGATATGAAAAAGGTTAGAATTAACAAAATGTAATAATGCTATTATATACTAAAAATCTTAATTTGTCACAGGTGTAGGGATTTCCGAGATACATTCATGGCAAACAATTTTACCTTTGAAGTAAGTGACGTTCTCAGCGTTACCACAGAAGATGCAGGCAGGCTCATATTTCTTAAGCATGATGCGTTCGCCGTCTACATAAATCTCCAATGCATCTTTCTCACCAATTCCGAGCGTGCGGCGCAACTCAATCGGAATGACGACCCGTCCAAGCTCATCGACTTTCCTTACAATTCCTGTTGATTTCATCATAACTTATAAATGCCCCTCTCGCCATAATTTAAAAAAGTCATAATTCGACATAGTTCTAGTTTTTATGTTATTTATAGTACCAACGATTCCCAAAACAGTCAACCTATATTTTTGAAAAATCGGAACCTGTTTACGAAAGTATAGTGAACAAAAGCCTTATATAGCAACGGAATTACCATAATCGAACCAATTTTTGCGGCGATTTTGGATTTGTCGATTTGGAAAGCGTGATTTTACGTTATTCGACACAGTTCGACACCAGATGTCAAAAGAAGTGTTTATCGGCTAAAACTAAAGAGTTAACGAGAAGGAGTTGAGATGAAATGCATTCACCCATTTCGGAAGAAAAAGTGTTTAAGGACCCCGTCCACAACTATATTCATGTACAGGACGACATCATTTGGCGGTTAATCGATACCCCGGAATTCCAGCGGCTTCGCCGGGTCAGGCAGTTGGGCACTTCTTTCCTGACCTTTCATGGAGCTGAGCACAGCCGATTCTCCCATTCTCTTGGAGTCTATGAAATTACGAGAAGAATCATCTCTCAATTCGAACGGAGAGGGTATTCCGATTGGCCTGCCGAGGAACGGCAAGTTGCGCTCTGCGCGGCGCTGCTGCATGATGTGGGGCACGGACCTTTTTCGCATTCCATAGAAGAAGCTTTTCATATGAACCACGAGGATTGGACATGCCGGATCCTGCTCGGAGATACTTGCGTCAATCGGGTACTTCAGGAGCTCGGTGCCGATTTTCCCGAGAAGGTCGCCTCCGTTATTAACAAAACCTACGATAAGCCAATTGTCATGAATCTGGTCACTAGTCCGCTGGATGCAGACCGGATGGATTATTTGCTAAGGGATGCTTACTATACGGGAGTCAATTATGGAACGATTGATATCGACCGAATCTTGCGGATGCTGCGGCCGTACCGCGATCGGGTCGTCGTGAAGGAATCGGGCATGCACGCGGTGGAGGATTATCTCATGTCGCGGTATCAGATGTACTGGCAGGTGTATTTTCATCCCGTCACCCGAAGCTCCGAAATCATCCTGCGCCAAATCTTTCGCCGGGCCAAGGAGCTGCATGACCGTGGATATGCTTTCCGTTTCATGATCGAACCGCTGCCTGCGCTGTTTTCGGGGAATATCGGCGTGAAACAATACCTGCGTCTTGATGAAGCCTTGATTCAAACGGCCTTTCTGCAATGGACGGAGGAGGAAGACCCGCTTCTTAGCGAATTATGCGGCCGTTTCATGCACCGAAAGCTCTACAAATACGTAGAAATCGACAACATCGATCTGGAAACCATCGACGGGATCCGCCAAGCGTTCCGCGCCGTGGGGCTGCATCCGGAATATGACCTGGAGATTGATTTTCCAACGGATCTTCCTTATGATAAGGTTCATTCCGATATGCCGCTTAACGAGAAACAGATTCTCCTTCTGGACCGGCATGACGAGCTGAGGGAAATCTCGGAGGTATCCGATATCGTACGCTCGATCAGCGGCATTCATAAAGGGCGGTACCATCTTTATTATCCGGAGGAGAAGGTGGGCCCGCTCCTGGGTCAAATGCCGGAGACGATAGCCGACGTTTTCAAACAACAGCATTAAATCAGGCAAAACAGGACAACCGTTAATCCCCTTGCATTCAACCAACTAATGGAAAATAGACGACATAGAAACGACAGGAAGGAGAGTGTGGATAGTATGCTGTTCGACACGCACACTCATATGGACGCTCCCCAATTCGACGAAGACCGGGAAGCTGCAATTCAGCGGGCGCTTGAAGCCGGCGTTACGCGGATGATCAATATCGGATTTAACCGGGAGACGATCCCGACCACGATGAAGCTGGCTGAGACTTATGATTTTATATATGCAGCGGTAGGCTGGCATCCTGTAGATGCGATCACCATGGAGGATCAGGACCTGGATTGGATCGCCTCTTTATGCAGTCACGATAAAGTGGTGGCAATCGGGGAGATCGGCTTGGACTATCATTGGGATACGTCCCCCAAGGAAGTGCAGCACCGCGTGCTTCGGCGCCAGATCGGGCTTGCCCGGGAATTGAACATGCCCATTGTCATTCATAACCGGGATGCGCATGAAGATATCGTTAACATTTTGCGTGAGGAAAAAGCCTCCGAGGTCGGCGGTGTCATGCATTCCTTCTCCGGAAGCTGGGAAACGGCCAAAATGTGCCTGGATATGGGATTCCATATCTCGTTTGGGGGACCGATTACGTTCAAGAATGCGAAGCAGCCCAAAGAGGTTTTGGCAAAGGTTCCGCTTGATCGATTATTGATCGAAACGGACGCGCCTTACCTGACACCCCATCCCTTCCGCGGGAAACGAAATGAGACCGCATATGTAAAATTGGTGGCGGAGGCGGCGGCCGAAATTAGAGGGTTGTCCTATGAGGAATTGGCCCAAATTACCACCAAAAATGCGCTGGAACGATTTGGTATTTAACGAAAACAAGAGAAAAAGCGATGAAAAAGGGAGCATTTTCGATTAATTAAAGTTTTTTAATCAGAAAAGGCGTTGATATTACAATATTTTAACCTTTTACTTGAGAAAATGTGGTTGAATGTCGCTTTACAACCTGCATACAAACAGGATATCATCTTTTCAGTGATAAGAAGCTGCGATGTGCAGATCGCAGCCGAATATTTCATGAACCGTCTCGCTTAATCTCCGAAATTCTGGAGAACGGGGGAACCGATACTGCGGTGCATACTGGTCTGGATGCACGAAGCTGTATTTGATTTCTTTTTCGGGTCTTTGGGGTGAATTTGAAGGATCTCGCCATGAGCGGGCATCCGGATATAGGGCGTCTCTCTTACGTCCGAACCCGACAGCTAACTCCGTAAGCGAAATAAGAGGGGAAATCTCGTGCATACCATTTCCATGATTTCATTCATCAGGAAGCCACGTTAGAGCCTCTAGTACTCTTTCAATGGCTTCTTTTATTTTTGAATAATGGAGACGGGTCCATCATACTCTTGGTAAACAGGAGGTGATGGCAGATGGACGGAAGACGGGAATTGACGCAGGGTGTAGATAGATAGCAGGGCGCCCTGTGAGAAAAATTGCTATAGTCACGTCAAATGCATTCATGCGTTTACCTAGACGGCGGGACTATGAAGGAGGATGGAATAGTGGGCATTTTTCAACCTGAAGAAACCCATGAATCACAATCATCCAGCATGTCTTACGCATTGAGATGGAAGCATGACAATTTGCGTCAACTGATGTTGCTCGGCGCCATGGGTGCCGTTACGGTATCACTTCTCATATCGTTGGTTGTACATGACCAGGCAGGCAAGGAAGTTCAGCTTGTCGTCGACGGCCGGGTCACTACGGTGGAAACACGTGGATCGTTGCTGCAGGAATTGCTGGATGAGCAAGCGATCACGTTGAGTCCCCAAGATCAAATTTCGATGCCCCTGAACGGCGCAATACGGGACGGAGACCGAATTATTATTGACAGAGCTATTCCAGTCAACGTTACGGTAGGCAGCAAAACCAAAACCATATTTACATCCCAGGATACAGTTGATCATGTACTCAAAGAGGCTGGCGTTACGATCCAGGGTGAAGATATAGTACAACCGTCGCAAGACACGAAGCTGACCAGCAATATGAATATCAATGTCGTTCGCGTCACGAAGCAAAAAGTTAAGGAAACGGAAGACCGCGAATTCCGCGTGATCAAGACGGCCGATCCATCGCTTGAAAAGGGCGATAACCGCGTCATTCAGCGGGGCGAGTCTGGTCTTATGGTGAACCATTACGAGAAGGTCTACCACAATGGAAAGCTGGTTTCCAAGACGAAGGTCTCCCAACAAATCGAACGCAGAACGAAGGATAAAATCATTGCCGTAGGCACGAAAAAAGTGGAGAAGCCTGTTATCGTCCAGGCGGCAGCCACCGATGTAAAAGCTACACCGGCTAAATTGTCCGGCACGAAAAAAGTAACGACCGCCAAGGCTGTGGAGAACAACGTGGTTTCCCGCGCAGGCGTTGATTTTAAATACAAGAAGGTATTGAACAACGTGTCGATGACCGCGTATTCCGCCGAACAGCAAGGAATCGGTACGCGTACCGCATCCGGCACACGCGTTACGGAAGGTCGCACCATCGCCGTTGATCCTAATATCATCCCGATCGGATGGTGGGTTTACATCGAAGGCATCGGCTTCCGCCGTGCTGAAGATACGGGCGGCGCCATCAAAGGCAACAAAATCGATGTCTATTACGATTCGTTGAAATCGGCCATGAATTTCGGCCGGAAGAGCGGCCGCACCGTTTACGTGATCGGTCCGGTTAAACCTGAATTGAACTAGACGCATGAATTCCAATTTACTTTGCCATTCTAATGCTATACTATTTAGCTTATAATATATGATGATCAAGAAGAGGGAATATTTCCTCTTCTTTTGTTTTGTTAAGACGGGAGTAATCAAGGCTAAACGGGTTGAGCCTTAACGTTGTACAGGCCTGCTCTGCTTGGGAAGGAAGAGAACGAACGCATGATTAAAGAAGTGATTGTCGTGGAAGGCAGGGACGATACCGTTGCCATTAAACGGGCCGTAGAAGCCGACACGATCGAAACCGGCGGTTCAGCGATCAACAAACAAATCCTGAAGCGCATAGCGCTTGCCCAGGAGCGCAGAGGCGTTATCATATTGACGGATCCTGACCATGCGGGTGAACGAATCCGCAAAATCGTGGATCAGGGCGTACCCGGTTGCAAGCACGCCTTCATTCCGGAAGCGGATGCTACCCGGAAAGGGGATATCGGCGTGGAGAATGCCTCGCCAGAGGCGATCCGGCGCGCGCTGGAGCGGGTTCACACGTCTTTTGAGGGTGGAGAGAGCCTGATCAGTTTGGAGGATATGCTGGAGGCAGGATTATCGGCTCACCCGGAGGCTGCGGCAAGACGGATGGCGATGGGTAATCTGCTGGGCATCGGATACTGCAACAGCAAGCAGTTCCATAAACGATTGGCCATGTTTCAAATATCGCGGGAAGAATTTCTGGCAGCACTTGCACAGCTGGAAGAAGGGGGCGTTTAGCTAATGAGTCGGATCGAGGATATATCAACACCAAGACGGACGAAGGAGATCATCTCGCGCCATGGATTCTCCTTCAAGAAGAGTCTGGGCCAGAACTTTCTCATCGATCAGAATATTTTGTATAAAATCGTGGAAGCTGCAGGACTGGATGAAGATAAAGGCGCGCTCGAGATCGGACCTGGCATCGGTGCACTGACGGAGAAGCTGGCACAGACGGCAGGAACCGTCACCGCGGTCGAAATCGATCAGCGCCTGATTCCCATCCTAAGGGAAGTCCTGGAGCCCTACGGGAACGTGAGGGTTCATCATGGGGATGTGCTGAAGGTGGATCTTCATGAGCTGTTCCGTCAGGATTTCGCGGACGTATCGAAGGTAAGCGTGGTTGCCAATCTGCCGTATTACGTGACGACGCCGATTCTCATGAAGCTGCTGGAGGAGAAGCTGCCGCTGGAGAACATCGTGGTGATGATTCAGAAGGAAGTGGCCGAACGGATGGCCGCTGCACCGGGAAGCAAGGATTACGGAAGTCTCAGCATTGCCGTTCAATACTACAGCGAGCCTAAGCTGGTCTGCATCGTGCCGCACACGGTGTTCATTCCGCAGCCGAACGTCGAGTCGGCCGTGATTCGCCTGGCGGTCCGGGAACAGCCGCCCGTCCGCGTGGAAGATGAACGATTCTTCTTCGAGGTGGTCCAGGCTTCATTTGCACAGCGACGGAAGACGATTGCCAACAATTTGAAGAGCCGGTTCTTCCCGGGTGAGGGACGTGAACGGCTGGAGCAGCTGCTGCAGGAAGCAGGGATCGAGCCTTCACGGCGCGGAGAGACGCTTAGCATTGAGGAGTATGCGCGGCTTAGCAACGTGCTGTTCGGCGCCAATATCCGTTGACGCAGCCGTTCAGGGAGTCTCTGGAGCTTACGGATTGCCTCCGCGCGATAAATTGGCGCTGAACAAGAACCAATAGTCACAGTAGCCCATACCATAGGGTAGGGGTGATGTTGTGATGAACTTGGGAGACTTGGTCGTTCGTAAATCCTACGGCGGCGATGTAACGTTCCGGGTAGAAGGCATGCGGCAAAATAACAATATCGTCATCAAAGGGACGGAATTCCGGTTACTGGCCGATGCTCCCGTTGATGATCTGGTTACGGTCCCGCATCCCACCTTAAGCGAACGAACAAAGCAGGCGCAGATCAAAGCCAATGAATCGCTGGACCGCCTGCAGAAGCAAAGACAGGAGCAGAGCGAGCGTCAACTGGCCAGCCTGCGGCATACTGAAGGCGGCCAGCTTGCGGATAAAGGATACTTTGACGTGCCGGGCAAGGTGCTGCATTTGGATGGAGATCCCCAATATCTGAAGAAGAGCATGACCTTGTACAACCAGCTTCGGGTCCCAGCGGAAGGCCATTATATCAATGAGTCGGGGATGGCCGATTCATTATATCGTCTTCTTCCGCGGGTAAGACCTGATATCGTTGTGATCACGGGGCATGATGGGGTTCTGAAGAGACGTCAGCCATACGATTTATATAGCCTGGACAGCTATAAGAATTCCCACAACTTCGTCACGGCGATTCAGGTGGCGCGTCAATATGAGCGGAACCTGGATTCCCTGGTCATCGTGGCCGGAGCGTGCCAATCGCATTTTGAGGCGCTGCTGCAGGCTGGAGCCAATTTTGCCAGCTCGCCGGGGCGAATCCTCATCCATGCGCTGGATCCCGTTTACGTCGCCGCTAAAGCGGCCTATACGTCGGTCCGGGATACCGTGAACATCCATGACGTGGTCCATCATACGATCAGCGGCAGCCAGGGCGTAGGCGGAATTGAGACGAGAGGCAGCTACCGGATCGGTCTGCCCAAGCTGCAGGATTTGTCCACCTTGAAGGTTACGCCTTCAGTCAGTTAGGCGCCTAATCCGTTCGATCAGAGGTCCAATAACCGCTGGACAATGAACCAAGAAGAACCCCACTCGCTGGGGTTTTTTTATTTTTCCTTTCCATTCGTTAAGAAAGTTGTCAAAAAAATTACATAAAGCTTGTCAATTTAGCACATATTAAAGCAAATGAGCGCGAGAATGGCAGGGTCAAAAAAAATACATTGACAATATATTTTTGATGCTGATATAATTAATGTTTTTGAATTGACAAATGATGTAATCTTCGGTATAATGGACAAGGAAAGAGGTGGTCGTCGACAATGGCTAAAAATGCGCTGTTGGAAATCAAACGCAGTCTCGATGCCCATTTAGGGCAAAAAATTACGCTTCGGGCAAACGGTGGCCGTCGGAAGACCGTCGAGCGTACTGGTGTTTTGGAAGAAACGTACCCTTCTGTTTTCATTGTGAAGCTGGACCAAGACCAGCAAACTTTTAAACGTGTGTCTTACAGTTATGCGGATATTTTGACCGAAACCGTGGAGATCATGGTCACCGGTGACGACAACGAGATGCGAATCACCTATATCAAGTCATAACGATACGTCATGAGAGCAGTCTCCGCTTACAGGGAGGCTGTTTTTTGTTGCCATCCTTCCGGAGGGATGACAAGGACGGGTTGAACGCATACTAAAGCTGCGCGAAGCTTATCCCAGCCGTTCTATACGCGGTGACGGAGACTTAAGCATGCGTAAGGCCCATGGAAGGCCGCTGCGTCGCGCAGGATGCTGTTCATGCCATACTCAATACATTTTCCAAGGAGGCGGGATTGATGAGCAGAAGAAGACGAAGCATCATGTCCGATCAATTGAAGACCGAATTGGCTAAAGAATTGGGATTCTACGACACCGTGGAAAAAGAGGGCTGGGGAGGCATTAAGGCCAAGGATGCCGGCAACATGGTAAAACGGGCGATTGAGCTCGCCGAGCGGGCAGCCCGCAAATCCGACCTGTAAGAGTATGGCTGCATCGCAGCAGGGTCTTCCGATTAAGCGGAAGGCCCTGTTTGTTTCATCTTTAGCTTCCTGACTCGCAGGAACAGCTTACGTTATGCGCGTCGATAGGCGTTTTTCTTAAAGCCGGTGCATCGTAAACGTCATCAAACGGTCCCATGACTTCAAAGCCTGAGTTTGATAATATAGAGGCATTAGATGTTTTTCCTCGAATATGTTAAGTTCAAGCATATGGGAAAAGCTAAGGATAGGTGAACGTTCTTGAAAATATACGAAAAAGCACCGGCCAAAATCAATTTGATGCTGGATGTACTCCATAAACGTCCTGACGGCTTTCATGAGGTAGAGATGGTCATGACGATGATCGACCTCGCCGATCGGCTCGAAATGTCCGAACAGAAGCGGGACACCATCATCATCACCTCGCAGGCAGGATACATACCGCTGGACGAGAAGAATTTGGCCTTTCAGGCAGCAAGACTAATCAAAGAGCGCTACGACGTGAAGAAGGGTGTACATATCCACCTGGACAAAAAAATTCCCGTTGCCGCGGGACTCGCAGGAGGCAGCAGCGATGCGGCAGCAACGCTGCGCGGCTTGAACCGCCTCTGGGGGCTCGGCATCCCCCAGCAGGAGCTGCTCGCGCTCGGTGCCGAGCTCGGCTCCGATGTGCCGTTCTGCGTGACTGGCGGCACGGCATTGGCTACGGGGCGCGGCGAAGTCCTCACGCCGATCCAGAATCCGCCGCAATGCTGGGTGATCGTGGCGAAGCCGCCGATCAATGTGTCGACGGCGGAGGTGTATGGCCGCTTGCGCAGCGAGCAAATTCAGTCCCATCCCTCGGCTGAGCGGATGGTGGACGCGCTGGCGCAGGGCAGCTTCCAGCAGATGTGCCAGTCGCTGGGCAACGTGCTGGAAGAAGTCACCTTGAAGATGCACCCGGAAGTTCAGCAGCTGAAGGAAGGTATGCTGAAATTGGGCGCTGACGGCGCGCTGATGTCCGGCAGCGGTCCTACCGTCTTCGGGCTGGTCTCCAAGGAATCCAAGGTGGCCCGGATTTACAATGGCCTTCGGGGCTTCTGCAAGGAAGTGTATGCCGTTCGCCTGCTCACTTAGAAACGGTTGGAATTGACAATTCGGGGGCGAATTGCAATCAAAGTTGTATAAATACGTACAAAAGTGTTATATTTAACATATAATATTCGGATTTAGCGAGGAACCCTAGGTGAAAAAATTAAAACGAAGCGAACGATTGGTCGATATGACCCAATATTTACTATCCAAACCGCATACGCTGATTCCGCTGACAACGTTCGCCGAGCGATATGGAGCAGCCAAGTCGTCCATTAGCGAGGATTTGGCGATCATTAAGGACGTATTTGAGAGCGAGGGGCTCGGAGAGCTTCAGACGCTGGCCGGCGCGGCCGGAGGGGTAAGGTACATTCCGAAGCTGCGCAGAGACCATGCCCTGCGCTTTGCGGAGGAGCTGTGCCAGCAGCTTCAGCAATCGGATCGGATTCTGCCGGGCGGCTACCTGTACATGTCCGATCTGCTCGGACAACCTACGCTCATGAACGAAGCGGGCAAGATCATTGCGACGGCATTCTCCGACCGGGAGATCGATGTGGTCATGACCGTGGAGACCAAAGGAATTCCGTTGGCCTATGCGACGGCGGCGCAATTGAACCTGCCGGTCGTACTAGTTCGCCGGGACCATCAAGTGACGGAGGGGTCGGCCGTAAGCATCAATTATGTGTCGGGCTCGCACAAGAGCATCCATACGATGTCTTTATCCCGCCGGGCGCTCAAGGAACGCTCCCGGGTCCTGATCGTGGACGATTTCATGAAGGCAGGAGGCACCATTCAGGGGATGGTCGATCTGCTGGGTGAATTTAATGCCGAAGTCGCAGGCGTCGGGGTCCTCGTGGAATCGGGATCGGTAGAAACCGAGGAAAGACTCCTGGAGGACTATATTTCACTCGCGGTTTTGAGCGACGTAGACTCCAAAACCAAGAGAATTACCGTCAAACCTGGTAATTATTTCGAAAACTAGGCACGCGGTTTTTGTCGATATAATAGCGTTTTCATTCGAATCGGCACGAAGTCTGTCGAAAATATCACATTCTAAAAAAAATTCCTGTTTTTAGGACATTTTGTAGTAGAAAAAAGAAGGATTTCGGGTTTGCTGTGTGGAATTATACACCAAGTCTCTGATGGAAAAAGGTGGTGAACACATATGCAAATTACGGATGTCAGACTCCGCCGTGTTAACTCTGAGGGGAGAATGAAGGCAATCGCATCCATTACCATCGATAATGAATTTGTCGTTCACGACATTCGCGTCATCGACGGAAACAATGGAATGTTTGTTGCAATGCCGAGCAAACGCACTCCTGACGGAGAGTTCCGCGACATTGCCCATCCCATTTCTTCCGGTACCCGCGAGAAGATTCAATCGGCTGTATTGGCCGAGTATGAGCGAGCGGCTACTGAAGAAGAAGTGATTGAAGAAGGCGCTTAAGTTTTATAATTGGGGTTCAAGGAAAAGAGAGCCATACCTATGGCTCTCTTTTCTTTTTTTGTAGAATGATATATATTCAGTAGTGAGTTCAAGAGGAGGAGGCATGGCCCTTGAAAAGATTTGCTATTGTGCTCGCCGCTGGGCAGGGCAAACGTATGAAATCCAAACTATATAAAGTGCTGCATCCTGTTTGTGGCAAGCCGATGGTCGGACATGTGGTCCAAACGGTACAGCAGGTGAACTGCGAACGCAGTGTTGTGGTCGTTGGCCACGGCGCGGAAGCGGTTCGCACCTATCTGCAAGACGCAGCCGAGTATGTTCTGCAGGAGCAGCAGCTCGGAACGGGTCACGCCGTAAAGCAAGCCAAGGAACTGCTTGGCGGTGAAGAGGGATCCACGATCGTCATTTGCGGGGACACTCCGCTGGTGACGTCTGAGACGCTGGAGAATCTTCTGAAGCTTCATGAAAGCAGCAACGCGGCCGCCACGGTGCTCACCGCGCATATGGATAACCCGAAAGGCTACGGCCGGGTCATTCGAGGCGAGGATGGAAGCGCGCTTCGGATCGTCGAACAGAAAGATTGCAGTCCGGAAGAGGACGCCGTCACTGAAATTAATACCGGTACCTATTGCTTTGACAATAAAAAGCTATTTGCTGCACTGGATAACGTAACCAACCAGAATGCGCAGCAGGAATATTACTTGACCGATTGCATCGGCATCCTGAAACAAGCCGGCGAGACCGTGCTTGCTTATCAGACGGATGACTACGCCGAATCGATTGGCGTCAACGACCGTCTGGCGTTGTCGGAAGCCGAAGGCTTCATGAGAGAGCGCATCAACCGCTCGCACATGTTGAACGGTGTTACCATCATTGACCCGGCTTCTACGTATATCGGAGCCGACGTTCAGATTGGTTCGGATACCGTGCTTTATCCCGGTACCGTTCTGAAAGGGAACACGGTAATCGGCGAAGACTGCGTCATCGGGCCGGACACCGACATCGAGGACTCCGTTATCGCGGATGGTGCCAGCGTCAAACATTCGGTGCTCAGCAGCGCTGAAGTCGGCTCCCGAACCTCGGTAGGGCCTTTTGCTTATCTCCGTCCGGGGGCAAAACTCGGAGCTGACGTGAAGGTGGGCGACTTCGTCGAAGTGAAGAACGCGACGATTGACGACGGCTCTAAGGTATCCCATCTCAGTTATGTTGGCGATGCCAAAGTCGGCAAAAACGTCAATATCGGCTGCGGTGCGATTACAGTCAACTATGATGGTTATAATAAGTCCATTACCGAGATTGAAGATGATGCATTTATCGGCAGCAACGTGAATTTGATTGCACCGGTGAAGGTGGGCAAGGGCGCATTCGTTGTTGCAGGCTCGACCATTACGCATTCCGTCTCGGACAATGATCTGGCCATCGCCAGACAGCGTCAGGAGAACAAGCCAGGGTACGCAGAGAAGATCCGGGCACGCGCCATCGCCAAGAAGAACAAGAAATCGTAATTATCCCTGCTTCTCTTTTCCAAGATAAGAAGCGGTGATCGGATAGCCTAATTCAACGAACCAGCACGGAGGGTTTTTATTCTATGACTTATCTTGATTCTAAATTAAAAATATTCACGTGTAATTCCAATCCTAAACTTGCCCATCAAATCGCTGATTACATCGGCATTCCGATGGGAGAGTCGCATACAACCAGCTTCAGTGACGGCGAGATTCAAGTTAAGCTCTCCGAGAGCGTACGGGGTTGTCATGTCTATATTGTGCAGTCCACTTGCTTGCCGGTGAATGATAACCTGATGGAGCTGCTGGTTATGGTGGATGCGCTCAAGCGGGCATCCGCGAAGAGCATCAACGTGGTTATTCCGTATTACGGATATGCCCGTCAAGACCGTAAAGCGCGTTCGCGGGATCCGATCACCGCTAAGCTGGTTGCCAACCTGATCGAAAAGGCAGGGGCTCATCGCGTCATTACGATGGACCTGCATGCGATGCAGATTCAAGGATTTTTCGATATTCCGGTGGATCATTTGCTTGGCGTGCCGATCCTTGCCCAATATTTCCGTTCGAAGCAGATCGAGAACCCGGTCGTTGTATCTCCGGATCACGGCGGCGTGGTTCGCGCGAGAAAGCTTGCTGATTTCCTGAATGCCCCGCTGGCGATTATCGATAAACGCCGGCCGGAGCCGAATGTCAGTGAAGTCATGAACATTATCGGGAATATCGAAGGCAAGACCGCCATTCTGATCGATGACATCATCGATACCGCCGGAACGATTGTGCTGGGTGCCAATGCGTTGATGGAAGGCGGCGTGAAGGAAGTCTATGCGTGCTGTACGCATCCGGTTCTCTCGGGCCCTGCCCATGAGCGTCTGGAAAACTCCCCGCTGAAGGAAGTTGTCGTAACGGATACCATTCCGATCACCAATCCGAACCCTAGCAGCAAACTGACGGTACTGTCGGTTGCTCCGCTGATGGGTGAAGCCATCATCCGGGTTCACGAGGAATTGTCGATCAGCAAGTTGTTTGAAATAGAATAATAAACCGTGTAAAAGGCAGGGTTACATCTCCTCATGAGGGAAATGTAGCCCTTGTCGGCTATGACGGCATTACGGCCCTTGTCAGATGCAGATGGACAGCCACCAAGAAAACGTTTTCAAAATCATGACCTGCCAATATCAGGGCGACGTCCATCCCCTGTCAGTATCCGGGCCTGGAGATGAAAGTGAACGTACTCCGGTTGTACAGCGTTCCCTCAAGCTCGACAAAATAGGCGTCGACCGCAGTGATCAGACCCACGTCGATGTGACAACCGAGTTCATAGACCTGAACAGGGATGCCATGCTTCATATGGTATTGAAAATGGCTGTGATGCGTTAATTTCTGTTCGAAAGCTTTCAATGCCGATTCACCTTCTTATGAGGGCATAACGCCAATAGGTTTTGTTCATATTGTACTCAGAAATGCGCAAAGAAGAAAGTATAAATCGTGAAAGGAATCAACCTGTGATGAAATGGATTGTCGGACTGGGCAACCCCGGTCCCAATTATGAGAAGACACGCCACAATGTTGGATTCATGGCATTGGATGCCCTCGCAGAGCGCCATGGCCTGAAGTTCAATCAGAATAAATGCAAATCGGTCATCGCCGAAGGAATGATTGGCGGCACCAAAACCGTCCTGATCAAACCGATGACGTTCATGAATCTCTCGGGCGAGGCTGTGCGTGCTTATATGGATTATTATAAGGTGAGCCTGGAAGACATGATTGTGGTTTATGATGATTTGGATACCGTCGTCGGTAAAATCCGCCTGCGGTATCAGGGCAGCGCCGGAGGACATAACGGCATCAAGTCCATCATTCAGCATACCGGGACCCAGAGCTTCAACCGGGTCCGAATGGGCATTTCGAGACCCGAGCCGGGTTATGCGATTGTCGACTACGTGCTCGGGACGTTCCCGAAGAAGGAGCGCGAACAGCTGCAGCACATGGTGGAAGAGACCTGTGACGCACTGGAATTCAGTTTGGGTCATACCTTTGAGCAGACTATGGCGAAGTTTAACAAGTCGTAGAAGAGCAACATAGATGAGGAACATAGATGAAGTATCCCGGTAAGATGACTCCGAGGCATTCGATAATGGGGACATCCGGGTCTTAAACAAGGGAAATCCGGACATACTGAAGGTAATATACGACCTTCAGGAGGCATATGATGGCGATAACCTATGTTTGCAGACATTGTCGAGCGTTCCAGGGCCGCATCGATTCCCATGATGTATCCGAAGCCCGTCTCGGATTTGATTCCTTGACCCCTGAGGAACGCAGGGATATAATAGCGTATGATTTTAACGGAGAAGTGATGGTTCGGGTAACCTGCGATCATTGCAGGGAAGCGCTCGAGGCCCATCCGGAACTCAGCCTTTTGGCAAACCCCCTGCAATGAGAGTATAATGGGGTACACGACGTTTTTTCGTAGATGACATACAGCGGCAGAGCCTGCCGCTGCTTTAGCCTTGGCAGTTTTGCTCAAGGCTTCTTTTCGGTTATAATTTTTCGGCAATCGTCTAAAATTCCATGAGAAATAGAGTCTAGGAAATTCATTTCTTTTGCATAAGAGAGGTGCCCCTTTTGTTACAAGCACTTATTGATGTATTTTCGAAGGATTCGGACTTCAAATCCATAACGTCTGGCGTTCATGCCGGCATGAGGGAGCAATTGATCTCCGGTCTTTCCGGGTCGTCCAGGCAGATCTTAATGGCTGCCCTGCACCAGGACCAGCAGCGCCCGCTGCTCGTGGTCACTCATAATATGTTTTCAGCCCAGAAAATCGCAGATGATTTACAGGAAGCGCTGTCATCGGATCAAGTGCTGTTATACCCTGCGAATGAACTGGTGGCGGCGGAGTCGGCCGTTTCAAGCCCCGAGACTCTGGCGCAGCGGATCGATGTGCTCGTCCGTTGTGCAAGAGGCTTCCGGGGTATTGTCGTTGCGCCATTTTCCGGCGTGCGCCGCCTTCTCCCCGCTCCCGAGGTGATGTCCGATGCCCGAATCGTGCTTCACGACGGCGGGACCCTCGTGTTGGACGCCTTCCTCAACCGGATGATCGAGATGGGGTACGAACGCGTGGAACGGGTAGAGCGCCGCGGCGAGATGAGCGTCCGCGGGGGGATCATCGACTTCTACCCGATGACAACGGCCATGGCGTACCGTGTCGAGCTGTTTGATGAGGATATCGACTCGATCCGAACCTTTGATCCGACGGATCAGCGCTCTATCGATAAGGTCCGGGAGGTCATGATCACACCGTGCAAGGAAATCATTGCGGATGCGGAGCGGCTCAGTCGCACGGCGGATACGGTGGTCCGCCTGCTGGAGGCGCAGCTTGAACGCATGAGCGACCGTCAGGCCAAGCTCCGCCTGCGGGATGAAATACACCGGGAAGTCGAAATGCTGCGCGAGCGGATCTACTTCCCTGAAATCTATAAATATATCTCCTTGTTGTATCCGGAGAAGACCAATTTGTACGATTACATGCCGAAGGATACGATTCTGATCATGGATGAGCCTGCCCGTCTGCTGGAAACAGCCAAGCAGTTGGAGCGGGATGAAGCGGAATGGAATTTGCATCTGATGCAAAACGGCAAATCGCTGCCGGATCTGCCGTTGTCCCTGGATACGGAGGAGCTGATTTATCAGCATCCTTACCAGAGTCTGATGATCTCCATCTTCCTGCGCCAGGTGCCGAGAATGCAGCCGCAGAATATCGTCAATGTCATTACGCGCGGCATGCAGGATTTCCATGGCCAGATGAACGTGCTCAAGGCCGAGATGGAACGCTGGAAGAAGTCAGGCGTCCAGGTCATGATGCTTGCCGGCGATGCGGAGCGGATGGACCGGATGCGGCGGGTTCTGCAGGACTACGGCATCGAAGAACCGGTTATGCTGGAAGGCCATCTCCAGAACGGCTTCGAGATGCCCTCGGTTCACGCGGCCATTATTACGGAGAGCGAGATGTTCTCCTCAAAGCAGCGAAAAACACGCAAAACCACGAAGAATATGGACAACGCCGAGCGCATCAAGAGTTATACGGAGCTCAAGGTCGGCGATTATGTAGTGCATCAAAACCACGGCATCGGGAAATATATGGGGATCGGGACGCTCGAAATCAACGGAATCCATAAGGACTACATGCATATTCTCTATGCTGGGGGCGATAAGCTATCCGTTCCGATCGAACAGATCGATCTCATCCAGAAATATGTAGGTTCCGAGGATAAGGAGCCGAAGGTTTACAAGCTGGGCGGAAATGAATGGACGCGGGTCAAGAACAAGGTTCGTTCCTCCGTTCAGGATATCGCCGACGATCTGATCAAGCTGTATGCCGAGCGTCAGTCTGCGCCGGGGTACGGATTTGAGAAGGATACGTCCGAACAGCAGGAATTCGAGGACATGTTCCCTTATGATGAAACCCCCGATCAGCTTCGGGCCATTACCGAAATCAAAAAAGACATGGAGCAGAACCGGCCGATGGACCGGCTCTTATGCGGTGACGTCGGTTACGGGAAAACGGAAGTGGCGGTTCGCGCTGCATTCAAGGCGGCGATCGAAGGCAAGCAGGTTGCGGTACTGGTACCGACCACAATTTTGGCCCAGCAGCATTACGAGACGTTCCGGGAGCGCTTCGCCAATTACCCGATCAATATCCAGGTGTTGAGCCGTTTCCGCAGCCGGAAGGAACAGAATGAGACGATCAAAAAAGTGAAGCAGGGCTCGGTCGATATTCTGATCGGCACACACCGACTCCTGTCTCAGGATATTGTGTTCAAGGACCTGGGGCTGCTGATCGTGGATGAGGAGCAGCGCTTTGGCGTTACGCATAAGGAAAAATTGAAAAAGCTGAAGACCAATGTCGACGTGCTGACGCTGACGGCAACGCCGATTCCGCGCACGCTGCATATGTCGATGCTCGGCGTTCGGGACTTGTCCGTGATCGAGACGCCGCCGGAGAACCGTTTTCCGGTGCAGACGTATGTCGTGGAGCATAGCCAGACCTTGGTGCGGGAAGCCATTGAACGGGAGCTGGCCCGAGGTGGCCAGGTATACTATCTCTACAATCGGGTTCAAGGGATCCAAGAGATGGCAGCCCAGATATCGATGCTGGTGCCGGAGGCCCGCGTAGGCGTAGGGCATGGCCAAATGTCGGAAACGGAGCTGGAGAAGACCATTCTCGATTTCCTGGACGGCGAATACGACGTATTGGTGAGCACAAGCATTATCGAGACGGGTGTCGACATTCCGAATGTCAACACGCTTATCGTGCACGACGCCGACAAAATGGGCCTCTCCCAGCTGTACCAGCTGCGTGGGCGCGTCGGACGTTCCAACCGGATCGCGTATGCCTATTTCACGTACCAGCGGGATAAGGTGCTGACCGAAGTAGCCGAGAAGCGGCTGCAGTCGATTAAAGAGTTTACGGAGCTGGGCTCCGGATTCAAGATTGCGATGCGGGACTTGTCGATCCGCGGAGCGGGCAACTTGCTCGGGGCGGAGCAGCATGGCTTCATCGCTTCGGTCGGGTTTGACCTGTATTCACAGATGCTGGCAGAGGAGATTCAGAAACGCAAAGTCAGCATGCTGGGCGAGCCGTCATTGCCGTCGAAGGACTGGAACACGTCCATCGATTTGGGGATTGACGCTTACCTGCCGTCCGATTACATCTATGACAGCATTCAGAAGATCGAAATTTATAAAAAAGTGGCCGTCGTTTCCTCGATCGACGAATCGGCTGAGCTTGAGGACGAGCTGCTTGACCGCTTTGGCGAGCTGCCGCTGGCGGTAAGCAACCTGCTTGCCGTATCCCGTTTGAAGGTATATGGCCGTACGTACGGGATCGATTCCATTACCCAGCGCGGGGACGACGTTCTCCTGCAGTTTTATGAAGGGCAGGATAAAGCGGTGGACACCGCAGGGCTTGCGCAAATTGGAAATCAGTTCGAAAGACGTGTACAATTTGAACAAGGGCCGGCGATGGCCATTCGAATCAAAGGCAAGGGACTATCCGATCAACAACTGTTAGAATTGCTTGAGCAATTCCTGGAGGCTGCACAAGGGCCATTCAACCTGAAGGGAGAACTACAAAATGCCGTCAAGAAATAATAAGGCATGGAAGACGTTTATTGTATCGATCACAGCTGTACTATCCATGTCGATGATCGCTGCGTGCGGAAACGACAAGACTAAAGGTGCCGAAGAAGATAACAGCAAAGTCATTGTCAAATATAAGGGTGGAGAAATTACCGAGAAGGAATTTGACCTGGAACAGCGCATGATTCAGTTCATGTCCCCGGAATATGCCCAATTTTTGCAAATGGATGAATTTAAGGAGTATTTGGCGAAACAGGGAGTAGCGTATGAATACCTGTACGCCAAAGCTGACGATAAAGCCAAGGAAGCTGCCGAGAAGCAAACGGATGATTTGTTAAAGCAGCAAAAAGCCGGAATGGGCGAGGAACAGTTTAAATCCGCCCTGGAATCCCAAAAATTGACGGAGGACGACCTGAAGAATTATATGCTTCGCGTCATGACCGTCATGGAGCATGAGAAGAATCAGGTAACCGAAGAGGATATCAAGAAGGAATTCGATGCGAACAAGAAGGACTATACCAACATTAGCGTTCGTCATGTCCTGATTGCTTTTCAAGATGCCGAAGGCAAGGAGAGACCGGAGGGCGAGGCGCTCAAAATTGCCAAGGAAGTACAGTCCAAGCTGAATAAAGGGGAGGATTTTGCTGCTTTGGCGAAGGAATATTCCCAGGACCCGGGCTCCAAGGACAGCGGAGGCCTGTATGAGAACAAGCCGGCAGGCAGCTGGGTGCCTCAATTTAAGGAAAAGGCCCTAACGCTGGAACTGAACAAAATCAGCGATCCGGTAGAAACCGATTACGGCTACCATGTCATGAAAGTGGAGAAGCGCGAGGAAGTGACGTATGACAAGCTTCCAGCCGATCAGAAGGAAGGCATTCGTAGCGAACTGGCTTCGGCGAAGATCGACAACTTTATGCAGAATGAACTCAACAACCTGATTGAGAGCATGAACCTTCCGAAGAGCGAGAATGCGGACAAGCCTGCCGAAGGCACGGGCGACCAGAAGACGGACGGCACGACCGACAAACCGGCAGAGGGCGACCAAACACCGGATGCAGGCAAGGAAGATACGGGTAAATAAACCCGTGGCCCGGCATCGGCACAAGGATATTGTGCTGCGAGTGATGCCAAATCGACGGCCAGCGTGATGATGAAATGGCGTGATCCTTTGAATCCATAACGTGCGATGCGCGCGTTATGGATTTTTTCTCCCCCCGGGCGGTGAAGTCGCTCCTGACGAGATTTATTTTTGGATTTCGCAACCAACAGAGGGTAGATGATGTATAAGGAATTGGGAATGGATGAATACTATGGTCAGACATTAACTCTTATATACCTGGGGACATCCTCTTCCCGAATGGAACAGTAGTTGAAAAATCTTCTTATGAAAGTGGGGCAACAAGTGACATGAAAGCTACTGGTATCGTCCGCCGTATTGATGACCTCGGGCGCGTGGTCATTCCAAAAGAAATTAGACGCACACTGCGGATTCGCGAAGGCGACCCGCTCGAAATCTTCGTGGACCGGGATGGCGAAGTCATTCTGAAGAAATATTCACCGATCGGTGAATTGGGCGATTTTGCGAAGGAATATGCAGAGTCCCTTTATGAGAGTACAGGCCACATCACGATCATATCGGACCGTGATACGTTTATCGCCGTTGCAGGCGGCTCCAAGAAGGAGTATTTGGACAAGCCGATCGGCAACCTTCTGGAAAACTGCATGGAAAATCGCAAGACGGTACTGGAAAGCAACAACGGTACGTATGAGATCAGCAAAGACAATCCGGAAGCGTTGTCCGCTTTTGTCGCCGCGCCTATCATTGCAGGAGGAGACCCGATTGGCAGCGTCGTGCTGCTGAACAAGGACGAATCCGTGAACATGGGCGAGATGGAAGTGAAAATGGCTGAAACTGCCGCAGGTTTCCTCGGCAAGCAAATGGAACAGTAGACGAGGACATCGTTCCTTGGATGGAGACTCCCGCTGAACGTTGATCACAGGGTCAATCGGCAGCCGGGAGTTTTTGTTTGTCCGGTCGATTTTTGTGCCACTCTCCCACCCTTGGTTATAATGGAGGTACGCATGGCAGCGTCTGCATGAGGATCGGCTTGCGATGCGAAAGAAGAGACTAGGGGATTGGAAGAGGATATGAAACCAGATCAAACCGGGGCAAGGCTGCTGCAGGGAGCGTTTATCCTCAGCGCAGCCGCCATTCTGTCCAAGCTGATTGGCACGCTGCAAAAAATACCGCTGCAAAACATGGGCGGCGATGCCGTCTTTGGCATCTACAACACGGTTTATCCGTTCTATATGATGATCATTACGATCGCGGCGATCGGCTTTCCCGCGGCCGTATCCAAGTATGTGGCAGAGTATGAGGCGGAAGGGCGCACTCGGGACGGTCATCGGCTGCTGCGCTTGTCCTCCGCCGCGCTGGTGCTGTTCGGTCTGGTTCTCGGTTTCCTGATGTACGCCTGCGCTCCGTGGATCGGGAAGTGGATCGGCAGCAGCCAGGTAATACCGGCTCTCCGCGCAGGAGCTTTGGCGCTGGCCTTCGTGCCCTGGATGTCGGTTCTGCGCGGTTACTTTCAGGGGCTGCATAATATGGTGCCGACGGCCATCTCCCAGATTACGGAGCAGATGGTCCGCGTCGGGGTCATGATCGTGCTGCTGCTCTACCTGATCCGTGTCGGCGCCGATGCCGACGTGATTGCGGCGGGGGCGCTGCTTGGATCTGCTGCCGGCGGTGCCGCCGGGCTTTTGGTGATGGGGATCTACTGGCGCAAGCATATCCGGGCATCTCGGAGCGCTTCGCGGGGAACAGCAAGGCACGAATTCGGAGAGTCCGGTATGAACAAAACGGAGATGCGTGCCGATGTAACTAAAGAGGGAGCAGGTGTTCTGCTTGGCCGCCTGCTCGCTTATGGCATCCCGGTCTGCCTTAGTCTGCTGGCGGTTCCGCTGATCGGACTGGTGGACACCTTCACCGTGCCCCGGCTATTGGCGTCCGGCGGACTTGGCGAATCGCTGGCCATGGCGGAGTTTGGGGTCTATAACCGCGGCCTGCCGCTGGTCCAGCTGGTTACGATGCTGGCCGCTTCCTTGTCGGTGCTGTTCATCCCTGCGTTGGCGGAAGCCAAGTTCAAGGGAGAATCGGACCGGGTCGCAAGCCAAAGCCGCATGGCCCTTCGCTGGTTCTGGCTGATCGGCATGACTGCCTCCGTAGGCCTGGCTGTGCTCGCTGAGCCGATCAATATCATGCTGTATGAGGATGCCGCAGGTACGGGCACGATGCAGGTGATTGCCTTTACAGCGGCCGGGGGGACGCTGAGCACGATTACGGCAGCGCTGCTCCAGGGCATCGGCATGGTCAAGGGGCCGGCGATTCACCTGCTGGCTGCGGCAGGTCTGAAACTGCTGCTCAACCTGCTGCTGGTGCCGCAGTTCGGCATTACCGGCGCGGCCATCGCCGGCGTGGCAGCGCATCTGACCGCCGCCGCGCTCAACCTCGCGCTGCTCTCGCGAAGGGCCGGCGCCCGTCTTGACGCCGGCGGGATGCTCGCGAGGACGCTGCCGGTCCTCGCTGCGGTGGCGCTGGCCGCATGGGGCGCAGGTGCCGCGTCCGGCGGCCTTCTGGGGGCGGCCGGCGTAGCTCCGGGTCGCCTGACCCACGCGGTCGCGAGCCTGAGCGGCGTCGCGGCCGGCTGCGGCGCCTTCCTCATCGGCGCCGCGCTCACGAAGCTCCTCACCGAGGAGGAGCTTCGGATGCTGCCGAAGGTCGGAAGACCGCTGGCAGCCTTCTTGCGGGCCCTGCGCGTGCTGCGCTGAACCGGGCAGACGTGCAGATGTTTGATCTTCTGTGATATAGTAGTGTACGATAACGACGTCGACAAAGGCGGACGAAGACGAAAGGAAGTAGCTTATGAGTGCATCCATTACGGTGGTCGGCTTGGGTTCTGGCAATCCGGATCGATTGACGATAGGCATCATCAAAACCATGCAGCGGGCATCGAAGGTGTATGTGCGCACATTATCCCATCCCGTCATGGCTGCGTTGAAAGAGTTCCAGGTACAGCCGGAATCGTTTGACCATGTGTATGAAGCGCACGACACCTTTCCCGAGGTGTACGAATCCATTGCGGCCGCTCTAATCAACTTGGCCAAAGCCGCGAAGGACGACGAGCGCGAGATCGTCTACGCGGTACCCGGGCATCCGATGGTAGCGGAGGCAACGGTCCGGCTATTGCGCGAGCGCTGCCCCGGAGAGAATGTGACGCTTACGGTGCTCGGCGGCGAGAGCTTTCTGGACGAGGCCTTCGTCCGCCTTGGTTTCGATCCCATTGAGGGCTTCCAGCTGCTCGATGCCGCTGAGCTTCGGGCAAGCGTCATCCAGCCGCAGCTGCATACCCTGATCGGCCAGGTGTATGACATGTTTACGGCTTCGGAAGTGAAACTGGCGCTGATGGAGCTGTATCCGGACGATTATCCGGTCATTGTCGGCCATGCGCTGGGCGTTGAGGGCGAGGAAGCGATCCAGCAAGTGCCGCTCTACGAGCTCGATCGCATCGACGGCTACGGCAATTTGTCGCTGATCTATGTACCCCGAAGCGATGACAGTAATCTAAGGCAGCGGACGTTTGCGAGGCTTCATGAGATCGTTGGCATTCTCCGCAGTCCCGAAGGCTGTCCGTGGGACCGTGAGCAGACCCACGAATCCATCCGCAAAAATCTGATCGAAGAAACCTACGAGGTATTGGAGACGATTGACGAGGATGACCCCGAGCATATGCAGGAGGAACTCGGCGACCTGCTCCTGCAGATTATGCTGCATTCCCAGATGGAAGAAGAGCTGGGCACCTTCACGGTGTACGACGTCATTCAAGCCCTGAATGACAAGCTGATCTTCCGTCACCCGCATGTTTTTGGCGAGAGCAGCGCCAAAGACGCGGAATCCGCCCTGCAGAACTGGGAGCAGATGAAGGCGGAAGAGAAACGGCGCAAGGGGCTCTCCCCGGAGAAGGCTTCGGCGCTGGACGGCATCCCGCGGGACCTTCCCGCCTTGATGAAGGCGTACAAGCTCCAGAAGAAGGCGTCCAAGGTGGGCTTCGATTGGGATAACATCGACGGCGTATTCCAGAAGATTGAGGAAGAGCTCGGTGAACTGCGACAAGCGGTGACGGAGGGTCAATCCGACGAGGAAACGGCGCTCGAGCTCGGTGACCTGTTGTTCGCGGTTTCCAATGCGGCAAGATTCATCGGCGCGGATCCGGAAGAGGCGCTTTCGAGAACGAACCGGAAGTTTATCCGTCGCTTCAGCTACATAGAGGAGCAGCTTGCCGCCCAGGGCAAAACCCTGCAGGAAAGCACCTTGGACGAGATGGAAGCCCTGTGGCAGTCCGCCAAAACGGGATCGGCGCATCACGGCGGTATCGAAGAGTGAAAAAACGCATCTTTTCACGTAAAAAATAAAAAAATAGGGATATGCGGCAGGAATTCCGCAAGGCATCCAGAATAATCATTAATGGTGAAATCTTGCAGAGTGCAAGGCGGTATAACCGAATAACCGTAAATCTTATATTTTTCTGATAATTGGGAGGATTTAATTCATGAACAAAACAGATCTGATCAACAACATTTCCGGTAAAAGTGGATTGACTAAAAAAGACGTAGAGAACGTCCTGAACGGCTTCCTTGGCGAAATCACGGAAGCTTTGGCTAATGGCGATAAAGTTCAATTGATCGGCTTCGGTACATTCGAAACTCGCAAGCGCGCTGGACGCACAGGCCGCAACCCGCAAACAGGCAACACGATCGAAATTCCAGAATCCAACGTTCCTGCGTTCAAGGCAGGCAACAAGCTTAAAGAAGCTGTAAAATAATGCGCGTCGATAAATTCCTGAAAGTATCGAGGTTAATCAAGCGGCGTACCGTAGCGAAAGATGTATCGGATCAAGGCCGGGTGCTGATCAACGGCCGCGAGGCCAAGCCGAGCAGCACGGTTAAAGTGGGCGATGAGATCACCGTCCAGTTTGGCCAGAAGCTGGTGACCGTCCGGGTCGAGCGTCTTACCGAGACAACCCGTAAAGATGAGGCGACCAGCCTCTATACCTTGGTCAAGGAAGAACCGATCGTTAAAGATCGCGGATTGGACTGGTAAACAGCCCGAGCCGTTCCATGAAACGTCCCTCTCACCATAAGGTGGGGGGGACGTTTCTGTTTTCATCCTGGCGTGTATATATGTACGGGAGATCCGGGCTCCCGTTCGTTTATGTAGCATCCCGGCTGCTTTCCGATCTTTCATGAAGGTGTGCGCCGCTTCCGGTTCTAAAGACAGGCACCTCCCCATAAGCTATTGTTAAAAGGAGGGGTACATGCCATGATCGACCAAGGGAAGGGCAAGTTTCATGATCTGCGGATGCAGAACCGGAAGCTGCTGGACATTACGGGTGTCCAAAACGTGGAGAGCTTTGACAGCGAAGAATTCCTGCTTCAGACCGAGCTTGGGCATCTGACCATTCGGGGGCAAAATTTACATATTAAAAATCTCAGCCTGGAAGAGGGGCTTTTGTCGATTGAAGGTCAGGTGCACTCCCTGATATATTTGAATCCCGGTTCGCAGACCAAGAACAAGAGTCTGCTGGGCAAGCTGTTTAAATGAATCCCAGCGTACAATGGATCACGCTGCTCTGGATGCTCTTCTCCGGAGCAGCGATGGGAGTCGCCTTCGACAGCTACCGGGTGCTGGCAGGGCAGCTCCGTTTCCCGCAATGGTCCAAGCATGCCCTGGACTTCCTTTACTGGATTGCGGCAGCCTTCTTCATTTTTCGCATGTTATACATGACCAATGACGGGCAGCTACGCTTTTATGTGTTTGTGGGGCTATTTATAGGGGTTTGGATCTATTTTTTATTATGGAGTGTCATAACCCAGCGTTTTGTGGTAATGTTAATTCAAGTGACAAAAGGCTTGCTGTCCTTTTTGTACAAGCTGTTCCGTATGCTATTATGGAATCCGATCAAAGGAATCCTGATGCTGGGCTTAGGGCTGTTAAGGTTTCTATGGAAGTTTCTCCTGTCGCTGTTGCGTTTAATCCTTAAATGCCTCATGCCTTTTTGGCGACTCCTGAAATGGACGCTGAGACCGATCACGTCCAGGGTCAGGCTGCCGGCATGGAGCAGGCAATTAGCGGACAAGGTTATCAAGGCGTGGAAGCGCTGGTTTTAGGAGGTATGGTCATGGGAAGATTTGCTGATCCATCGAAGCAGGCTCCCCAACAAACCAAGACAAAGAACAAAGGCGCCCGCCGGCGTAAGAGAATGTTTGTGGCGATGATGGCGCTGTTTTTGATCTGGGCAGGATCAACGCTCTGGTCCCAGAATGACCGCATCCGTAATCAGAACGAAGCGCTAGCTCAGAAGCAAGAGGATTATAAGTCCGTTGAACAGTCGCTCATCCAGATTACTCACGAAGTGGAGCGATTGAAGGACCCAGAATATATCGGGCAGATTGCCCGCAAGAAGTTCGGATTGTATCTGCCGAATGAAACGCCGATCATTCAGCCCCAAAATTCGGGCGAATCGCCGTAATTAGGCATGACAGACGTCTGTTGACCTTGTTTAGGTCATTATCGTATAATCAAATCACCGCAGCGCGATTTCTAAATCGGACTGTATATTTTTAAGGGAGGATCATTTTATTCTATGGCAATTGAAGTGGGCACCAAGTTAGAGGGCAAGGTGACAGGCATAACGCATTTTGGAGCATTTGTGGATCTGTCAGGAGGTGTCACGGGTCTCGTTCACATCTCGGAAATCGCCGACAACTACGTTAAGGATGTCAACGATCATTTGAAGATCAACGATGTCGTTACCGTGAAGGTGATTAATGTCGACAAGGACGGCAAGATCGGTCTTTCGATCAAGCAGGCTGTCGACAAGCCGGCTTCCGAAAGTCGTCCACCCCGCGCACCGAGACCGGAACGCAGTGGAGGCGGCGGAGAACGATTCGGAGGTGGCGGTGGAGGAGGATTCAACCGCGAACGCGGTGGACGCCCGTTTAAGCCTGCGGCCAACAAGCCTTCATTTGAGGATAAAATGTCACGCTTCCTGAAAGACAGTGAAGAACGAATCTCTTCGCTCAAGAAGAATACGGAAGGCAAACGCGGCGGACGCGGAGCCAAACGTATGTAATTCGATAAAATATAAACTGACCGCAGAGGGAAATTGCCTTCTGCGGTTTTTTTGTCGTTGCATCCAAGGGTACGACAGGTTCCTACGCATTTTACGGCGCCAATCTGCGGAATGAACGCAGGGTGGCCGCCTCAATTCGGGAAATGGTCCGCCCGAACGCCCCAGGCTAGACCTGCGGAAACCCGGCTGGGCGCGGGGGATGAGCGGTCGTTTCCCGAACGTTCGCAGGGCACGTTGATTTTGTCGGAAATTTCTTTGGGGCTTGTCCGGTGTTCTGACAAACTTTCCGAAACGGGGGTTTTATAATGGGACCAACAAATTCGTGAAGAATGGGGTGCCAGCGTAATGGATAAAAGAAATCTGGTGATGTTTCCGGGTACTGAGGCAGTTAAAGGGGAAGCGGGTTCCATTCGTGCCCGCGTGGCGGAACGGTTAGGGCAGCTGCCTTTCCTGCAGCGTCCCATCCACTTCCTGGCCGCAAAGAAGTGGATGATCCTGCTAACCTTCATGGGTTTTCTGCTCGGACGAGCTATGATTCTGGGGGAACTTTCTCCATTTGCCGTCGCCTATTTCGCAGTCATCGCCTTTATGCGACGCGATGTTTTGCTGCCGGTAGGCGCAGCGATCGTTGCAGGAAGTTTATTTGCTTCCTTTCCGGTGGCATGGATGGTGCCGGCAGAGATTTTGATCTTTTATTTTATGATGCGGGGATTGGAGACGTATGATCGGGCGGAATTGTCTTATGCACCTTTGATGGTATTTGTCTCCACCTTCTTTGTGAACCTGTTCAGCGTCCTCATCGGACCAAGCATTACCTGGTACTCCATGATGATGCTCACCTTGAATGCCGTACTCAGTTTCGTATTGACGCTGGTCTTTATCCAGGCGATTCCGGTGCTGACGCTTCGTAAAAAAACGCATGTTCTTCGTAATGAAGAAATTCTATGCATCATCATTCTGCTGGCGTCGGTCATGACAGGTGCCGTCGGCTGGACCGTTCAATCCCTGTCGGTGGAGCATGTCTTATCCCGGTATCTGATTCTGCTGTTTGCGTTGGTAGGGGGTGCGCCGCTGGGCGCCTCGGTTGGCGTAGTGACGGGCCTGATCCTCAGTTTGGCCAATATATCGGCCTTCTCGCAGATGAGCCTGCTCGCCTTTTCCGGGATGCTCGCCGGTATGCTGAAGGAAGGGAAGAAGGGCGGCGTTTCGCTGGGCATGCTGCTCGGGGCAACCATTCTTTCCATCTATTTCAGCAATCCCGGAGAAGTCATGATCTCCACATGGGAAACCTGCGCGGCCATCGTGCTGTTCCTCATTACACCGAAAAGCGTGATGCAGGCCATCGGCAGATATGTGCCGGGGACGCAGGATCATACCCGTTCTCAGCATGAGTATGCCAAGCGGGTCCGGGACCTCACAGCCGATCGCGTGACCCAATTCTCCAAGGTGTTCCGCCAGCTCTCGCAAAGTTTCGGACAAACGTCAGGGGTCATACAGCCTCCAGGCAAACAGGCGGAGGAGATGAATCATTTCATGAATGCCGTGGCGGAGGGAAGCTGCGCCACCTGCTATAAACGGAATCAGTGCTGGGACATGAAATTCTACCAGACTTATAAATATATGACCGATATGATGACCTCGATCGAGGAGAATCCCGAGATGGAAGCAGACGATCTGCCGCCGGAGTGGAGCCGGATCTGCGCCAAGAAGGAGGAGGTGCTCGGCATCCTGAAGCAGCAGTATCATCTTTACCAACATGATATGCAGTGGAAACGCCAAATATACGATAGCCGCCATCTGGTAGCGGAACAATTATCCGGCGTGTCGCAGGTCATGGAGGATTTGGCTCGGGAGATTAAACGGGAAAGCCAGACGATGCACATTCAGGAGGAGCAGATCAGGGAAGCGCTGCAGCAGTTGGGGTTATCGATTCAAGGCATCGATATTATTAGCCTGGATTCGGGTCAGGTCGAGATTGAGATCGTCCATGCGTATACCCGCGGATATGACGAATGCAGGAAGATTATCGGACCGCTGCTGTCCGACATTCTCGGGGAGCATATCGCCGTGATGGAAGAAACCCTGACCCATCCAAGGGACGGATTGGCGACGGTGCGTTTCGGTTCGGCCAAAACATTTGAAATTATGACGGGCGTAGCGGCAGCGGCCAAGGGAGGAGATATTTTATCAGGGGATAGTTTCAGCACGGTTGAGCTGGGCAACGGCACGTTTGCGGTAGCGCTCAGCGATGGAATGGGGAACGGGGAAAGGGCAAGGCTCGAGAGCAGCTCGGCCCTGAATATATTAGAGCAGCTGCTACAATCCGGCATGGATGAGAAGCTGGCGATTAAATCGGTCAACTCGATCCTGATGCTGCGCTCGCCGGATGAAATCTATGCTACCGTCGATATGGCTCTCATCGATCAATACACGGCTCAGACCACTTTTATGAAGATCGGCTCGACGCCAAGCTTTATCAAAAGGGGCAATGATGTCATACCGGTCTCGGCCAGCAATCTTCCCATCGGCATTATCCAGGATATCGAGGTGGATTTGGTATCCCTGCAGCTGCAGGCGGGCGATGTTCTCATTATGATGACGGACGGCATTTATGATGCGCCGGGTTACGCGGTGAACAAGGAGTTATGGATGAAACGAATGATCCAGGAAGTGAACAGTGAAGACCCGCAGGAAATAGCCGATTGTCTGCTTGAGAAGGTGATCCGCTATCAACAGAATCAAATCCATGATGATATGACGGTGGTGGTCGGGCGCGTGGATCACTTCCATCCGGAATGGTCGAATGTGCATGTTCCGGGATTCGCCCGCATGGAGCGGCCTCGAACGGTTAGCTGAGGATTTACAATATAACAAAGCGATTACCCGGGAAATGGAGGCCCGGAGCCGATCAATTCTTTTCCGTCTATTCTTCCTGATTGTCGTTTGAACTCTCTTGAATGTGGAAATGATAGAGATAGAAATCCAATCGATAGGATGGATCAGACGGGAGGCAATTTGATTATGAAACAAATCTTGCTGATTACAGACGGGTGTTCGAATGTCGGTGCCAGTCCGGTTCTGGCCGCGGCGCATGCGCTGCAGGATGGTATTGTCGTCAACGTGGTGGGGGTCCTTGATTACGGGACGATCGGTGAACTTGGGGGATTGGAAATACAGGAGATAGCCAAAGCGGGAGGAGGCATACACCGGATCGTAGGTACGCCGCAGCTTGCGCAGACGATGCAGATGATGACTCGGAAAACGGTGGTTCAGACGATCCAACAAGCGGTAAATAAGGAGATACAGCATATTTTGGGAGGCGGAACGCTGGAGGAACTTCCGCCGGACAAGCGTTCGCAAGTCGTCGAAGTGGTGGATGAGCTGGCCGAGACGTCATCCCTTCAGGTTGCGCTGTTAATTGATGCAAGTGCAAGCATGAAGCCTAAGCTGGCAGCCGTTGAGGAAGCGATACGCGACCTGATGCTGAGCTTGAAAGCGCGCGCAGGCTCAAGCGAATTGTCGGTATTCCACTTTCCCGGAAAACATAGCGGCGAGGATATCGTCATGGACGTGGATTGGACCTCGGATCTTGACGGTGCCCGCGGCATGTTCAGCAGGCTGCAGATGAAGGGGGCGACGCCGACAGGACCTGCCTTGTTAAAGGTGATTGAATTTTACCGATATGGTACACTAGAAGGTAATCAATCATGGCAGGGTCGTTCCAGCCAAGAGGAAGGGATGCTCGGTGACTACGTTGTCTAACCCGGGTTATCCGCCAGGAACCGTAATTAAGGGCAAATGGCGGAACAGCCGGTACATCGTGGAACGTATGCTCGGTAAAGGGGCTAACGGCAAGGTGTATCTGGTCCACCGGGCAGGAGTGCGCGAGCGTTATGCTTTAAAAGTAGGCTATGACGCTCTGGATCTACAATCCGAAATTAATGTGCTGAATGCGCTCAAAGAACAAATGACGGACCCTTACCTCGTGGAGGCGGACGATCATCATGACGGCAGCGGCGAAGTGTCCTTCTATGTCATGCGTTACATCGAGGGGAGCCCGCTGCATCATTTTATTCGCAAACGCGGCACCGAGTGGGTCGGCCTGATCGGGCTGAAGCTGCTTGAGAAGCTGTCCGTTCTGCATGCATCCGGTTATGCGTTCGGAGATTTGAAGCCGAATAATGTGATGGTTTCGGCCTACGGAAGGGTGGAACTGATCGATTACGGCGGCGTCAGCTCCTTCGGGCGCAGCGTAAAGCAGTTTACGGAATGGTACGACCGGGGATACTGGAATGCCGGGAGCCGGACCGGCGACGTATCCTATGATTTGTTCTCGTTTGCCGTGATGTGCATCGGCCTGCTGGATGAGAAATCGCTTAAGGAGGCGTCTTGTCAGCTTCCCCAAACCCGGAGCGTTGCCGACCTGCAGCTGGTGCTGCGAAGAAACCCCGTATTCAAGCCGTACGCCGTCTGGCTGAACAAGGCATTGTCGGGAGAATTCGCGGATTCACGGGAAGCGATGAACGAGTGGAGAAAACGGATATATGAAGGCTCGAGCCGAGGCGGGCGCCCCGTTCCGGGACGTACGCCGCGCTGGCTAAGGAACGCGTTTGGGTTGTCCTTGGTCATTATGGCCTGCGCCGTTTATTTCTTCTTCCGCTCATGAGTAGTTGCCTTGTTACTGGAAGTTCATAAAGGTGCGAGTTCAAAAAGGTCGGTTTTCAGCACCGAGAAGGTTATGCTCCCGATGTGCGTTTTTCAAAACGCTTCAGTTGAATGAAGCTAGGGACGTCAGGAATGGAACGTACGCTTTGGTACGTGAGCACCTGAAATGTTTCCGCAGGAAACATACTTCGAAAGCATCTGCTTAGGCCCGGCTGAATTCAAGATTCGATGCCGAGTGGCTTCCGGATTCACTTCGTGTTAGATATAGAATTTATGAGTTATCAGTGGAACTGGTGAAATTCTATATCGCAAGAAAACCTACCTATGCATCGCGGTCGCTCATCCTTGAAGTGGCCTCGATAGGGGTTTTCTTATCAAAAGCGGACTTTTTGAACAACCTCTAAAGGGGATCTGGAAGTGAAACAGGATTATTTACGAACATTCGTCCAACATATCGAGCGTACCGCCGCAGAGTTTGATTTGTGGTCGGAAGGCGACGGTATCGTGGTTGCCGTTTCCGGCGGACCGGATTCCGTTGCGCTTCTTCACGTTCTGCATGAAATCTCAAAGCACCGTACGCCGCTCCGATTGATCTGCGCTCATGTGCATCATGGTTTTCGAAAAGAGTCGGATCAGGAGGCGAAGATGGTGCGCGAGCTGGCGGAGTCGCTCGGACTTCCATTGGAAACGGCGTTCATCGATATTCCCGCTTATATGGAAGAGAGCGGCAAGGGTGGACAGGAGGCGGCAAGAGAGAAGCGTTACGAATTTCTGCTGCAAACGGCCCGGAAACACAATGCGCGCTCCGTGGCTCTGGCTCATCATGCCGACGATCAAGCCGAGACGGTATTCATGAGGCTACTGCGCGGAAGCGGTTTGTCGGGCCTGGGCGGCATCAAATTTAAGCGCACGGAAAAAAAAGTGGAACTTATCCGCCCGTTCCTTCGTATGTACAAGGCGGATATCGTGGAGCTCTGCCGCGTATGCGGATTCCAGTATGCGGTGGATCACAGCAATCTGCAGACGAAGTACCGCCGTAATGCGATTCGCCTGGAAGTATTTCCTTTTTTGGAGCGATACAACGGGCAGTTCTCCTCCTCACTCAATCAGCTGGCCGAAATTGTCCAGCAGGAGGATGATTTTGTGGAGCTTGAAGCTGCGAAGCAATTTCGGAGTTTGGTACAGGAGAACGATGGGAGGCTCGCTTTCGACGCGCCTTCCTTTTTGGGCTTACATGTCGCTTTACAACGGCGTTTGATTAAACTAATATTAAATTACCTGCCCTCAGATCAGGAAAACACCGATTTTGTCAAGATTGAAACGGTGCGCCACGGCATTCTTAACGATCAGCGAAGCAACTGGCGTCTGGATCTGGGTGACGGCATTACCTGTGTTCGTGAGTACGGAGTGATCCAGTTTTGGCCTAAACCTCCGGAAGAACAGGGACAGTACATATACATTCTTGATTCTCCTGATGCGTCAGAGCTTTATGTTAAGGAAATCGGAAAAATGCTGACATTGTCGTTAAAGACAGGAAGCGAAAGCCGGAGCGGCTCCAGACCATCGGCCTTTGTGGCGGATTTTGATGCGGATGAGCTGCAGTTTCCTTTAACCGTGCGCAACAGACAGCCGGGAGACAAGATGAAGATCATGGGATTAAACGGAAGCAAAAAGGTGAAAGATATTCTCATTGATGAGAAAATCCCGCCGTCTGTCCGTGCCCGGATTCCTATTCTTTGTGACGGTTCCGGCAGCATCGTATGGATTCCAGGTGTACGACGTTCCGTTCACGCCGCTTGCGGGCGGCACACATCGCGAGTTCTCCGAATGGAGCTGTCGGATGTTTAAGGCAAGTGTAAAACGAAGAATGGCCCGTTTCACGCTTTCATAGTATAAACGTAGGAGGTCCACTTAAGTTGCAGAATGACATTCAGGAAATACTCATCAGTGAAGAAGAGATTCGCGCAAAAATTAAGGAACTCGGTTCCAAGCTCAGCGCCGAATATGAGGGACGCAATCCGCTCGTTATTTGCGTTCTTAAAGGTGCGTTTATTTTTATGGCCGACTTGGTTAAATCCATATCAGTACCTCTAGAGTTGGATTTCATGGCTGTATCCAGCTATGGAGCATCAACCAAATCCTCTGGCGTGGTCAAGATCATTAAAGATCTGGACGCTTCCGTTGAAGGAAGGGATGTTCTGATTGTGGAGGATATTATCGACAGCGGTCTTACGCTCAGCCATTTGATTGAGCTTCTTAAGAGCCGCAAGGCAAACTCGGTGCGTGTTGTCACCCTGTTCGACAAGCCGGCACGCCGTACGGTGGATTTGCAGGCTGATTATACCGGATTCGTGCTGCCGGATGCTTTTGTTGTCGGATACGGGCTCGATTACGCCGAGCATTACCGGAACCTCCCCTACATCGGGATTCTGAAACCGGAAATCTACAGCAGTTAAACGGCGCCAATGGGCTGCTGCCACAGATCGGGGGCCTTTGTTGAGATGGCCAGACAGGCTGTGGTAAAATATCTTATGTGTCTTGAGAGGAGGTAGGGGATGAGTCGGTTCATCCGGAATTCTGGTTTTTATTTGATTCTATTTTTAGTCGTGGTGGGCATAGTACAATTCGTCACCAATGGCGGCGAGCAAGCCGATGCCCCTAGTTATAATCAACTGCGGCAGGAAGTCAAAGCTAACAACATAGAGGAAATGACGGTACAATTTGACGGTTACGCTTATCTGGTGACCGGTAAGTATAGGGAGATATCCGAAGAGAAAAAATCGGAGAATTTCTCGACCTATATTCCTGCCACGGATGCAGCGATGCAAGAGCTGACTGCAGCCAGTGATAGCAACAATGTCAAACTGTCCGTGGTGCCAATGGAAGGCCAAAGCATTTGGCTGACATTGCTTTCATCCTTTATTCCGCTCATCATTATGTTTGTTCTGTTCTTCTTCCTGTTCAATCAGGCTCAGGGCGGCGGCGGCAAAGTGATGAACTTTGGTAAGAGCAAAGCCCGCTTATATAATGAAGAGAAGAAACGGATTACATTTGAAGATGTAGCCGGAGCAGATGAAGAGAAGCAGGAGCTTGTCGAGGTTGTTGACTTCTTGAAGGATCCGCGCAAATTTAACACGGTTGGCGCTCGCATTCCGAAGGGCGTCCTGCTTGTCGGTCCCCCGGGAACCGGTAAGACGCTCCTTGCACGCGCCGTTGCCGGCGAAGCGGGAGTGCCGTTCTTCAGTATTTCCGGTTCCGACTTCGTAGAGATGTTTGTCGGCGTCGGTGCTTCTCGCGTACGCGACTTGTTCGAAAACGCGAAGAAGAATGCACCGTGTATCATCTTCATTGATGAGATTGATGCTGTAGGTCGTCAGCGCGGCGCCGGTCTCGGCGGCGGTCATGACGAGCGCGAGCAGACCCTCAACCAATTGCTGGTTGAGATGGACGGTTTCGGAGCGAACGAAGGCATTATCATCGTCGCTGCGACCAACCGACCGGATATTTTGGACCCGGCGCTTCTTCGCCCGGGACGTTTTGACCGTCAGATTACCGTCGATCGCCCGGATGTGAAGGGCCGTGAAGCCGTACTGAAGGTTCATGCACGCAACAAACCGTTGACGAAGGATGTCAAGCTCGACATCATCGCCAAACGTACAACCGGTTTTACGGGCGCCGATCTGGAGAACCTCCTGAACGAGGCTGCCTTGCTTGCGGCTCGCCGCAACCGTAAAGATATCTCCATGCGAGAAGTGGATGAAGCGATTGACCGCGTTATCGTGGGTACCGAGAAGCGCAGCCGCGTGATCAGCGACCGCGAGAAACGCATCGTAGCTTACCATGAAGCCGGTCATACCATTGTGGGTTACTTCCTTGAGCATGCGGATACGGTGCACAAGGTAACGATTATTCCTCGCGGCCGTGCCGGCGGATATGTCATCATGATGCCGAAGGAAGATCGGATGCTCGTAACGAAGCAGGAATTGCTGGACCGCGTAACCGGTTTGCTTGGCGGCCGTGTCGCCGAGGAGCTGTTCATCGGCGAAATCGGAACCGGAGCCTACAGCGACTTCCAGCAAGCAACGGGCATCATCCGCAGCATGATTGTGGAATACGGTATGAGTGAGAAGCTCGGACCGATGCAGTTCGGTACATCCCAAGGACAAGTGTTCCTGGGACGTGATATCGGACACGAGCAGAACTATAGTGATGCAATCGCTTATGAAATCGATCAGGAAATGCAGCGGTTCATTAACGAATGTTATGAGAAATGTAGAGAGCTTCTGACCAAGCATTCCAAAGAGGTTCATCTGATTGCCAACACGCTTCTGGAGAAGGAAACACTGGAGCTTGAGCAAATCAAGAACCTCATTGAGACCGGATCGGCTGAAGGCGATGGCAGTGGCGAAGGTGAAGGTTCTTCCGAGAACGGCGAGCCGATCATCGACAACATTGGCGACGTGAAAGTTCGCATTCAAGGGAAAGAAGACGGCGGGCAGCCGACTTCCACGGAAGAGATTCCGAACAACCCGATGGATTCGAATGATCCAGCACCGGAAACCAAAGATTCCGAACGCAAGGATCCTCCAGGCGGATCGGACAACGGTAACAGCAGTTTAACGTAATATTCGTTGATAAAACATCGAATACCGAATAAAAAAGAAGAACCGGAGAACGATAATTCGTTTTCCGGTTCTTTTTGTGCTTTCTATCACATTGACAGGGGACAGAACGAACGTGTACATTAGTTGTTAAATAAGGATGCGCTTCCTTTCACAAAGGTGGAAACCATCCTGAAAGTCACATGGTCATCAGCGGCGAACAGCCGGACTACATAAAGGGAGAGGGTCGATCATGGAAGCTTTGGCACTGGAGCGCAAGGCAGAACAGAACCGTGAACTGCGTGAGCGGTTAATGCAGTTGAAGAAGGAACGCAATGCAATTATTTTGGCTCATTATTATCAACGGGACGAAATTCAGGAGGTTGCTGATTTCCGGGGGGATTCCTTCTTGCTCGCGCAGAAGGCGGCACAAACCGACGCCGAGGTCATCGTATTCTGCGGCGTGCATTTTATGGGCGAGAGCGCCAAAATCCTGGCACCAAACAAAACGGTTCTCATTCCGGATGAACGGGCCGGCTGTCCTATGGCCGATATGGTGAACGTGGACGGACTGCGGAAATTGAAAGCGCAGCATCCGAATGCGAAGGTGGTTACGTACATCAATTCATCCGCTGAAATCAAGGCCGAAACGGATATCTGCTGCACTTCCTCCAACGCCGTGAAAGTGATTCAGTCGGTGGATTCGGACGAAATTATATGGGTTCCCGATAAGAACCTGGGGCACTATGTTCAGCAGCATACCGACAAGAAACTCATTATTTGGGAAGGATACTGCAACACGCATGACATGCTGACCGTTAAGGATGTCGTCGAGATGAAGGCCAAATATCCTCAGGCTGAATTTGTGGTGCATCCGGAATGCCGTCCGGAGGTTGTTGCCATGGGTGACTTTGTGGGAAGCACAACCGCCATCCTGGAATATTGCAAACAGTCATCGGCCAAGGAGTTTATCGTGGGAACTGAGGACGGTACCGGTTATCAGCTTCGATTGGATAGCCCGGATAAATCGTTCCACTTCGCGACGAAATTCCTGGTATGTCCGAATATGAAAGTGAATAATCTCAAAAAGCTGGTGAGAGCACTTGAAACGATGAAGCCGCAGATCTATGTGCCGCCGGTCGTTGCAGAGAAAGCCAGAACTTCATTAGAGCGCATGTTACAGGTTAAGTAGCATGCGCTACTCTTTCGTGAAAAGACAGGTGAGGCAACGTGATACCGCAGTATTTGATTGATTTTGAGCTGAACGATCTCCCGGTTGTAGAGACGGATGTCATCGTGATCGGTTCAGGCATTGCGGGTTTATATACGGCGATCATGGCAAGTGCGACTCAGAATGTGCTTTTGATTACGAAAAAATCGCTCCTCGAGAGCAACACGCGTTATGCTCAAGGCGGGATCGCGGCCGTAACGGCGGAGGATGACTCGCCAGCATATCACCGTCAGGATACCCTCCTTGCAGGGGCCGGTTTATGTTCATCTGCCGCGGTGGATGTGCTTGTAAACGAGGGTCCCGTCGGGGTTCAAGAGCTGATTCGCCTCGGCACGACGTTTGATGTGGAGAACGGCGAGCTTGCTTTGACCAAAGAAGGTGCGCACAGCCACCGACGGATCCTTCATGCCAACGGGGATGCTACCGGTTATGAAATTGTGCGCGCTCTTTCCATTCAGGTCGAAATGCTTCACAATATAGAGGTATGGGACGATCATTTTGTCATTGACCTGATTACCGAGCAGGGAGAGTGTCACGGCGCATTGGTACAGATGCCGGATGGCAAGCGGGTATTCGTGCGCGGTCGTGCGACGATTATGTGTTCCGGGGGGGCCGGTCAATTGTACCGGTACACGACCAATCCGGAGGTTGCAACCGCGGATGGCATCGCCATGGCTTATCGGGCAGGCGCGGAAATTCGGGATATGGAGTTTATCCAGTTTCATCCGACGGCGCTAAGCTATCCGGGCGCTCCCCGATTCCTGATATCAGAGGCGGTTCGCGGCGAAGGTGCCGTGCTTCGTAATATAAGAGGGGAACGGTTCATGCCGAAATACCATGAGCTACAGGAGCTTGCACCGCGGGATATCGTGGCACGGGCCATTGTCAGCGAAATGGAAGCGACGGGATCGACCTTCGTATATCTGGATATTACCCATGAGTCGCCGGAAATGGTCAAACATCGATTCCCAACGATTTATGAAACATGCATGCAGTACGGGCTGGATTTATCGTCCGATTGGATTCCGGTCTCCCCGGCTGCGCATTATATGATGGGGGGCATCAAGACCAACCTGCACGGCGAGAGCAGCGTGAAGCGATTATTTGCTTGTGGAGAAGTCTCGTCTACCGGTGTTCACGGAGCGAACCGGTTGGCCAGCAATTCGCTTTCGGAGGCGGTCGTGTACGGCAGTCGGATTGTCGAGCGCATTAAGAGCCTCCCGAAACCCTCTGGGGATCCTCTTGGGGTATCATTTCATCTGGGCCGCAAGGACGCTCCGTCGCAAGCGATGGTGGAAAAACGCTTGAAGCTTCAGAAGGTCATGGTGCGTTATGCAGGACTTCGGAGAAATCGGGATACTCTAATAAGAGCGGCGGAAGAGCTTGGCCGTCAGCTGCCCTTGTTCCAATCGATGCTCTCCAAGCGTGAAGAATACGAATTTGCGAACATGCTGACTGCATCCCTGCTGGTGGTTCAAGGCGCGCTGGGACGGGAAGAAAGCCGGGGAGCTCACTACCGTGAGGATTATCCGGAGCGAAATGACAGCGAATGGCGCAAGCATATTGTGTTTATACGGGACCAAGAAATGACGGAGGAATTGAGCGATGATGTTTAACGGATATAACGATGGCCTTCTCCAGAGCATACGGACTTGGCTTCAGGAGGATATTGGGTCGGGGGATATTACGACCCTCACCACGATCGAGCCGGGTCACGAATCCAAAGGGGTTATCCATGCCAAAGAGGCAGGCATCGTGGCAGGCATGCCGGTGGCAGAGCTGGTATTCGAAACGGTAGATCCAACGCTTACGTTTACGGCATTGGTCCGTGACGGAGACGTGGTGGAAAAAGGGACGGTTCTCGCTGAGGTGGAAGGAAGCACCCATCGTATTTTGACAGGCGAGCGGCTCGCGTTAAATTTGCTTCAGCGTCTATCGGGCATTGCAACCAAAACACGTTCTTTTGTTGATGTGCTTGAAGGATTGCCGACAAGGCTGGTGGATACCCGCAAAACGACGCCAGGCCACCGGATGCTTGAGAAATATGCCGTGCGGGTCGGCGGCGGCGCGAATCATCGCTTCGGCCTGTACGATGCCGTCATGATCAAGGATAATCACATCAAGGGTGCGGGCGGCATCGCCCAGGCGGTCAGCCGGGCCAGAGCCCATATTCCGCACACCATGACGATCGAAGTTGAAACCGAGAGCCTGGCACAAGTGGAAGAAGCCTTGGCTGCAGGCGCGGATATTATCATGCTGGACAACATGAGTCATGACATGATGACGGAGGCCGTGCGGAGAATCAAGGCCAAGTCGCCCCACGTTCGCATCGAAGCGTCGGGGAACGTGACGCTGGAGACCGTGCGCGGGATTGCGGAGACCGGGGTCGATGTCATTTCGGTTGGACGGCTGACGTATTCATTCCATAGTCTCGATATTAGTTTGGATCTGAATGCAAAGAAAGGAGGAGCAGAGGGTTGATTCTCGTTGTGGACGTAGGGAATACCAATATTGTGCTGGGTGTGTACCAGGGAAAGAAACTGCTGCATGATTTTCGGATCAGTACATCGCGTCAGTCTACCGTGGACGAATACGGCGTATTGATCCACAATTTGTTTCAAATGTCCAATATATTGGTAAGCCAAATAGAAGGCGTTATTGTCTCTTCCGTAGTTCCTCCGCTTGTGCGCGTGGTCGAGGAAATGTGCAATAAATATATTGGCAAGGCGCCCCTTATCGTTGGGCCGGGTATCAAAACCGGACTCAATCTGCGGTATGAGAATCCGCGCGAGGTGGGGGCTGACCGGATCGTGAATGCAGTAGCAGCCGTCGAGCAGTACGGGGGGCCGCTGATCGTAGTGGATTTCGGTACGGCGACGACGTTTGATTGCATTGATGAAGCAGGCAACTATCTGGGCGGCGTAATTGTGCCGGGCATTGGCATTGCCACGGAAGCCCTTGTGCAGCGCGCTTCCAAGCTTCCTCGCGTAGAGCTCGAAAAGCCGAAAAAGGTGATTGGGCGCAACACCGTTCATGCCATGCAGGCCGGCATCGTATTCGGTTATGCAGGACAGGTCGATGGCCTGGTTAAACGCATAAAAGCCGAGATGGGAACGGACAATGTTAAGGTTATCGCCACGGGGGGAATGGCTGAGCTGATTGCCGGCGAAACGGAATCCATCGAAGAGATTTCTCCCCTCTTGACGCTGGAAGGCTTGCGTATTATTTACGAGCGTAACTAGAACCGATATAAAACCGTTAGATATTACAAACAACCAGAAAGACAAGGAGGCCTCAAGATGGGTAATCAAAAAGACCGTATGCTGCGGGGAACGGCGTTAAACGGGAAAGTGCGGGCATTTGCCGTTCGGACAACCGATCTGGTGGAAGAGCTTCGCCGAAGACACGATACGTTCCCTGTCGTCACAGCCGCTTTGGGCCGCACCGTGTCAGCAGCAGCGATGATGGGAGCTATGCTGAAGGGAGATGAGCGTCTTAGCATTCAGGTTCGCGGCGATGGACCGATCGGTCTGATTGCGGCGGAGAGCAATGCCAAGGGCGAGGTACGCGGTTATGTCAAAAATCCGCATGTGGAGCTGACGAATATACGTCCGGGCAAGATGGACGTAGCCGCTGCGGTAGGGACCACCGGTCAGATCGATGTGGTCAAGGATTTCGGATTGAAGGAGCCTTACCGTGGCAGCGTGCCGATTATCTCGGGCGAGCTGGCCGAAGATTTCACGTATTATTTTGCCGTATCCGAACAGACCAACTCGGCGGTAAGCTTGGGCGTGCTGGTTTCGCCGGATTATTCCGTGGCCAATGCCGGCGGCTTCATCATTCAGCTTCTCCCCGGCGTTAGCGATGAAGAGATTACGGAGATCGAGCTTGCGTTAAGCAAGATTCCTCCGATCACCGAGATGCTGGAGGAAGGGCTGGATCTCGAGGATATCCTGAAACGCGTCGTTCCGGATGTGACGATTCTGGAGGAAACGGAAGTCTACTTCAGCTGCGACTGCTCGCATGAGCGGGTGGAGCGCGCACTGATCAGCTTGGGACGGGAAGAGCTTGAGCAGATGATCGAAGAGGACGGCAAAGCAGAGGTTTCCTGCCATTTTTGCAATGAACGATATACGTTTGACCGAGAACAGCTTAAATCCGTGCTAGAGCGGGCCAAATCTTAATGTTGGGATGAGCGACCGTGATGACGAGACAAGAGAAGGGATTGTGGGCGACCGTCATTGTCTTGACAGCATGCGTATTGGGTATGGGGGGCTGGATGCTGTTTTCCGGGGGCTTTTCGCAGGAGGCTTCACCGCCGTGGAAAACAGGCTCCCAGCCCGTTGCATCCATCCAGGACAGGGCGATTACCGAAGACGAGTGGGTTGACGAGCTGAAGAAGCGATATGGGCGCGAAATGCTGATGACCATGCTGAATCGGCACGCCGTGGCGCTGGAAGCGAAAGCGAAGGGCATTGATGTGACGACCGCGGAAGTCGAAACGGAAATCGAAGTCATGAGCCGAAGCTATGGCTCTAAGGAACGGTTCTTATCGGAAATGGAAGATCAGCTTGGCATTACGGAGAGTGAGTTAAAGACGGAGACGACTTATCGGCTCCTGCTTGAGAAAATTGCGACTTCCGATGTTCACATCGAGGAGCAGCAAATCGATTCGTATCTGGAACAGTACCCTGATCAATTTCGGCCCAAGAAACAGCTGAATTTATCCATGATTGAAGTCGCTTCGGAAGATGAGGCGGAACGCGTCATGGATCGGCTGGAAAATGGGGAGGATTTTGCGGATCTCGCAGCTCAGGTATCCCTTGACGAGTACACTCGGGAAGACGGCGGACAGATCGGCTTGGTAGAAGAGGATGACCCCTTTTTGCCGCCAGAGCTGCTTGAAGCAGCTTTATCGCTCGAGCCCGGAGATATTGCGGGACCTGTATCGCTCACGGACACATATGCCATAGTATATGTGAGGGATATTATTGAGCCTCAAGCTCCTAGCGAGGAAAGTATCCGGAAGGCGGTTCGCAAGCAGCTGGCCCTGGAGCAGTCGGTGTCCTTATCGGAATTGGAGCGGCAGCTTCGCGAGAAATACGAGGCACGGATCAGTGCGGGTACGGTTACGCTGTAAATAGAGCAACAACATGAGGAAAGCTCGCTGTGGCGGAGAAAGATCTGGCTGCAGGGGCTTTTTTCGCTGTAGTTATGCCTGAGCTTGGATGGCTGCGGAAAATTGGCGGTTATCCCGCATGAAGTCCTCCGAAGGATTTCGCGTTCGGCTCGTTCGTGAGTCGCAGGAAAATTCACCTAGAAATGTTGATTTTCGAGCAGCTGGATATTGACAATGGCCTGTAACGTTGATAAGATGAAGGTACAAAAACCTACCTTTTTACTCGGATATTGGAGAGCCATTGAACAACTGGAATTTTATTAATCTGCGGGCTCCCATTTTTTTAACATCGAGAACCTACAAATTCATGATTCGACATTCGAATGAATAACACCATTATGTATTCACTATTTTTATCCAGATCCATATTTAGAGGAGGTCTTCTTTCATGGCAAAAGTCGTAAATAATGTGACAGAATTAATCGGTGAAACCCCGCTCGTCCGTTTGAACCGGATCGTACCTGAGGATAGCGCAGAGATCTATCTGAAGCTGGAATACCAGAACCCGGGCGCCAGCGTTAAAGACCGGATCGCGATCAGCATCGTGGAAGAGGCAGAGAAGGATGGACGTTTGAAGCCGGGCGATACGATCATTGAAGCGACCAGCGGCAATACCGGCATCGGCTTAGCTATGGTGGCAGCGGCTAAAGGCTATAAAGCGGTTATCGTCATGCCTGAAACCATGAGCTTGGAGCGCCGAAACCTGCTGCGTGCTTACGGAGCGGAACTGGTCCTGACACCGGGATCTGAAGGAATGAACGGTGCCGTTAAGAAGGCCGAAGAAATCCTGAAGGAAAATGCCGGATTCTTCATGGCCGAGCAGTTCAAGAACCAAGCGAACGTGAAGATCCACCGTGAAACGACTGGTCCGGAAATCGTTGAAGCGATCCAATCGATCGGCGGTTCCCTGGATGCGTTCGTGGCTGGCATCGGAACAGGCGGTACGATTACAGGCGCTGGGGAAGTGCTGAAAGAGCAATACCCTGACATCAAGATTATTGCGGTGGAGCCTGCTGCATCGCCAATCCTTGCCGGTGGCAAGCCAGGCCCTCACAAAATCCAGGGCATTGGCGCAAACTTCATCCCGGAAATTTTGAACCAAGAAGTGTACGATGAAATCGTTCATGTAGAGAATGACGATGCCTTTGAAACTTCCCGCCGCGTGGCGAAGGAAGAAGGCGTTCTTGGCGGTATTTCCTCCGGTGCGGCTGTATATGCTGCCTTGAAGGTCGCCAAAGAGCTTGGTAAAGGCAAGCGGGTTGTCGCTGTCATTCCAAGCAACGGAGAGCGTTACCTGAGCACGCCGCTCTATAACTTCGAATAAAATGTTCTGGAATAGGCTGTGCATTTTCATCTCACCCAAGTGAGGTAATGTGCTGCGAGAAGGGAGCCCTCAATGTGATTTTTATAGCATTGAGGGCTTTTTGCGTATACTACTCCCTAAGATAACGCTTTAATGGAATCAAGGGCTGACCGCTTCAAAAATTATTGTTGGACAAGCCTCTATTTAGGGTTTTCAAGAGAAGCGGGATACAGTATACTGACAGGCAACAGTAAGGCTTTTGAAGACTAAGGGAGGATCGGCATGGAGAGAAGAGTGGAGCTGGCCCAGTGGCAGTCATGGGCTAAAGAGGGCTGGTCCGTCGTTCCCTATCTGGTTCAATATAAAGGAGCAACACGAGGATTACCCCTGTCATGGAGACATGCTTGGAAAGCGGCCTCGCCTTATGCCTTTGTGCTGGAGAGCGGTAAGGGCGGACGCTACACGTATCTTGGGTTACGACCGGTGTCCATTTTGCAGGGAAAAGGAAGCCAGGGCGAGGTCGTCGAAATGTCAGGCGGATTGCGAACGCAGGTAACGGGAGAGCCGCTGCGTCTGTTGGAGCAGTGGATGAAAGCGTGGAAATCACCCCGAGTGCCGGGATGGCCGGATTTTCGGGGAGGCTGTGCAGGCTTTCTGAGCTACGATGTCATCCGCTCGATCGAGCAACTGCCCGTGATGGCCAAGGATGAGCCCGGCTTTCCGGATTATTTGTGGATGCGCATGGAAGAAGTCTGGATTTACGATCATGCGGACGACAGCCTATACTGCTCGGTGCATGTTCCTCTGCCTTGGGCTTTCGGGAGCGGGGAAGTTTCGAAGGAAGCGACGGCGCTTGAGGATTCAGCGGATGTTTCTGAAGGTTCGGAGCTCTCACAGGGGCAGGAAGGGATTTTGGAGGAATTATATGAGAAGGCCGGCCTAAGAGCCGAATCGATGCTCTCCCAATGGAATCAAATGTACGGAACGGGGCCGGAGAACGATTCGAGATTCGAAGATGAACGGGTGCGGCAGGAACGATGGAAGAAAGCGCAGGAGCTGTCAGGGCCGAACGTGGAGGTATGGGATCGGCTGGAGATTGATTTTTCGCAGGAAGCGTTCGAGCAGGCGGTTCTCTCGATCCAAGAATATATTCGGCAGGGCGATGTTTTTCAGGTCAACTTGTCTCTTCGCCGGCATCTGCAGCTCCATGCGGAACCTTCCGATATTTACGAGTGGCTGCGCATTCTGAACCCTTCACCTTATATGGGGTATTTATCCTCGCCAGGCTTCAGTTTGGCCAGCGGCTCGCCGGAATTGCTGGTGAAGCTGGATGGCGATACCGTGTCAGCCCGGCCGATCGCGGGTACCCGCCGCCGGGGGAGAAATCCGGAAGAGGACGCGGCCATGGAAGCGGAACTGCTTGGCAGCGAGAAGGAACGGGCCGAGCATATTATGCTGGTCGACCTGGAACGGAATGACATCGGCCGCATTGCCGCATACGGGACGGTGCATGTTCCGGAGCTGATGACCGTGGAGAGGTACTCGCACGTCATGCATTTGGTGTCCCAAGTGGAAGGGCGGATTGCTGAGGGCAACAATGCATATGATGTCATTGCGGCAGCGTTCCCTGGAGGCACCATTACCGGCGCACCCAAAATCAGGACCATGGAAATCATCGAAGGGCTGGAGCCCGTGACGCGGGGGCCTTATACCGGCTCCATGGGCTGGATCGATTATAACGGCGATATGGAGCTTAACATAATTATCCGAACCCTCGCCGTGAAGGATGGGGTCGGTTACATTCAGACAGGTGCTGGGATCGTCATTGATTCCGATCCTTATCGGGAATACCGGGAGTGCCATAACAAGGCCAAAGCTTTGATAGCGGCGCTGATGTGCAGTGAAGAAGAAGCCGCAGCGGCGGCTGCCTATATAGGGGGGAAATAACATGATACTTGTCATCGACAATTATGATTCGTTTACGTATAACCTGGTTCAATATTTGGGGGAGCTCGGCGAGGAAGTCAAGGTTTACCGGAATGATGAGATCGACATCGCCGGCATCGAAGCGTTGGCGCCGGACCATATCCTGATATCGCCGGGACCGTGCACGCCGAATGAAGCGGGCATTAGTCTGGACGTGATTTCGCATTTCAAAGGGATCATTCCCATCTTCGGCGTCTGCCTCGGCCATCAGGCGATCGGGCAAGCCTTTGGCGGCAACGTCATCCGTGCGGAGCGCCTCATGCATGGAAAAACATCCGCCATCCAACACACAGGAGAATCGGTCTTCGAAGGTTTGCCGGTTCCGTTCACCGCAACGCGATATCACTCGCTGATCGTTGAGAAGGAGACCCTCCCCGAGGAGCTGGAGATTACCGCCTGGACGGAAGAGGGCGAAATCATGGGGCTTCGGCACAAGCATTATCCCGTGGAAGGCGTGCAGTTTCATCCGGAATCCATCATTACCGACCATGGCCATCAGATGCTGCGCAACTTCCTGAAGCGCACGGCTGGCGCCAAGGCATGAAATATATAGGCATGAACGGCGGCATCGTTGAAGCTGCCGACGCGGTCATACCTGTGATGGATCATGGGCTTTTATACGGAATGGGTCTATTCGAGACCTTCCGCACGTATCAGGGGAAGCCCTTTTTGCTAGAGCGGCATTTGAACCGGCTGACGGACAGCTGTCGGGAGCTCGGGATCGCCCACAAGGCGGATGCCGAGAGGATCAGCGGCTGGATTGCCGAGCTGATGGAGGCGAACGGCCTTCAGGATGCCTATATACGGTACACCGTAACCGCAGGAGAAGGATTGCTCGGTTTGCCTGCCGGAGATTATGCGAAGCCGGCCGAGGTACTATTCGCCAAAGAGCTGCCGGCCGCCAACGCTGCGCTCTACGAGACAGGCAGAGCCATGAGGCTGCTGTCCCTACCGCGGAACACGCCGGAATCATCGGTCCGGATGAAATCCCTGCATTATATGAACAATATACTCGCAAAGCGGGAATTGGCAAGATATCCGGAACCATCGGGTGGTCCGGCAGAGGGGCTGATGTTAACTTCGGCGGGAGACGTGGCCGAAGGCATCGTCAGCAACGTCTTTTTCGTCAAAAGGGGGCGTTTATATACGCCGGACGTGGGTACCGGCATTTTGCCGGGGATTACCCGGGCGGTGGTGCTGGAATTGGCTGCCGATCTTGGCATCGAGGCCGAAGAAGGCCGTTATGGTTGGGATGTATTTACCGGAGCGGATGAAATATTTACGACAGGCTCTGTTCAGGAGATTGTTCCGGTCACGACGTTGATTGGAGTTGAAGGTGAGGCACTGACCATCGGACAAGGAGTGGCCGGCCCGATAACCCGTACATTGCTGTATGCGTATAGAAGGAAAGCAGGGCTTGATATATGAAAACAACCATCTATGAACGTGAATATCGTTTGAGCAAGGACGCTGAGTTAAAGCTCGGTCAATCGACGCTCATTATGGGCATATTGAATGTGACGCCGGATTCGTTCTCGGACGGAGGCCGTTATAACGACACGGAACGAGCCGTTGAGCATGCGCTTCAGCTGATTGAGGGGGGAGCCGACATCATCGATATCGGCGGGGAATCGACGCGGCCGGGACACGAGCCGGTTGGAGCTTCAGAGGAGCTTGCCCGCGTAATCCCGGTTATTGAAGCTATTCACCGGCACGCGCCGCAAATTCCGTTGTCGATTGACACCTATAAAGCGGAAGTGGCGCGCCAGGCTATTGGAGCGGGGGCTCATATCATTAATGATATCTGGGGCTTTAAAGACGATCCTGATATGCCTCAGACGGCGGCAGAGCTCGGATGCCCCGTCATTCTTATGCATAATCGACGCGATCGAAATTACACGAATCTGATAGAAGACGTAAAACGCGATTTGCTGGAAAGCGTCGAAATTGCGCGCGCTGCCGGTGTGCAGGATCACCAAATTTTGCTTGATCCGGGCATTGGTTTTGCTAAGGACTATGACGAGAACATGAAAGTGATGGCATCTCTCGATCAGCTTGTGGGGCTGGGGTTTCCGGTACTGCTGGCTACCTCCCGCAAAAGGTTTATCCAAACCGCGCTTGGCGCTCCGGCACAAGACGTGCTGGAAGGAACGGCAGCCACCGTCGCATACGGGATTGCGCAAGGCTGTCAGATCGTTCGGGTGCACGACGTGAAGCATATGAAACGGACAGCCATGATGTGCGATGCCATGACTTACGCTTCAACGGAGCTTCAACGCAACTAATTTTTTGGGATCAAGGATAGAAGGGCGGAGTACGAGATGGATAAAATGATACTGAGCCGCATGGAATACTACGGTTACCACGGTGTGTTTGAGGAAGAGCGGAAGCTGGGCCAACGTTTCTATGTGGATCTTGAGCTGGAGATGGATTTGAGCAAAGCCGCGAAGACGGATGATCTGACGTTAACGGTAAATTATGCCGAGATTCATGAACTCCTGCTGGAGATTATGCGGACGGAGTCGTTCCGCCTGATTGAAGCTTTAGCGGAGCATATTGCATCTAAGGTATTGGACACTTATACTATTATCGATGCTTTAACGGTCCGATTGACGAAGCCGCACCCGCCTTTTGACATTCATTTTGAAGGTGTGACCATTGAGCTGCACCGGACCAGGAAGTGAGACGATCATGAATTCACACGCCACCTCTGAGTGTTCAGAGGCTTATATTGCTTTAGGGGCCAATTTGGGAGACCGCGAGGGGAACCTGATGGAGGCTTTGGAACGGTTGGATGAAGTGCCAGGCATTGAGGTAGAGCGCGTATCCAACCTGTATGAGACCGAACCGGTCGGTTACGTGGATCAGCCGATGTTCCTTAATATGGCCGCAGCCGTGTCGACATCGCTGAGTCCCCATGAGCTGCTTGCCGTAATGCAGCAAATCGAGAAACAGCTCGGCCGGGTCCGTCATATTCACTGGGGACCGCGGACGGTGGATCTGGATCTGTTATGGATGGAAGGACGCCGTCTGGATACGCCGGACCTCGTTCTGCCGCATCCCCGCATGCAGGAACGGGCTTTCGTTCTCAGGCCGTTGGCCGATATCGTGTCTGAGCTTGAACCTTCTGGTCTGTACCCCGTGGTGAAGACAGCACTTGAGAACCTGGAAGGAAAGGAAGGAATTCAGCTTTGGAAAACAAGCAGCTGGCGCAGCGTATCCGCGCTTTCCGAAAATTGAAGGGTTTGACCCAGCAAGAGCTCGCCGAGCGATCCGGTATTTCTCTGGCTGTTCTTGGCGCAATCGAACGGGGGAACCGCCGTGCCGAGGAGCAGATGCTGGCTCAGATTGCCGACGTGCTGGAGATTACGTTGCAGGAGCTTAAGGAACGGAGCTAGATTATCTATCGTGAAGGGATTCAGGTTTATTTTTTAGAAACCCTGCCATTAATATAGGAAGATGTCTTTTGGATGGGATCTACAAGAATGAGTAAATGTTGCGGACTGGACGATTGCGCGATTCATGGGTATGATGGTTTGGTTTGAAACTTAGGGGATTTCACGCTCGAGAAGCGGGATCCTTCGACTATAAATATTTGAAAATAAAGGAGGGAAACATGGAATGGATCAATTGAAAATCGGAAACGTTGAAATGAAAAACCAAGTGGTTCTGGCGCCGATGGCTGGCGTGTGCAATCCGGCGTTCCGATTGATCGCGAAGGAATTCGGCACCGGTCTGGTCTGCGCCGAAATGGTCAGCGGCAAGGCGATCGTTCACGGCAACAAGCGCACCCAGGAAATGCTGTTCGTCGACGAGCGGGAGAAGCCGTTGAGCCTGCAAATTTTTGGCGGCGACCGCGTATCCCTGGTGGAAGCGGCCAAAGTCGTCGATCAACAGACCAATGCCGATATCATCGACATCAACATGGGCTGCCCTGCACCGAAGGTAACGAAGATGGATGCGGGAGCGCGCTGGCTTCTGGATTCGAACAAAATCTATGAGATGGTCGCGGCGGTTGTCGATGCCGTGAACAAACCGGTCACGGTGAAGATGCGCACAGGCTGGGATAGCGATCATATCTATGCTGTCGAAAATGCGCAGGCTGTCGAACGGGCGGGCGGTCAAGCCGTCAGCGTTCACGGGCGTACGCGCGAGCAGCTCTACACCGGGCACGCAGATTGGGACATCATTCGCCAAGTGAAAGAAGCCGTCTCCATTCCGGTTATCGGCAACGGCGACGTAGTGACGCCGGAAGATGCGCGACGGATGCTGGATACGACGGGATGCGATGGCGTCATGATCGGTCGTGGAGCGCTGGGGAATCCTTGGATGCTGTACCGTACCGTGGAATACCTGAAGACGGGCCAGCTGCTGTCGGATCCGTCTCCCCAGGAGAAAATCCGGATTGCCATCCTGCATATGGACCGGCTGATCGCCCTGCGCGGCGAAGCGGTAGCGGTTAGGGAGATGCGCAAGCATCTTTCCTGGTACTTGAAAGGGCTCAAGGGATCGGCTCGCATTAAAGATATTATTATGGAAGAAACGAAGCGCGATGAATTGGTCAGCCTTCTGAACAACTTTGTGAACAATCTGGAGGACCATGAAGAATCGGCAAAAAGCGTATACCCTCAAGCCGCTGCGGCGATTGGATAATACGAGGTGCAGGCTGTTAACGGTTGCGTATATGCGACATCCGTGACAGCCTTTGCGCGCATTGACTTTTTGAAATGGTTCCCATATAATCTTTCAGTATAAATTCAAGAAATTGAGCAGGCATCAGAGGGAAGTTCTGATCCCCAAGAATTCGCATATAGTATGTTGATACCGTGGTTTAAATTATTTACATGACAGGAGAATCGGTTAATGAGCGATAAAGAAGTCATTCTTACCCAGGACGGTCTGAAGAAACTGGAGGACGAACTTGAGAATCTGAAGTCTGTGAAGCGCCGCGAGGTGGCTGAGCGGATTAAAGTTGCCATCGGTTATGGCGATATTAGTGAAAACTCCGAATATGAAGACGCCAAGAACGAGCAAGCCTTTATCGAAGGCCGGATTATTACGCTGGAGAAAATGCTCCGTAATGCGCGCATCATCAACAACGATGATATCAATACCGATGTAGTCGGCGTGGGCAACACGGTGATCGTGGAGGATTTGGAATTTGGCGACACGATGGAATATACCATTGTAGGTACGGCTGAATCGGATCCGCTTAACAACAAAATCTCGAACGAGAGCCCTGTCGGCAAAGCGATTATCGGCAAGCAAAAAGGATCGGTTGTGGATGTTAACGTTCCTGCGGGCGTTATTCAATATAAAATTGTAGACATTAAGAAGTAAGTCGGAATGTGGTGTAGAAAGCTTCCTTCGGGGGGCTTTTTTAAATAGGTTAGGGCCGGGTTGAGGGCTTAATGGATGGATGGCATGTCTTGAAATGGCTGCCCTACCGTTAAGTCCTTGCCGAATGTGTACGGGATTCACAATGGAAGCGAAATGAAGGAGATGAATGACGATGACGGAAGAAATGAACAACCAGGAACAAGAACAGGAGTTAAGTGAGCTTTTGCAAATCCGCCGCAACAAATTGGACGAGCTTCGCAAGCTGGGCATCGATCCGTTTGGTGGAAAATACGAAAGAGAACATCACGCAGGTGATATTCTGAAACAGTACGACGAGCTCTCCAAGGAAGAGTTGGAAGAGAAGCAGGTGGAAGTGAACCTGGCTGGACGGATTATGGCTAAACGCGGCATGGGCAAGGCTTCTTTTGCCCATATTCAGGATTTGAGCGGCCGGATTCAGATTTATGTTCGCCAGGATTCCGTTGCAGAAGCGCAGTATGAAGCATTCAGCATCCTTGATCTGGGTGACATCATCGGGATAAAAGGGGTCTTGTTCAAGACCAAGACCGGTGAAACTACCGTGAAGGTGAAGGAGCTGGAGGTTCTTTCGAAATCGCTGTATCCGCTCCCTGAGAAATTCCATGGTTTGAAGGATGTAGAGCTCCGTTATCGTCAGCGTTACGTCGACCTGATCATCAATCCCGATGTGCAGAAAACCTTCATTACCCGTTCCCGGATTATCCAATCGATGCGCCGTTACCTGGATTCCCAAGGCTATCTTGAGGTGGAGACCCCGACCTTGCATTCCATCGCTGGCGGTGCGGCGGCACGCCCGTTCATCACGCATCATAATGCGCTCGATATGGAACTGTATATGCGGATCGCAATTGAGCTCCATCTGAAGCGCCTGATTGTGGGCGGACTTGAGAAAGTGTACGAAATTGGCCGCGTATACCGGAATGAAGGGATCTCTACCCGTCATAATCCGGAGTTTACGATGATTGAGCTGTATGAAGCTTATGCGGACTACAAAGATATTATGGCACTGACCGAGAATCTGATTGCCCATATCGCCCAAGAGGTGCTGGGCACGCAAGTCATTTCCTATCAAGGGCATGAAGTGGACCTGACGCCGCAGTGGCGCCGCGTATCCATGGTGGATGCGGTAAAAGAAGTTGTCGGCGTAGACTTCAGCGTGGATATGTCCAACGAGGAAGCGCATCGTCTTGCCAAAGAACACAAAGTTCCGGTTGAGCCGCATATGACATTTGGTCATATTTTGAACGCGTTCTTTGAGCAATTCGTAGAAGAGACGCTGATTCAGCCGACGTTCGTAACCGGTCACCCGGTTGAGATTTCGCCGCTGGCGAAGAAGAACGACGTGGATCCGCGGTTCACGGATCGCTTTGAGCTGTTTATCGTGGCGCGCGAACACGCCAATGCATTCTCGGAGCTCAATGATCCGATTGACCAGCGTCAGCGTTTTGAAGCGCAGATGAAGGAGAAAGAGCAGGGCAATGACGAAGCGC
>NZ_CP062260.1:5540000-5595000 GCF_014863545.1 Paenibacillus sp. JNUCC32 | reverse complement strand
CGGTCGCCTCCTAAAGAGTAACGGAGGCGCCCCAAGGTTCCCTCAGAATGGTTGGAAATCATTCGAAGAGTGCAAAGGCATAAGGGAGCTTGACTGCGAGACCTACAAGTCGAGCAGGGACGAAAGTCGGGCTTAGTGATCCGGTGGTACCGCATGGAAGGGCCATCGCTCAACGGATAAAAGCTACCCTGGGGATAACAGGCTTATCTCCCCCAAGAGTCCACATCGACGGGGAGGTTTGGCACCTCGATGTCGGCTCATCGCATCCTGGGGCTGAAGTAGGTCCCAAGGGTTGGGCTGTTCGCCCATTAAAGCGGTACGCGAGCTGGGTTCAGAACGTCGTGAGACAGTTCGGTCCCTATCTGTCGTGGGCGTAGGAAATTTGAGAGGAGCTGTCCTTAGTACGAGAGGACCGGGATGGACGTACCGCTGGTGCACCAGTTGTTCCGCCAGGAGCATGGCTGGGTAGCTACGTACGGACGGGATAAGCGCTGAAAGCATCTAAGCGTGAAGCCCCCCTCAAGATGAGATTTCCCAGTATGTAAGACCCCTTGAAGACGACGAGGTAGATAGGTTGGAGGTGGAAGTGCAGCAATGCATGGAGCTGACCAATACTAATCGGTCGAGGGCTTATCCAAAAAACACCCCAAAAAGTGAAGCAAAGCTTTGAAGCAGATGCCGAATACTTTTCGGGGACCCCGATACCACATCGGGTGAATGCTACGGATTCTAATGTGCTGCAAATCGTTTCGTATCTAGTTTTCAGGTGATCAAGCATCTGAACCGTTTGGTGGCGATGGCGGAAGGGTTCCACGCGTTCCCATACCGAACACGACCGTTAAGCCTTCCAGCGCCGATGGTACTTGGACCGAAGGGTCCCGGGAGAGTAGGACGTCGCCAAGCGAACAACCATAAAGACCGTTATCGAGTAATCGATAGCGGTCTTTTCCTATATGCCGTGACGTGGATTTCTGAATTCTGGACTATCTCGAGCCGGCTTGGGTGATACTAAACGACAGTCATGCATCGTCTCCGTGATAATGCCTAAAGGGATGCAATATGGCAGGTCAATCTTAAACGTGGATAAGTCTCCATTTAATAGAAGAAAGCTGTCCATTTGTCCACTCCAAAGAGACAGGACAACGCGCTGGATGGATACTTGCGAACTTCAGGAAATGGGTCAATTCAATCCTTGACAGCCTATGGGCCCTTTGCTAAGATGGCAATAATATATTTCTGAAAATACTTGAAAATGCCGTCCGGTCCAGCTCTGACAGTAGTTGTAGTCCGCAGGAAGACGACAAAAAGGAGGAATAACCCAGGTGTGGGAAGATAAGTTTAGCAAGGAAGGCTTCACTTTTGACGATGTATTGTTGGTTCCTAGAAAATCCGAGGTACTTCCAAAAGAAGTGGATGTTAGCACCAAATTGAGCGAGCACGTGAAATTGAACATCCCGCTCATCAGTGCAGGTATGGACACCGTTACGGAAGCTCCTTTGGCAATTGCCATTGCTAGAGAAGGCGGAATCGGCATTATTCATAAAAATATGACGGTTGAACAACAGGCGGAAGAAGTAGATCGGGTGAAGCGCTCGGAAAGCGGAGTCATCACCAATCCATTCTCGCTTCATGCCGATCATCTTGTATCCGACGCTGAGAAACTCATGGGCAAATTCCGGATTTCCGGGGTTCCGATCGTGGATGAGAACAATAAGCTGATCGGGATTTTGACGAATCGTGATCTTCGTTTTGTTCATGATTACAATACGGTTATCAGCGAAGTGATGACCAGCGAGAACCTGGTTACCGCTCCGGTTGGAACGACCCTTCAGGATGCCGAAATGATTCTGCAGAAGCATAAAATCGAGAAGCTGCCTTTGGTGGACGAGGATAATGTTCTTAAAGGACTTATCACGATTAAAGACATTGAGAAAGCGATTCAGTTCCCTAGAGCAGCGAAGGACGCTCAGGGCCGTCTGCTTGTAGGTGCAGCGATCGGAATCTCTAAAGATACCTTCGAAAGAGCAGAAGCGCTTGTGAAAGCCGGTGTAGACGTCATAACCGTTGACTCCGCTCACGGGCATCACATCAATATTATTGATTCCGTACGCAAACTGCGCGAATTGTATCCCGATCTGACCATTATCGCCGGTAATGTGGCTACAGGCGAAGGTACGCGAGAGCTTATCGAAGCCGGCGCATCCGTCGTTAAAGTGGGAATCGGTCCTGGATCCATCTGTACGACCCGCGTTATTGCCGGGATTGGCGTACCGCAAATCACAGCCATTTATGACTGCGCAACGGTTGCTAAAGAGTACGGCGTGCCGATTATCGCAGATGGCGGTATCAAATACTCCGGGGAAATTACAAAAGCCATCGCAGCCGGCGCTAGTGCCGTTATGCTGGGCAGCATGTTTGCAGGGACGGAAGAAAGCCCAGGCGAAGCCGAGATCTACCAAGGACGCCGTTTCAAGGCTTATCGGGGCATGGGTTCCCTTGCTGCCATGAAACAAGGCAGTAAAGACCGTTATTTCCAAGACGATGACAAGAAATTGGTACCGGAAGGCATCGAGGGCCGTGTAGCTTATAAAGGGCCATTGGCAGATACCATCCATCAGTTGATCGGTGGATTGCGTTCCGGCATGGGGTATTGCGGAACGCAAAACCTGGAGGAGCTGCGGAATGATACCCAATTTATCCGCATTTCCGGGGCTGGTCTCCGCGAGAGCCATCCGCATGATATTCAAATCACCAAAGAAGCGCCTAACTATTCCTTGTAATTCACGGAAAAGAATAAGGATACACAGTATATGTCATTTATTTCCTGGACAAGCTGGATGAAATTCATCTAGCTTGTCTTTTTTTGATACCCCCCCTATGATAGAATAGAACAAGTTAATGACTTATTGAGAATTAGAGGGGAGTAATTCCATTGATAGACAAGTCTATAAAGAAGAATAAGCGACAACGAATTCAAAGAACGCTGGCATCCTTGATGCTCTTTAATATATTATGTTTCTCTGCTGCGCCTGCGGTTTCGCTCGCTGCGCCTAATATGCTGGCTACAGCGGATACAACCAAAGCTACGGAAGACAAAGCGGCAACGGACAAGGCTGCGACGAATAATGCGAAGCCGGACAAAGTGCCATCGGTCGATCAGCTGGGCTTGGAAGTGAGCTCTGCCGTCTTGATCGAGCCATCTACGGGCCAGGTGCTGTTATCCATAAATGCGGATGAAGCATTGCCGCCGGCAAGCATGACGAAGATGATGACGGAATATATCGTGGCAGAGAAGGTAAAACAAGGCGAGTTAGCTTGGGATGACGTAGTCACGGTAGGGGAAAATGCTGAAAAAACCGTGGGCTCACGGATATTTTTAGCTGAAGGCGACCAACATACAGTGGAAGAGCTCTACATAGCAATGGCTGTCGGCTCGGCGAATGATGCAACGGTAGCATTGGCTGAACATATTGCTGGTTCCGAAGCAGAGTTTGTTACCATGATGAACGATACGGCGAAAAAGATGGGATTGAAGACCGCTTTCTTCATTAATTCGACAGGCCTTAGCCGTGCAGATATGCCTGAGAAATACCGTCCTGCAGAAGATAAAGAAACCGTAATGTCGGCAATGGATACTGCATTACTTGCCAAGTATATCGTTGAGGATCATCCTGACTTTGCGAGATTTACGGCCATTCAATCGCATAAATTCCGGCCGCGCGATACGAGTCCGATCATCAACTACAACTGGATGCTGGAGGCAAACAAAAGCATTACGAACTTCAAGGCCTATGCTTACGAAGGTTTGGACGGTTTGAAAACCGGTCATACCAATGCGGCGGGTTATTGCTTTGCCGGTACCGCTGAGCGTGACGGCATGCGTTTGATCAGCGTGGTTATGGGAACGAAATCCGAAGGGGCTCGCTTTAAGGAAACCAAAAAAGTCCTGGATTACGGCTTTGACAACTTCGAAGTGAAGGAAGTCCAAGCAGCCGGAGCAACCGTGCAAGGATTTGAAACCGTCGAAGTGAAGAAGGGCAAAGGTAAGGAAGCTGGGCTGGTGACCGATAAAGCCCTCACATTTGTTGTGCCTAAAGGTTCTAGCGGAAAGAACATTACCTTTGAAGCCAAACTGGATTCTTCCAGCGTGACGGCGCCTGTCGCCAAGGATACGAAGGTGGGTACGGCAACCTACTCATACAAAATCGAAGGCATGAAGGAAACCCAGACCGAAACGGTGAATCTTATCACGGCAGACGAAGTAGAGAAGGCCGGCTGGTTCAAGCTGTTCCTCCGTGCGATCGGTGACTTTTTCGCGGATTTGTTTGATTCCATCAAAAATCTTTTCTAAGGACCCGATAAATTCCGAGTAAATGGGTTGTGTATTTGATTTTGATGCGGTAAAATATCAAGTTAGATTCATTGCAAGTATGCACCATACGGGTACAGACCATATCGCCAGGGAATGCTCTAAATGGCGATGAGATACAACATATAATCGGGAGGCTAGGGGACATGGAAACAGGAACATCTACTGTAAAAAGAGGTATGGCGGAAATGCAAAAAGGCGGCGTCATTATGGACGTCATGAATGCGGAACAAGCGAAAATCGCTGAAGCTGCCGGTGCTACGGCAGTTATGGCGCTGGAGCGAGTTCCTTCCGATATTCGCGCTGCTGGGGGAGTAGCACGTATGGCTGACCCAACCATCGTTGAGGAAGTCATGAAGGTCGTATCCATTCCAGTTATGGCCAAAGCTCGTATCGGTCATTACGTTGAAGCGAAAGTGCTTGAATCTCTCGGCGTGGATTACCTCGATGAGAGTGAAGTGCTGACGCCTGCGGATGAAGTGTTCCACATCGACAAATGGGATTTCACCGTACCGTTCGTATGCGGCGCGAAAGATATCGGTGAGGCGTTGCGTCGCATCGGCGAGGGTGCATCCATGATCCGCACGAAGGGCGAGCCGGGAACCGGCAATATCGTGGAAGCAGTTCGCCATATGCGTTTGATCAACAGCCAAATTCGCAAGGTTCGCAACATGTCGAAGGACGAACTGTATGCCGAAGCCAAAAACCTCGGTGTTTCCTATGACCTCCTGAAAGGCGTTCACGAGACGGGCAAGCTGCCTGTCGTTAACTTTGCCGCCGGTGGCGTGGCCACCCCTGCGGATGCCGCATTGATGATGCATCTGGGCGCTGACGGCGTTTTTGTAGGATCCGGTATTTTCAAATCCGATAACCCTGAGAAATTTGCTCGTGCGATCGTGGAAGCGACAACGCATTATGATGATTATAAATTGATTGCTGAAGTATCCAAGAACCTGGGTGCTCCAATGAAAGGCATCGAGATATCCAAGCTTAGTCCGGCTGAGCGCATGCAGGATCGCGGCTGGTAAGAGAGAAGGGGTAACATGAAGGTCGGCGTACTGGCACTTCAGGGTGCCGTTGCAGAGCATATTCGAAGCATTACGCTTGCTGGCGCCAAAGGGGTGCCCATCAAGAAGGTCGAGCAGCTGGACGACATTGACGGCTTGATTATCCCTGGCGGTGAGAGCACGACGATTGGCAAGCTGATGCGCAAGTATGATTTTATGGATGCGATTCGTCAGTTTTCAGCCCAAGGCAAACCGATATTCGGAACCTGTGCCGGACTGATCGTGCTGGCCGAGCGAATTCAAGGCGACGAAGAAGCGCATTTGAAGCTGATGGACATCACGGTGGCGCGGAACGCGTTCGGACGACAGCGTGAAAGTTTCGAGACTGATTTGCCTGTGAAGGGCATCGATGAAACGGTGCGAGCCGTCTTCATCCGCGCTCCGCTTATTCTGGAAGTGGGACCGGGCGTTGAGGTTCTGTCCACGTATAAGGATGAGATCGTTACAGCCAGACAAAGCCATCTGCTTGCGGCTTCCTATCATCCGGAGCTGACAGACGATTACCGGCTCCATCAATATTTTGTGGAGATGGTTCGTTCCCGAGCGACGGCGCCACAGGCGTAACGTAATAGTTTCAGTAGAAGACATCTTGACTCTTTGGCAGTATGTGGGAGTCAAGTTGTCTTTTTCGCTGAAATGCAATAAGATGTATCGTATGTAACAACGTATAATGCAGCCTTGTCCCAAGGCTTTTTATCAACAGGTAGGGCAGCTGCTTCGATATACTTGATGGATGTTTTACTTTAGGAGGGTTTCCCGTGTTAGACGTAAAAATATTGCGCAGCGAGTACAGTCGTGTTGAAGAAGCGCTGAAGAATCGAGGCAAATCGCTCGATTTGATTGCGGATTTTCCTAAGCTTGACGCCCGGCGCCGGGAATTGCTGCAGGAAAGCGAAAGTTTGAAGAATCGCCGCAACACCGTGTCGGCTGAAGTAGCCAAGCTGAAAAAAAATCGCGAAAATGCAGATGAGCTGATTCTGGAGATGCGCCAAGTGTCAGACCAGATTAAAGCAATGGATGAGGAAGTTCGTGAGCTGGAAGCCAGCATATCCGAGCTTACTTTGGCGATTCCGAATATTCCCCACGAAAGTGTGCCGATCGGCGCCTCGGAGGAGGAGAACGTGGAAATTCGCCGCTGGGCGGAGCCTAAAGCTTTTGATTTCGAACCTAAGGCTCACTGGGAGATTGCCCAGAACCTGAGTATTTTGGACTTTGAAGCAGGCGCGAAGGTTACGGGTTCCCGATTTACGTTCTACAAAGGTCTGGGTGCACGGCTTGAGCGTGCCTTAATCAGTTTCATGATGGATCTGCACAGCGACAAACACGGCTATGAGGAAATGCTGCCTCCATATATCGTCAACCGGGACAGCTTGTACGGAACGGGACAACTGCCTAAATTCGAAGAGGATTTATTCAAAATTAGCGATACGGACTATTACCTGATCCCAACGGCTGAGGTTCCTGTAACGAACTACCATCGTGAGGAAATCCTAAATAGCGAGGATCTGCCTAAATATTACGTCGCATACAGCTCCTGTTTCCGTTCGGAAGCCGGTGCCGCAGGACGCGACACTCGGGGACTTATTCGTCAGCATCAGTTCAATAAGGTCGAAATGGTGAAGATTGTGCATCCGGAAACATCGTTTGATGAGCTCGAGAAAATGACGGCGGATGCGGAGCGAGTGCTCCAGCTGTTGAATCTCCCTTATCGCGTCATGACGCTATGTACCGGGGATATGGGCTTCGGCTCCATGAAAACCTATGATCTGGAAGTATGGCTTCCGGAGAGCGGCGTATACCGTGAAATCTCTTCCTGCTCGAATATTGGAGATTTCCAGGCACGCCGTGCCAATATTCGTTTCCGTCCGGAGCCGAAGAGCAAGCCGGAGTTTGTTCACACCTTGAATGGTTCCGGGCTCGCGGTAGGGCGTACGGTTGCAGCCATTCTGGAGAATTATCAGCAGGCCGACGGCTCCGTTGTCATTCCGGAAGTGCTTCGCCCTTACATGGGGAATGTTAGCATCATCGAACCTAAGAAATAAGTTGATAACATAGGTTGACTTGTGGTATAATGATTTTTGCACGTGATTCATTTGCAGTGATCATTTCCACATGGAGAGGTACCGAAGCGGTCATAACGGGGCGGTCTTGAAAACCGTTAGGGGGCAACTCCACATGGGTTCGAATCCCATCCTCTCCGCCATACATATACAAATGCAAGCCGTTTCCTTAGGGGAACGGTTTTTTTATGGTCTTTATGCCTTTTTTACCAGAGGAGAAATGCATAGAAGGTTCAGATCTAAGCACTTTATGCTTGGGGGACCTGCTGTATAAAACAGCGCCTGTTATCGCAATTTATAGAGAAGGGGAGGTGTGAACATGAACTCAGAACTGAATGTCGATCAATCGACGCTGGTCAATGCTTGGCAGGAAAGGCTGCCGACCATACTCAAACCGGGGGATCGTGCAGAAGTGGCAGCAGACGAAGGAGATCCGAACGCCATCCGCATTCACATTGGCGCAGCAGGTCGTCAGGAGTATTCGTTTGATTTTCAATGCACCTATGTGGATTCCCGGGAAGTGAAGGTCGCTCTGATCGATGTAGAGCGTGATGGCGCGACGACGGATGAGCGCAATGAGAACATACAAGGCATGGTGGGCGATTATACGCGTCATATTCATGAGTGCGCTCAAACGCTGCAGCAAATCACGCATCACTAAGTTCCATGAATGAATGTGAAAGCTGTGATGCTCCTTTCAGACCGAAGCATCAAGGCCGTTTGCGTAGAACAAACGCTGTGATCCATGAAATGGAGGGCTATCAGATGAGTAAACCAAAGTCGATTCCGGTGCCTGAAGCACAGGAACAACCGAGGCAGCGGAAGGACCATGACCGGGGCGGCCAGGAGCCGCTGTCAGGCTCGCACAGAGCGAAGATCCGCAAGCAGGATGGCCATTATAATCCGGAGGGCTAACAGCCTTTAGGAGCTAATACGAAAGCGCCAAAAATCAAGAATCGAGAGAACTTCCTGACATTCGACAGGAAGTTCTTTTTTTCGATTTGAAACCTTTTGCTTCCAACTTCCGTATTAGTGTTCAAGTGTAATATTTTGGGGCCCCACCTTATTCGCATGTTAAGAAGTTTGAAATTAAGATGGATGGAAAAAGAAAGGAAATAAAATTTCAGCAAATATTCCAGAAAGTGTTTCTCATTTTGGTTAAATGGTTTATGATTAGAAGGTCTGTTATTTTTTTGACTGTTAGAGGGGAGAGAAATTTTAATGAACAAGAAGTTTGCAGCTATCATGCTGACACTGCTGCTCACGGTGACAGTTGTGCTTTCCGGCTGCGCGAAAAAAGAAGAGCCTAAGGCGGCAATGACCAATGCTGCTACGAACGCGATGAAGATGACATCCTACGAAATGAAGAGCAAATTTGTCATTGAAGACCTTCAAGTTAACATACCTGCAGTTGAAGGCGATCCAAGCGTAACACAGGCGATGACGATGCTGAAGAATGCGGAGGTTACACTGGACGGGATCTACCAGGCTGAGCCAATGCAAACCGAAATGAACATGGGCATCAATTTGAAGGGTGACATGGCGATGTCCTTCAACATTGATATGGTGATGACGAAAGAGAAAATCTACGTTAAAGTGCCAAGCATTCCTATGCTGCCGTTCCCGGAAGACGTTGTTGGCAAATTCCTCGTGATGGACATGAAAGAGCTTGCTGAGCAATCCGGCGAAACATTTAACCCAGAAACCCTGGATACCGAGAAGTCCCAAAAATTCGTTAACGAAATCCTTGAAGCTGTGCTGAGCGAATATGACCAAGCGAAATACTTCAAAGAGATCAATGTTAAAGATGCCGGCCTTCCAGAAGGTGTTGACGCTAAACAAGTGGTACAATTCTTTGTAACCAATGATAACCTGAATGAAGCATTGGATATTATGGTAAACAAGGTTGCACCTAAGGTTGTTGATATTGCAGCTAAAGACGAGTACCGCGAATTGCTGGGTCTGACCCAAGAAGACATCGATGCTGCCAAAGCTGAAGTGTCCAACGTCAACCAAGACGAATTCAAAGCGGGCTTGGAAGAAATGCAGAAATACCTGAAAATCAATACATTTAATATCAACACGGCTATCGATAAAAAAGATTTCCCTGCGTACCAAGATGTTGTGTTGAACGTTGATTTCAATGATCCAGAAACGAATGAGAACGTGAAGTTGGCTGTGAAGGGTAGCACCCAATACAACAACATCAACGCGAAACAAGAGTTCAAAATCGGTATTCCAAAAGACGCTGACGTCATCACGATGGAGCAATTTGAGGAATCCATGAGCCAAATGAGCACTTACTAATTTTATTCATCGCAGACAAGAAAACCCGGCCATGACGGCCGGGTTTTCTGTGTTCATTCCTCTTTCGGTACATCAAATCATATTTTCCCGCGTAAACGCCGAAAGAACTGAGTCAGCAACGATGCGCATTCTTCCTGCAGCACGCCGTCCACCACGTGCGTCCGATGATTAAAGCGCGGCTCTTGAAGCAGATTCATCAGTGTGCCCGCACAGCCTGCCTTGGGATCGCTTGTGCCGTAGATGAGCTGCGGAATCCGGGACTGAACGATGGCACCTGCACACATGGGACAAGGCTCCAGCGTCACGTATAATCGACAGTCGAGCAGCCGCCAGGCTCCAAGATGCCGGCTGGCCTCCCGGATCGCTACCATCTCGGCATGAGCCGTCCCATCGTAAGTCGTTTCACGCAGATTATATCCACGGCCAATAATGTCATCGCCCCGTACGATGACAGCGCCAATAGGAACTTCACCGAGCTCTTCGGCCTTCCGGGCTTCCGCGATGGCTTCTCGCATCCAGCGTTCATGATTTTCGTTATCCACAGCCAGTGGGTCTATTGAATGTGATATCAATCTAAAGTCTCCTTTCGCTGCCTGCTAAAACCCTGTATTTATACCCAATGTTCAACGAACATTTATTCGTTTGTTAACATGATGTGGACAGAATTGTGGATAAGTAAAAAATTATACACAAAGTTATACACATTATCCCCAGATAAGTTGTGTATTTGTGCGCAATCTGTGGATACGTCGTTTTATTTATCGGGATTAGCCTCTTATATTGTAAGGATTCCCTAATTCAATAGCAATGCGATTGCGGAAAAAAACCCGTCAGCCGCAATACGGCTTGTCTTTTCAAACGTTCGTGATCAAGGTATCATGAGGGTATATATTCACAAGTCGTCGATGTGACAGCAGAAAGGTGAAGATGCCACTTGTCGATTAAGACGAAATTATCGATGATCATGTCCATATCGGTATTATTTATCCTTCTGCTTAACATTACGCTGAATTATTACACGACCCAGGAAAACCTGCAGCAGGATAGTGAAACCAAAATGGTAATGGCCGCCACGCAAATCGCCATTACGGTTCAGCAAACCGGCTTTAGCTCTGCGTATGTGGATAACATTTTCGGGGATATGCTGAAGGTAGCAGCAGTTAATGCGGCAAAGGCCTTAGATCCCGATATTAACAATATAACCAATCAGCAATTGGCCGAATTAAGTAAAGAGATCGGTGTGACCCACATTTCGCTGCTGGTTCGAACCAACGATGATATCGTTGTTGCCCGTTCCTCCTCCCAAGACGAAATCGGCCTTTCCACAAAAAACTGGGGGTATTGGCATACCGCATTTCTGGAATTGTTCCAGCATGGCAAAGTCGTGTCCGTTACGGAGGGGCAGCGGTCCGAGCATTTCTGGTCCGGACCGTTCGAGTTCTCCACATCCAATCCGGAGTTCATTGATAAATGGGGATACTATTATGATGGCAAGCGGAATTATATTATCGATCCCTACATCCGGAATTCGAATATCAAGGATTTTGTGAAGATCACAAGCCCGAACACCGTGGTGGAGGAGACTTTGAAATCCAATCCGCGGATATTGGAAGTGACGGGCATCAACCCCGAAACGTTTGGCAATGAATATATGAGAGAGGATGGAACGGACGATGTTCACCACAAGCTCCGCAATCGACCGATCACGTTCGGCACCTACAATTATGGGAGCCTGGATCAAGATACGGAAGCTGTGCAGAGGGCCGTATCTACCAGCGACAATGTGGTGTTTGTCAGCACCATCAATAATAAGAAGGTGTTAAAAAGCTTCATTCCCATCCTGTCCGAAAATAAACCGACCAGCGTGATCAGCGTCGTCATGGATTATGAAGCCATCTCTTCCGTGATGAGGGAGCAGATGATCAGTCTGGTGGCTATTTCACTGGTTTTGCTCGAAATCGTGATTTTTGGCAGTTACATTGTAGCGGGTTATTTTACGAAGCCGATTCAGGCCATCCTGGGCACCGTAAACGATGTATCGGATGGTCACTTCGATCGTAGACTTGAGGTTAGCAGCCGGGACGAGCTGGGGCAGCTTGCAGGCCGCATCAATGCCATGACCCGCAATCTGGGTACCTACACGAGCCAGTTGAAGCAGATGGTGGATGAGAACCAGTCCGTTAAAGAATATTTAGAGTCCGTTATCAATCAGACGGCCGATGCCATTCATACAACAGACACTTATGAACGCGTGATCAGCGTGAATAAAGCGTTTGAGCAATTATACGGCTGGAAGGCGCACGAAGTGGTCGGGCGGAAGCTTGCGCTTGTGCCTCCGGCCAAAGAGGAAGAGGAGAAGGAACGCATCCGTCGTTTGCGGGCTGGTGAGCGGCTTCCGCCGGTGGAGACGGTCCGTCTGCGCAAGGATGGAAGCACGATTGAAGTGAGCATCAGCACCTCGCTTGTGCGGGACGAGAACGGCGAGGTTACCTCCATGATTAGCGTATCCCGCGATGTGACGGAACGCAATCGGATCGAGGAGCTCCTGCGGCGTTCGGAGAAGCTCAATACCGTGGGGCAGCTGGCTGCCGGGGTTGCGCATGAAATCCGGAATCCGCTTACGACCCTCCGAGGATTTTTGCAGCTTCAACAACAGACTCACAAAGCGAATCCCGATCATATCGACCTGATGCTGTCCGAGCTGGATCGAATCAATCTGATCGTCAGTGAATTTCTGATATTAGCCAAGCCTCAGGCGATTAATTTCCAGGAGAGGGACGTGGGCGTCATTATGGGGGATGTCATCTCCTTCCTTGACAGCCAGGCGCATCTGTACGGCATCGAGTTCAAATTGGATTTTATTGAAGAACCGACCTTTGTGCATTGCGAAGAGAACCAGCTCAAACAGGTGTTCATAAATCTGCTCAAGAATGCCATTGAAGCCATGCCGGAAGGCGGCAATATATGGATTAGGCTTACACGCCCGCAGGCCGAACAGATACAGATCGATATTCGGGATGAAGGTCAAGGCATTCCGGAAGACATGATGCCGCATCTTGGCGAACCGTTTATTACGAATAAGGAAACGGGCACAGGACTCGGGTTGATGGTAAGCCAGCGCATTATTCAGGGCCACCGGGGGACGATGGAAATCGAGAGTGAAGTTGGCGTAGGCACGAGGGTAAGTATTGTCCTGCCTGCGGTACCGCAGAAAACAATCGAAGGCTGAACATGAAGTAGTTACAGATAAGGGGATGGCATCTTTGAGAATCAATAAATTTATCAGCGAAACGGGATATTGCTCGCGTCGTGAAGCGGACAAGCTGGTGGAGAGCGGGAAGGTCACCATTAACGGGGTGGTTGCGGTCTTGGGCAGCCAGGCCGAGGAAGGCGACGATGTGCGGATCCAGGGAAAGCCGCTTCAGGACAAGAAGAAGCATGTATATATTGCTCTTAATAAGCCGGTCGGGATTACGAGCACCACCGAGTCGCATATTAAGGGCAATATTGTAGACTTCGTAGGCCATAACGAACGGGTTTTTCCCATTGGACGATTGGATAAGGACTCCGAAGGACTGATCCTGTTAACGAATGACGGAGATATCGTCAATAAGATCCTTCGCTCCGAAGGAAAACATGAGAAAGAATATATTGTGACGGTGGACCGTCCGGTAACGGAATCCTTCCTTCGCGGAATGGCCGGCGGCGTCAAAATTTTGGGGGAGATGACGCTCCCCTGTGAGGTCACGCGAATGTCCGAACGCGTATTTCGAATCATTCTGACGGAGGGGAAAAATCGGCAAATCCGCAGAATGTGCAGCGCTTTTGGTTATGAGGTTCGAAAGCTGCAGCGAATCCGGATTATGAATATTCGACTTGGCAGCCAACGTATCGGCTCATGGCGCGATCTCAATGACAAAGAGAAGGAAGAGCTTGGCCGGCTGCTGAACTATAAGCTCGAGTAGCAATTATGGTGTACCGGCTTTGTGAAACCCTTGTGTAAAAAGAAAACAACCGATGAGATCTGGAGGCCAGATGCATCGGTTGTTTAGGGTGTGTTATAGTCGGTTAGACCGTTCATTATACCGGTTATTCATTAACGCTGGTAAACGTTGCGCTATCCTGGTATTTACGTATAATGGATACCTCAACCCTACGGTTCTTCGCTCGTCCAACAGCGGTGTTGTTATCGGCGATCGGATGGTATTCTCCATAACCGATCGGCATGAACCGTTTAGGGTCCAGTTCCGAGTTGGTGAGCAGAATCTTCATGAACTGCAATGCCCGATCCGAGCTTAAATCCCAGTTGGACGGATATTTGCTGTTGGAAATCGGCACATTATCCGTATGACCGGAAACAATGATCTCATAATCCGGGAATTTGTGAAGCATTTGCGATATGGCCTTGGCCAGTTTACGGGCCTCCGGCTTCACCACGGCTTCGCCGGACGGGAACAGGGCATTATCCCGGATCGTAATGACCAGCTGGGAGTGGTTTAACTTGGTGCTGAGCTCTGAGGTTAAACCGTTATTTTTAATATAATTATCGAGCTGTTTCTTCAGCCTCTCCAGATCCTCTTGTTCCTGACGCATCAACTCGGCACGACGTTGGTCGGGCGTTGTTGCTGGAACGGAAGGGGTTGTCGCTTTATGATCGTTAATATTAGGCGGGGTGTCGCTGGGCTCGGTCTTGCTGTAATCCAGCACGCCGGTTCCGCCGGTGAGAGCAACGCTGAAGGCTTCGCTCATTTCTTGAAATTTGCGTGCATCCGTCGCGCTCATGGCATACAAAACCAGGAACAGGGCCAGAAGCAATGTCAGCAGGTCTGCGTACGGAAGAAGCCAGGATTCGTCGGCATGCTCCTCGTGTGGCTCGTGTCTAGTCTTTTTGCTCACTAGCACCAGCCTCCCTCTCGCTGAGCTCAGCGCGTTCGGATGGTGTCAGGAACACGGAGAGCTTCTGATTGATTGCAATGGTGGATACACCGGATTGAATGGACAGCAGGCCTTCTACCATCATCAGTCGAATTTCAACCTCGCGCTTGGATAGGCGCTTGAGTTTGTTCGCAATCGGGTGACAGATGACATAACCGGTGAAGATACCGAGCAGGGTAGCAATAAACGCAGCCCCGATGGCATGGGCAAGCTCGCCCATGTCTTCCATATGGGATAGTGCAGCGATCAAACCGATAACGGCTCCGAGTACTCCGAGGGAAGGTGCATACATGCCGGCCTGGGAGAAGATCAGCGAGCCGGAACGATGGCGCTCTTCCGTGGCGTTGATATCTTCCATCAATACATCGCGTACGAATTCCTGATCGTTGCCGTCGATAATCATGCGCATTCCGTTACGCAGGAAGCTGTCATCGATCTCATCGACTTTGGTTTCCAGAGCCAGCAGACCTTCACGGCGCGTAATCGAAGCCCATTCCATGAACAGCTTGATCATGTCCGTCTTGTCCATCAGGTTCTGTTTCACGAAGGTCATTTTGACCAGCTTCGGAATCTTTTTCAGCTCGGATAACGGAAATCCGATGAATAAAGTTGCTGCCGTACCGCCAAGAATGATTAGATAGGCTGCCGGGTTATACAAAGCGAGAAGGGAGGCACCTTTAAGAATCATGCCCACCAGTACCGCGACGATACCGATGATTAAGCCTATAATTGTTGAAATTTCCATACCACACCTCATCCGTGAGAAATAAAATAACGAATCCATTCGTCAGAACGGCTCTCATGGAGAACCGGGCCCCTTTTGTGGGGCGTTATCCTATTTATCGTCAGGTCGGGCTTTTTTTTTTAGTTGTAATTTCCGGTATAATGGAAGGAAGGGAAACGAAGCTTAGTACGGTAAGGAAAGGAGTGATTGAGATGGGTGTGAAGCACGGAAGGGATTACGGCGAAATCCTCGCGGAATTGACCGAAGCCGTCGGGCGAATTTCCGACAGCTACGTTTTCTTTGAAATGGAAGCGGAGGATTGGGGCAATCTGGGCGAAGCCGAGCGGAATGAGGTTCATGAGGCGCTGGCGGAGGATTTGTTCTATGCGCTGGGCACGGAGCCGGTGATTAGCGTCGGCAGCGGCGTGGTCATGCATGACCAGAATAACCATCGAATACATATTTTGATCGGTGAAGAAGAGTTGGCCTTTGTGGCTCTTGTGTAATCACTCCAGTTATCAACGGAAACAGGGCAGAATAGAATAGATGACAGAAGCCCATACACGTGTCAGTCGGCTTTACGATAGGTTTTTTTCGGGGAGGAAGATAAAAGATGCTTTATACGCAGCAAGAAGTAGAGGCTCATCTGGAAAAGCTTGAGGGTTGGGAATTTGAACAAGGGAGATGGATCGTCAGGAAGTATACCTTCTCCTCCTTCATGAAGGGAATCGCTTTTGTTGATGAAGTGGCAGCTATTTCGGAAGCTTTCGGACATCACCCCTATATCACCATAGATTATAAAGTCGTTACGCTGCGTCTCACTTCCTGGGACGACGGCGGCATTACGGCTGTGGATATTAAGGAAGCGCAGCAGTTTAACGAGGCCTACGAGAAAAGCCGTTCCAAGGACGGCAAATCAGGACAATAGACGGGAGACGGATCCATCCGGTCATAGCTCCCCAATATGTAAAAACACGCTTGCGCCGGGAGGTTCTCCAGGTTCAAGCGTGTTTTGCGTATAAGCTGATTTATTTTTTCTCAGCAAGGTACAGCGCGATGTTTGCGATTTCGTCAGGCTTAAGTTGATCCTTAAAGGAAGGCATACCCTTACGGCCTTTGGTTACAACGTTGAAGATAGCGTCCGCATCCATGTGTCCGCCTACTTGATTCAAAGCCGGTCCAGCGCCGCCTTGAAGTTGGTCACCATGACAGCTGATGCAGCTTGCTTTCAGTGTGGCTTCGGCTGCGGCAGCATCCAGAGTCACTTCCGGCATAGTCGGCTTCTCTTCCTGAGCTACCTGTTCCTTGCCTGGGAGCGTAAACATCAGCGCAATAGCCAACGCACATGCGACGAAGAACAATCCGCTCATGATCCATTTTTGCATCGTCATATCGTCCCTTCTATGTATACTGCACTTTTGCACTTGTCTCCATTATAAACCAACATCCATAGACAGCATAGCCAGTTGTGACAAAAAAAGCAACTATACCGCGCGCCTTCATAAAAAGTACACAAAATTGTGCTTTTTCATATAGACAAGGATTACTATTCCTCATTTGCCGGAGGCTCATACACCATGCAGTGGAAAAGGGCGTTTCCCGTCGGTGTAAGGCGCTCGTACGTATCGGTGATATGAAAGCCCGCCTTTTCGTATGCACGGATCGCGCGCTCATTCCAGGTCATTACCTCCAGGTCGATCTCATCGGCAGGCCGCCTCCGCCTCGCTTCCCGGACAATCGTCTGCATAAACCGTTTACCCATTCCCCGCCCGCACCAATCAGGCCGCATGCCCAGCCCGATCCGCGTAACCTCATGCATCGGAAACAGCTGGGCAAATCCCCATAGCGTCTTCCGTTCATCCAAAATCGAAATGTACTGTTCCCGGCGGATGTCCGGATCCCCAAACTCGATCTCAAGCCCCTTCATCTGCTCCCAGGGAAGAAAACCGTAAATGTTATAGGGAGGAGGATAGGTCCAGGCGCATATTTCTTTCGCGTGCTCTTCACGCATGACCACCGTATGAAATGAAATCGGTGCTGCATCCATTGGCAAAGTCCCCCTGTCATAATTACAAATTAAATTATACCCCATTTCTCAAACATTCTAGCCGCATTCAAAAAGCCCGTCCAAGAGAAGTAGGTCTCCTTTGACGGGCAAACGGATATGTATGGGCAGGACGAGGATAAGACATCGAAGCTTGGGAGATTCTCCGGTCGACTTTTCATACTGATCATTGCTCATGATGCGTTCGGCATCTACGTATCGCTGCTCGTAGTAGTCCTCAGAAAATAAAATCAATATTTTTCCATTAGGGTGTTTAATGAAGGGAGAGGAGGGTATATAAAGGGTAGAAGATGCAATGACTTGAGGATGCGAAGAGAATTTGCATAATAATTTTCTTTTTTTCTCGAAAAGTGGGAACTTTTTCGTTGTCCCAAACGTTATAAAGGTATACACAGAGGCAGAAAAAAGAAAAAGCCGCTGGATGAGATCGGCACAATCTCATACGCCCAGGGCTTCTTGTAAAGGATAAATCAATGAAGTTCCAATAATTAATTGTAGTTCACAGCTACAGACTTGTACGTAGACTGACTCATGACTCGCTTAGCACCTACGTATCGATTGGCGTAATAGCTCTGGCTCAGCGGACTGATGATGACACCGCGCGAGGATGAGGAATGAGCGAATTTGCCGCCCCCAACATAAATACCCACATGAGATACACCTCTGCCGGATGTGTTGAAAAACACGAGATCGCCAGCTTTCAGCTTGCTCTTGGCTACGGCCGTACCGACTTTGTATTGAGCTCCAGACGTGCGCGGCAGGCTTAGACCAAGTTTCTTGTAGATATAGCTGGTGAATCCGGAGCAGTCAAAACCATTCGTTGTGGTTCCACCTGTTTTATAAGAGACACCAATGGCTGGTTTGATTGCAGTATTTAATTTGGAATCGGCGAAAGCGCTTCCGGTCCCTAATGTGAGTGCGAGGGCCAGGCCTAGAGAAATGGCCGTTAACTTCTTTTTCAAAACAAAAAGCTCCTTCCATTGCCTGCGAGGTTAGCTTAAGGGTTCGGTTGAAGGTCCCCTATGATCCCTCTCTTGCGAGATCAATTCACCCAAAACGGATCCCCCGCTTCCCAATCATGGGAATTCGGCTCCTTAAAATGTTGATGAACCCATTCATAGACGTCTGACGTTCCAACATGCTTAACGAAATTACATAGTTCCAGCAAAAAGTTACAGTAAAGATGACAAAGTTGTTACTAACATATTCGTTATTTTAGCAGAGTATTAACAATTTGGCAAATGAGGAAAGCTCATTTTTATACAAAAAAACCTGTCCCCATCATGCGGGATCAGGTTTTTTTGTAATTTGGCCATCGGAAAATGTAATATTGAGGAAAAATGAGCTTCTATTCTTTGTAAAATCAAGTCCGAGAGAGAAATGTGTCGCTTCCGATTACAGCATATTTACGAGCTTGTTTATCATATGATGGTAACGAAATGTAACGATTAGGCATGCTGCGAGGAAGAATCCCGCCACAAATGGTATTGGGCGGAAATTACCCAAATTTGGAAGAGTCCATTCAGAAAATAAGAGGCTTGCTGAATAATCAAGCCAATCAATCCCGCCCAGAAGAGCGATGCCGAGCTTAGGAGCAAAAGAATGACGCAGGCCGATCCGCCAACGGTAAGGGATAACAGCACAGCCGTGCCCAGTCGGCGGAAGAGCGCAAGAACGGAGCTGATCATGCCGGAATTGTCCGTACGGCCGAATTGCATATAGAGCAATAACAGGCGAATCAGATAGGCGTACAGAAACCATCCGGCTGCATGAGGCAGCGCATGAAGCAGCAGAACCGGCTCATGGATCCCGTTCAGCAGAATCGGAAGGATTTTGGGCAGAATCCAGTATCCGGGCACAAAGGTAAGAACAAGTTCGATCAGATAAAATACCGTAACGGGCTTCCATAGCTTCTGCATGCCGGTGAAGAAGAATAATCCGCGCTCGCCCTTGGCCTCCTGGTGGAGGTTATAGAAGATGCCTGCCCGAATGAGCGGGGTACATACCATCCGGATCAGGAGCAGAGCGGCCAGAAGCCAACCATAGGTATGGACCGTGCCGCTTAACGACAGACTCATCTCGCCCTCGTAGAAGAATAACAGGCGGCTAAGCTCGTTAGGGGCAGAATCCGGATACCGCATCAGCAGGGGGACGACTGCCGATTTTACAAGCCGGTACAGGCAATATCCCCACAGCATGCGGTACAAGAACAGCAGAATGGAGACGTATAATTGGTCTTTAACACTGATCCACCCTTGGCCTGCATAACTTTTCATGTGCTCCCCCCTCACCATGACAGGCTGCCGAACAACGTCTCCACAAGCTTGGTAATACTGAGATTCCAGCGTGTGACCACCTTCGGATCCATTCCTGCCTTCATATAGTTATTGATGTGTCTATTCTCCAGAACGATGGAGTATTTCGGATCAACCATGGCCCAGGCGAGCGGGGTGCTGTACTCCAGGGTGTACGTAACTTTTCCGTCCTTGCCGCTCCAGGTTCGCTCCACCGTTTTGCCGTCTTCAAAGGCGAACACGATAGGCACATCGGTTATATCTCCGTCCTTGCTCGTAATCTTGACCGTGGATTCATACCGCGGATGGTCTGACGTGCCTTTATTTTTGGTTTTGATCACATCGATGGCGACGTCGGCCATTTGGCTTCCATATACATATTGGTCAAAATACGATTGCCAGGAGGTTTTGCTTACTTGCTCGACGACTTTCTGAAAATCAGACGTGGTTGGGTGCTTGAAACGGTATTTCTGGGCATAGGTATGCATGATTTTCCCCATCATCTGTGGACCGACCTGCCGTTCAATGCCTTGCAGCACCAGCTTGCCTCTCGTGTAAACATTCAGCGCGTAGTTCTCGTGTGAGCTGTATTTCCAGGACTCCATCTTCAGCGGGGCAGGGGAGGTAATCGATGCTCCTTGAGCAGCGGTGTTGGAGGTAATGCCGTATTCTTTCTCCATCACTCTTTCTTCTGCATAGGTTGCAAAGGCCTCGTCCAGCCACGCTTCCTCAAATTCGTTGCTTGCGATCATTCCGTAAAAATATTGGTGGGCGATCTCGTGAATTACGGTCCGTTCGAGCTCATAACCCGGCGAATCGTTCTTGGCCCCGAAGGCCGTGACCAGCGTCGGGTATTCCATGCCGCCTGCACCGTTGCCCGACTCCGGCGGGACGACGATGGACAACGTGGAATAAGGATAGGTTCCGTACCATTTACCAAACGAAGCCAGTGCCGACTTGGCGGCATCAAAGTAACGGTCCTTCAGGTCTTTATGGGCCGGATCGAGATACAGCTTGATGCGGACGCCCGGCACGCCCGGTGCCGAGAAGGCCTCCTCGGCCGTGACAAAGTTGGGCGAGGCCGACCAGGCAAAATCATGCACATCATCGGCATAGAATTGATAAATTTTTTCCCCGTTCGACTTTTGGGCAGGCTTGGTCGGGAATCCGGTCGCGGCGACAATGTAATTCTCGGGCACCCGGATGCGAACGCTGTAAATGCCGAAGTTGGAGTAGAACTCGGAGTTGCCGTGGTATTGATGAAGATTCCATCCTTCCTCGGCTCTTCCGCGAAGTCCGGCCGGTTCATAGACCGATACTTTAGGAAACCATTGGCCAGCCATAATAAAATTCTCGGTGGTACCCATGCGCGCGAATATTTTGGGAAGCTCGACTTCAAATTCCATGTGAATGGTGATGCTCTCCCCGCCCTTGATGGGTTTGGGCAATCTTAGTTTGACAAGGCTGTGATCCTTGATGTTCCCGTCATCGGGTTGGACGAATTGAAGGCGATGGGTAAGGGCCAGTCCTTCCGTCGTTTTCACATTGGTAATGGTCATGGAGCCGTACCCGTCGTCCGGCATGGGGTCGGAACGAAGCCTGCCGCCCGATTCCTTCATAAAGGTCGTTTCATCGGAAGCAAAGGCATTGGGATACAGATGAAAGTACAGCTCGTTTACGCTTTTTTTGCCTGGGTGAGTCCAAGTGAGTGTCTGCTTTCCCTTAAGCTTGTTCTCCTCAGGCTCGTACCGAACATCCATGTGATATTCCACCAGCCGGTCGCTTAGGGCCGGAGCGGGAGTATCAGGCTGCACCTTAGGCGGTGAGAGCGGGGCCTTCTCCACGGCAGAGGCAGAGGGCTTGCCCGCATTTGGGGCAAGGACAGACGCTGAGGACCCTGGATTCAGAAATATCGGCATCGATCCTGCAAGCAAACCAAGGGCAAGCAGGGATGATAGAAAGACTTTGGCACGTGGTGGGACCATATCGAACAACCTCCCGTTGACAAGCATCTAGTGCATGTATATGTTTGCTTTTGGGGGATTATTAGTTAAAATAAAATTATTGGGACATGGTTATCAATTTAGCGGCTGATACGTGAGAATCGGCTCTGATATAGGAGGTCGGCAGCAGTGGAGAACGAAGATCAGAAGCAGGGTGCGAAGAAACCCATTGCGTTGAATATTATCAATAGCAAGAGTAAGCATAAGGGGTTTGGATCCGGCTCCATCGATCTGAACAGTTTGTCGCCTGTCATCATCGACAATGGCGAGGCGCGAGTGGATATTGGAGCCATGCATGCAAAGAGCAAGGTGGAGAAGGGCATCCGTTTCAGCATGAACCGGGATGAAGTGCCCAACGGACGCCAGGTGTGGATCGTGTGGGTAGCTGTAGACCGTACCGCGGAAGGACAGCATTATGCAGGCATGACCGCGTGCGAAATGTGGATCGACCATGAAGCCCGGCGCGGCTGGAAAATCCTCGCCGACCATGTGAATAAAATGGATGCGGCGATGAAGCGCAAGATTATTCTGGATGGGCTTGGCGACGTGGAGAAGAAAGCGCTGCGCGAACTGCTGATCTCCCGTAACGAGGAATGGTGGAATGCCTCGCCGGAGGAGTTTAGAGAAGCTCTTCAAACAGCGGAATGATACCATAAATAAGCATTTTTCTAGATGCGGACATAGGAAAGACCGGTAGGATTCGTGAATGAATCCGCCGGTCTTTTTGTGATTGTTACGGTTAGAATGGAAGGGCGTAGGTCAGCTTTTTCTTTATATCAAGAAACGGATTTTCGTATTGAAGCTTCAGCTTGCCGCCGGCATATCCGTCATACGTAAGGCCGTCTCCGATGAAACCCACTTCGTTTGGCGGCATCTCCTCAATAGCCTTGATGCTCTCCTCGTCCAAAAGATCGGGATAGATAAGTTCTGCGGACTTGCCTGTCGGTTCAACAATATACAGGGTTGCCTTCGTATAAGGACGGACGAGCAGGAAGTCCTGTTCGATTGCTTCCACAATAAAATGATCGTCAACACCGGTGAGGGCGGCCAGATCGTAGGTTTTTACCGTTTTGCCCATCGGATGAACCAGCTCTAGCGTACTGCCATTCATCATGGCAACTTTGCCTTTGTAGCTGAGTTGGTCCGGACGGTAGTTGATCCCGGCAAAATTGGTGTGATTCGTTTTGGAAAGCTTCAGAATTTTCATGTCCTGAATGAGCACCCGATATCTTCCTTCATGGATATGGGGTTCCCCGTAATAATTGGACAAGTCGACGACATAGGTATTGCTGTTGATGCGATGTGCGTTCAAGCCCACTTGATCGATATCCTCGATCGGGAGAATGCCGACTTTCGTTGGCGTCGTTCCGGCTTTCCCCAAGGACAGCATACCGGTCTCGCGATTTACCCAGAACAGCATATTGGCCTTGGAGGCATAAGCATATTGGGACCAGGAATCAAAGGTGGTTCGAAGTCCGGATTTGCTGTCGTACTTCAACTGAATGCCGAAGCCTTTGGTAATCAGGCTGGCGGGAACATAAGTCACGCCTTTCTTCACAACCGGAGCCGCCTCAAGCTTCAGAGCGGTACCCTTGGCATTGACGGCGCGCGAATTTCCAATAATCACACGAACAGACTGGGTCGGGCTGTTAATGTACAGCTCGTTCTTTCCAGGGATCGTCAGCTGCAGCTGCAGCTGTTCGGAAACTTCCTTCAGCGGAATGAACACGACGCCTTTATTCGTATAAGGTTTATGCTTCACATCGAGCGTGCTCCAGGCTGCCTTGCTCTGCGATGTGGAGGCCGCTGCCGCATGGGCAGGAATGGTTACGAGCGATGAGGATGTAAGCATTAAAGACAATGCTATGGATGCGGTACCTGCTAGTTTGATGATCTGTACGGATTTCATGTCTTTCCTCCTTCTGGTTTTCACTCCCGCCTATATAAACGACTAAATAATGGGAAATGTTTCATCAAATCAAAAAAATCATGTAAAAAATGATATATGCGATGAAGCAAAGCTGAGGGGAGAGGGAGCGTCCGAACCTAAAAAACCGGAGCTGCCCAGAAGGGACGCAGCTCCGGTTTATGTCAATGTCCTGATTGCAGTTCCTGATCCTTGCCAAACAGAATGGTGAGACCCAGCAGGGTAACGATAATGGTGGCCCCCATGTCCGATATGATCGCGATCCATAGGGTCAGCCAGCCCGGAATCGTTAGCAGCAGAGCGATGGCCTTCAGCGACAAGGAAAGTCCGATGTTCCATTTAATAATCCGGTTGACTCGTCTTGCCGTCTTGATGGCCCCGGGCAGCTTACCAAGGTGATCCTGCATCAATACGATGTCGGCGGTTTCGATGGCGCTGTCCGTTCCTTTTCCCATTGCGATGCCCAGATCGGCAGCGGCCAATGCAGGGGCGTCGTTAATGCCATCGCCGACCATGCCGGTCTTTTTGCGGGAGCTAAGCTCCTTGATTTTGGCGACCTTCTGTTCCGGCAGCAGGCTTGCGAACACCCGCGATACGCCGGATTGTTTCGCGATCGCCTGCGCCGACTGCTCATGGTCGCCCGTCAGCATCACCGTATCCGCGATTCCAGCCTCGTGAAGCTTGCGGACAACGGCTGCGGTCTCCGGCCTAATCTCATCGGCAAGACCGAATTGACCTAATACGCGCTCCTCGCTTACGGCGGCAACGATCGTGTACCCCTGGGCCTTCATTCTCCGAATATCATCCTCAACGGCACGGATATGATCTTGAGGGCCGTTCACATGCTTCAGCACTTCCTCGCTGCCCACCCAGAACAGCTTCCCTCCGATTTCAGCCCGAATGCCTTCACCCGGCAGCACCGTTATCTGTCGAGGTTCATTAAACATGCATTGCGGCTGCTTGATCTCCAGATGTTTCATGACGGCTTTGGCCAACGGATGGAGAGAGGACTGCTCCAGCGCGCCTACCACGGCATAAAATTTATCTTCATCATATACGGTTTCCGCGTAGACGGCCGGCTCGCCCTTGGTCAGGGTTCCCGTCTTGTCGAAAGCGACGGCTTCCAGGCGTCCGAGCTGCTCCAGATGGACTCCGCCTTTAATTAGAATGCCGTTGCGTGCCGCGCGGGTCATCCCGCTAACCAGCGCTATCGGGGAAGAGAGCACGAGCGAGCAAGGGCACCCGACAATGAGAATGGACAGCCCCTGGTAGACCCAGGTCATCCAGGGCTGATTCAGCAGCAACGGAGGAATCAGCGCAACAGCCAATGCGATGATCATAATGGCTGGCGTATAGTATTTAGCAAATTTATCGATGAATAGTTCCGTCGGCGTCTTGCTGTCCTGCGCCTCCTGCACAAGATGCATGATCTTGGCCAGGGAGGAATCCTGATAAGCCTTCGATATGGCGATATAGAGCACGCCGTCGGTACTTACGCTGCCGCCAAATACGGCGTCGCCCTCCCGTTTCGTAACAGGCACCGATTCTCCGGTTATGGCAGCTTCGTTCACCGCGCCGGTTCCCTGGGTTATGGCTCCGTCCGAAGGAATTTTCTCGCCAGGTCTTACCCGGACAACGTCTCCGGGAGAGAGGCTCTCGATCGGCACGCGTTTGGTTTGGCCGTCTACCCAAAGCTCGGCTTCCTTCGGCGCTGCGGCCAGCAGCGCTTCCATGGATTGGCGGGCACGGTTCATGCCGTAGCCTTCCAGCAGCTCATTGAGGCCGAACAGAATGGCAACGAGCGTGGCTTCCCGCCACTCCCCGATGATGACGGCACCTACGAGCGCAACGGTCATCAGGGTATCCATATTGAATTTGAAGCGGGTCAGGTTACGCAGTCCGCGCAAAAACGTCGTATACCCGCTCAATATCATGGCACCAGCATATAATGCGATCACAACCGACTCGGCGGCTTTCCCTTCTAATAGAAAAGTCAGCAGATAAAACGCAGCCGAGATGGATAGCAGCCACTTCATTTTTCGTTCGCTGCCATGGCTGTGTTCATGTCCATGGCTTTGTCCGTGGTCGTGTTCATCTGACGGACCATGAGCGTGCGGCGAAGAGGCGGGCCGAACATCAGCGCCGGCAGCCGAATGGGCTGTTTGGGGAGCGTAAACGATTCGGGCTCCATCACTTTTCAAAATGGTTTCTACCCGGTTTAGGTTCACCTGGGAGGAAAGGGTCAGCTTTCCGCTGTTATAACTCAGCCGGGCGTCGCCTCCATGGTCGAGCTTCTGGATCTCCTCCTGCATTTCACGGGTGCAGTTCGGGCACGAGAGGCCCTGGACCTTGTATTCAACAAGTTTGCTGCCACCTGCTTCAGGAGATGTTTTGGATTGCTGATGGTTGTCCGTGCTCATCTACACCCTCTCCTTCTGGTGCTCCAGCGTCATATGAAGCAAAGTCCGGATATGGTCGTCTTTTAGCGAATAGTATACATTCTTACCCGCCTTGCGCGATTTGGCGATATTCTTGTTCTTCAGCGTGCGCAAATGATGGGAGGCTGTTGCGGTGGAGCTTCCGAGAACTTCAGCCACGTCGCAAACGCATAACTCGCCGCCGCGGTCCAGCATATAGGCTACCTTGACCCGCGTCGGGTCGGCCAGCGCCTTGAAGATCTCGGCCATGCCGAGCATATCATCATCCGAAACCGTTTCTTTTAACAAAGCAACCCTCTCGGTTGAAGGACATTCCGTTTCACACAGCTCCAGAGCCACGTCCTCTCTCATTGTTCGGACATTCATAAGATCAACCTCCTTGAAATAGGAGCAATTAGTGCTCTTTATTCTATATATTCAAACGTTGATTTGATTGTTAGTCATAATATACCCGATTTACACATGATATTCAAACGAATATTTGATTGTTCACAAGCTTTTCACAGCGCAGGTTATGATCCGGCGAGTCCTATCATATGAACCAATTCCAGCGTTAGGCGCAGCGGCCGCTCAGAAAATCCTTCCATTTCATTTCACGCCAACTTATACTATTAGCAAAAAGATGTGAAATTCGCACAGGAAGAGTATCTGCGGCCCAGGCACCTCAAGCGCTGCATCATATCCTGTACGGGCCATCGTTTCGACTCGAATGTGTACATTATCTAATACCTATCCTTCGATTTGCGGATGTGTATAAACAGGGGAGGCCGGAGTATGACTTGTCCGATATGTCGATATGAAACGGGAGATGGGAAATATTGCAAGAAATGCGGGGCCAGGCTGATTATCGAGGATTCCCCCGTCTTTGCGGCCATGAAGGAGCAAGCTGCTGCGTCGGAAATTTACGGCGTCGCCAGGCGAGGCGGAAGCATAAATAGGGAGATTTCTCATGTGCGCCAAGGAGAAGCTGCTCTGCCGGTGTATACTCCGCCGGATATTTCATTTCCTACAGCAGGCCGCCAGCATGCCGAAGAGGAAGAGGGGCCGAATCCTTATTGGACCAGCTTAAAATTGTATGGGCAGCTCTATGGGGACCATTTCCTGAAGGGGCTAAGGCATCCCTTCAGCGCAGCTGCCGTAACGGACAACAGCCAGTTCCTAAACGCGATCGTATCCATGATGCTCTATATTGTGCTCCTTCCGCTCGCGCTGTACGCAGCGCTTCATCATGAACTGCAGGGACTCCCGGAGGGGGCGTTTGTAGATCTAGTCCTGAAGCCTATTGTCTGGATCGCGATTTTCTTGTTTTTGCTGAACGTCTTTACCTTCGCTGCAGTCAAGCTGTCATTTAATCCGGCTGCGAAGCTGAAAGAAGTCATGGCCAGATTCGGCACATTGCTGCCGCTATACCTTGTGTTGTATGCAATCAGTTTGTTGTTCCTGTTTCTTAATGGCGATATATCCAAGGTGATCATCCTTCTAGCGTTCATCAGCACCGTGATGACCGTGCCGTTATGCGTCATGACCGGCTACAAGAGAAGAGTGGCCGGCGGCCTGGATCCGCTGTATGCGATCCTGCTGGTCTACGTTGCAGTCATGCTCGTCATCGTGCTTCTGGGCAGCTCCATGATCGAATATATGAGCATTTTATAAGAAGCCATCTACATAAAGAATCGCGAAAAAGAGAAAAACAGCAAGCTCTTAATCGGGAACGCCCGGAAAAAGAGCCTGCTGTTTTTTTGACGTGACGGGCTATCCGTTTATTCGACCCACCATCGTTTGAAATCCTTCCACCAGGAACGTTCCTCCTGTTTCTCGGCAGCATCTGCAGGGTTAGCCTTCTTGGCGGGCTCCCCGCCCTCATGTTCGTCGCAATACTCCGTGGGCTCCGTCCCTTTGACGAAAACCTCCAGCGTTTTGTCCGGACAGCCGACGCCTGCAAGCTTGCCCGTCTTCGGATCCACATATGCGCTGACGACTTCATCCGGGATCGGAAAAATCTTGGGCGGCACGTTCTCCAGTGCCTTCTCCGTATACTGCGCAAAGATCGGCGCTGCGCGCCGTCCGTCGACTTTGCTGATCTCCCGTCCTTTGTCATACCCGACCCATACCGCCGTCGACAGCTCCGGAGTATATCCGACGAGCCAGGCGTCGGTGTCGGTCGTGCCCGTCTTCCCGGCCACCGGCCGTTTCATCAGGGTGGAGACGCGGTTACCCGTTCCGCCGGTCTCGAATACCCCCTCCATCATGCGCGTCATCACGTAAGCTGCGGAAGGCTCGACCACTTGTTCGCCTTCCTTTTCCGGAGCCGTATACAAACTGCGGCCGGCCGCGTCGGTGATGCTCAGCACCGCGACAGGGGAGACCCGCTTGCCGCTGTTAGCCATGACGGCGTAAGCGGAGGCCATCTCCAGCGGGCTGACGGGCGAGGTGCCCAGGGCCAGCGAAGGGACAGGCTCCAGCGGACTCGTGATGCCCATCTTTTTCGCCATGTCGGCGACTTTATCCGGGCCGATCTTCATGATGGTATTCACGGCATAGATGTTATCCGAGGCGGCAATGGCTTCTCGCATGGGGATTTCGCCTAAATATTTATCGCCGAAGTTGCTGGGCTGGTACGTTTTTCGATTGTTATCGTAATGAAACAGGGTAGGCTGGCTGTTGAACACGCTGGTGCTTGTCATTTCCTTGGATGCAATGGCCGTTAAATACATAATCGGCTTAAATGAGGAGCCGGGCTGCCTGGTTCTGGCCAACGCGTGGTTGTATTGATTCTCGCGGTAATTCTTACCGCCGACCATAGCTTTGATGTGGCCGTTTCGCGGATCGATGGATACGAGCGCCGTCTCCAGCTCGCTCTTGCTGTCCATGCCCTCGGATACGGCCTCTTCGGCTGCTTTCTGGGCCCGAGGATCCAGGGTTGTATAGATGTTCAAACCGCCCTGTTCGAGCTGCTGGTCCGTGATGTTCAACTGCTTGGTGACGAGACCCCGGACATAGTCCCGGAAGTAGGAGGCAATTACTTTATTCTCCTGCCGGTCCTGCGGGAGCAGGGCAAGCTTGGCCGAAGCGGCTTTATCCGCCTCGGCCTCCGTGATGAATCCGGTCTCCGCCATGGCATTCAGGACGATCTGCTGTCTTTTGACCGCGTTGTCCATATGATTGTAGGGCGAGTAATACGTGGGCCCCTTCGGAATGCCGGCCAGCATTGCGCTTTCGGCCAAGGTCAGGTTTTTTGCCGATTTGCCGAAATACAGCAGCGACGCCGACTCGATGCCGTAAGCGCCGTGACCGTAATAAATTTCGTTCAGGTACATTTCGAGAATTTGATCTTTCGTATATTTCATCTCAAGCTGGGCGGTGAATTTGGCCTCCTTGAGTTTTCGTGTCCATGTTTTTTCATGAGATAGGTATAAGTTTCGTGCAAGCTGCTGGGTTAACGTGCTCGCTCCCTGTTTGCGATCCATATGCTGCAGGTTGACCAATACGGCCCTGGCCATGCCCTTCATATCGAACCCGGGATGTTCATAGAATTTTCGGTCCTCCACCGCCAAGGTGGCCTGAACCAGGAGGGGGGATATGTCGGCCAGGTTCACCTGCTCGGATGTATGTCCCGTGCTTGAGAATGTGGCGATCAAATCTCCCTGGCTGTCGAGCAGACGGGAGTAGCGGGATGTTTCCGCGACCGGCAGCGGCGTTATAAATAAATAGGCGAGCAGAATGCCGCCGGCGATGATGGAAATGCCAAGGAGTACGAACAGAAATGTAGCAAGCCGGACGAAACGACGTTTGCGCTTGGGTGATTTTTTTTGCCCCGGCATCAGATGTTCTCCTTCCAGTCCTTTTGTAGAGTCAAGGCCCTTGTGCCGCCAAAAATGGAGATGTGCTCAAATTCTCCTTGGCTGCCTTCTTTTTCTATACAGTATGGGGCTGCAGCGGTCAGGATATTCATCGGAAAGGGCGATGTTTTTGCTTCCGTTCGCATGTACCGGAACTTTTGGTTGCAATTTGGGCTTGATTTAATATAATCTAATTTGTTTGGTACAATAGGAAAAGTGTGAAACTGTAAGCTAAAGGCATCTGCCCCGAATAAAGTTTTACGGCTTGGATCTGGACGGCTGAACATTATTCTAGCGGAAAGAAGGTAGTGACGATGGAATTATGGTACACAGAGAAGCAAACCCCGACTTTTGGCATTACGGCTAAAATCCGGGAGACCTTTGTACATGAGAAGACGGAGTTTCAACAATTGGATATGATCGATACCGAGGAATTCGGGCGCATGCTCGTGCTGGACGGTATGGTTATGACTACGATTAAGGATGAATTCGTCTATCATGAGATGGTCGCTCACCCCGCGCTGAACACGCATCCAAATCCGAAGAAGGTTCTTGTCGTCGGCGGAGGAGACGGAGGCGTCATTCGCGAAGTGATCAAGCATCCGGGTGTAGAGAAGGCCGTACTCGTTGAAATTGATGGAAAAGTTATCGAATATTCGAAGCAGTACTTGCCTGAGATCGCCGGCAAGCTGGACGATCCGAAGGTTGAAGTGCTGGTTAACGATGGATATATGCACATTATCGAGCATAAGAACGAATATGATGTCATCATGGTGGACTCCACCGAGCCTGTAGGCCCGGCTGCTCCGTTGTTTGAGCGCGGATTCTATCAAGGGATCTATGAGGCGCTGAAGGAAGACGGTATTTTCGTGGCGCAAACGGACAATCCGTGGTTCAAAGCGGATCTGATTCAGCAGGTCAACAAAGACGTGAAGGAAATCTTCCCGATCGTGCGTGTCTATGGAGCGAACATTCCAACCTACCCAAGCGGTCTGTGGACCTTTACGATGGGCAGCAAAACATACGATCCGCTTGAAGTGGACGAGTCTACGATTGATGAGATGGATACGAAGTACTATTCGCCTCGTCTGCATAAAGCCGCCTTCGTGCTGCCGAAATTCGTAGAAGACTTGGTGAAATAAGGAGGCGCGCATAAACTGATGAAACTGGATCAAGGTTATTCCGGCAACGTGTTTATTCTGAGCTCCGAGGATTATGAAGGATCCAAGGCCGTCATCTACGGTATGCCGATGGACTTCACGGTTAGCTACCGTCCCGGCTCCCGTTTCGGCCCGGCCCGTATTCGCCAAGCATCCGTTGGCTTGGAGGAGTACAGCCCGTATTTGGATAAGAGCATTGAAGATATCACTTATTTCGATGCAGGCGATCTGATGCTGCCTTTCGGCAATGCCGGCCGCAGTCTTGAAGTGATCGGCGATTATGTAGGCAAGCTGCTGGACGACGGGAAGTTCCCGATTGGACTCGGCGGAGAACACCTCGTATCGTGGCCGATTATTCAGAAGGTGTATGAGAAGTATCCTGATCTCATTCTGATCCATATCGATGCCCATGCCGACCTGCGCGAGCATTACGAGGGAGAGCCGTTGTCCCACTCCACGCCGGTCCGCAAGGCGGCAGGCATTATGGGCGGCAAGAACATTTATCAGTTCGGCATCCGTTCCGGCTCCCGCGAGGAGTTCCAGTATGGACGCGAGAACATCAATTTCTACCCGTTTGAGGTAGCCGCTCCGCTGAAGGAAGCATTGCCTTCCATGGGCAACCGTCCAGTTTACGTGACCATCGACATCGACGTGCTGGATCCTTCTGCCGCACCGGGCACCGGTACGGCAGAAGCCGGCGGCATCACGTCGAAAGAGCTGCTGGAAGCCGTACATCTGATTGCAAACTCCGATGTGAACGTTGTTGGCTGCGATCTCGTGGAAGTGGCGCCGATCTACGATCCGACCGAGCAGACCCAGATCGTGGCTGCGAAGTTGATTCGCGAGATGCTGCTGGGATTCGTGAAGTAGGGGATTCCACCCACCCAAACCCTCCCTGCCAGGGAGGGCCCCAAGGGCGCTGCCCTCTGGACACCCGCAACGTTGGCGTTCAGCGGGGCTGTGGGGATCGAAGCGGGGCTGGTGCTTGTGCCCGGCCAACCTTCGGTCTCCCCTGCGGGGACGCCCTCGAGGCCTCTGGAGCGCCCTTTATGTGGCCGAGGCTTTGCCCCTCGGCTGATGAAAGAAAAAGCAAGCCTCCCCCACCTAAGCCTAACGGCTATCGGTGTCGGCTTGCTTTTTCGCGTGAGCGCGGCCCTCACGAGCAATTCCCTGACGGGTCGCTCGAGGGCCAGCCCAAATTACAGGTTAGCCGAGGCTTTGCTCCTCGGCGATGAAAGAAAAAGCAAGCCTCCCCTACCTAAGCCTAACGGCTATCGGTGTCGGCTTGCTTTTTCGCGTGAACGCGGCCCTCTCGGGCAATTCCCTGACGGGTCGCTCGAGGGCCAGCCCAAATTACAGGTTAGCCGAGGCTTTGCCCCTCGGCAATGAAAGAAAAAGCAAGCCTCCCCCACCTAAGCTAACGGCTATCGGTGTCGGCTTGCTTTTTCGCGTGAACGCGGCCCTCTCGGGCAATTCTCTGACGGGTCGCTCGAGGGCCAGCCCAAATTACAGGTTAGCCGAGGCTTTGCCCCTCGGCAATGAAAGAAAAAGCAAGCCTCCCCCACCTAAGCCTAACGGCTATCGGTGTCGGCTTGCTTTTTCGCGTGAGCGCGGCCCTCACGAGCAAATCCCTGACGGGTTGCTCGCGGGCCAGCACCTATACATGATCAGCCGAGGCTTTGCCCCTCGGCGATGAAAGAAAAAGCAAGCCCTCCCTGCCTAAGCCTACGGCTATCGGGGAAGGCTTGCTTTTTCAACTTTGAGCAATTGAGAAGAAATGATTGATAGTCATATGTTATAAGCTTAGGGAAGCTTGATTCGAATTTGAATGGAATCTTTTTGAAAGGGATTAGGACGCCAATAAGGAGGCTAATAACATGGCAGATTCGTCCGGCAAGAAGAGAATTGACTCTGCCGCGAGGATGATTAAGGCTTCGCCCCAAACCATTTATCAGGCATTCACTGATCCCAAGGCTTGGGTGTCGTGGCTTCCGCCAGAGGGGATGTCAGGTCAGATTGATACCTTTGATGCCCGTGAAGGCGGGACTTATCGAATGGTGCTCACCTATATTGGAACGGACCACGCGAACCTCGGCAAATCATCGGCAGGCACGGATATCGTCCAAGGTAAATTCCTGGCGTTGGTGCCAAACAAGAAAATCGTTCAGTGTTTTGAATTCGAGTCGGAAGACCCCGCTTACGGGGGCCAGATGAGAATGACATGGACGTTGACAGCACTTGCGGAAGGCACTGAGGTGGCGGTTGTTTGCGAGGACGTTCCTGAGGGCATACGGCAGGAAGATCACGAAGCAGGCCTCCGTTCAACGCTTGAGAATCTCGCGGTTTTTACGGAGTGATAGCAGACAGGCAGCGTACCTCACAAGGTCCCTTTAACAGTGAAAAAGCAAGCAACCCAACTTAAGCCGAGCGGCTAAACGGGTTGCTTGCTTTTTTTATTTCAGGGTGATACCGAATGCCGAACCTGGGGCACCGGCGAATACGACAGTTCCGTTAGCCGGGAGCTTAACTTCGTTGGAGCCGCTGACCACGGTGTAGTTAACGACCGTGCCCTTCTCGTCATATACGGCGAATGCGCCTTCTGCCGGCAGGGTTACCGTCATGGTTTTGCCTGCGGCTGCTTCAGGTACGGTATACCACTTGGCATAGCCGTCGGCTTGCAGGGTAACGGTGGATTTTTTCCCTTTATACAATGGCTTCACATGCTTGCCGCTGATAAACAGGGATCCAGCGCCCTCGAAATACTCTACGCCTTTTTCCTTATAGAAGCGGAATTCGGACGTATCCCGGCTGCCGATCGCCGGAACCTGATGCTGGCTTACTGCGGTATCCGGATCGATAATCTTCTTGTCGACCAGATATCCTTCCAGGCCGCTCTTGCTGTTAATCTCTACCGTCGGTTTCGTAATGAAGTACATCAACGACGTGAATTTCTCGTTCAATGGATAGAACGTTTCGCCTTCCCGCTTCGCCCATGCGGCAGCGGTTTCCTTGGACAGCGGGTTCGCTTCCATTTTTTCGGCCGAATATTGCGACAAGGCCATCTGTCCCAGTCCAGGAATCGAAACATATTGTCTTACCCATAGGTAGATGCGATCATTCTTTTCCTTAACGAAGCTGACCTTAATGCTGCCATCCGCGCTGACAAACGTTCCGTCCGCGGTGTATACATATTTCTCGGCAGGATAGTCCGGAACCATCGGTACGGTAATGGACAGTTCGCCGTCCTTGATGTCGACTTTCATCTGCTGATTCGTCACGCCATAGTAACCGGCGAATTCCGCCATATTGTCAGGCATATCCGCTTGGACCGGTTTGCCGAACGATTTTTCCGGCTTGAACTCCTTGATGGTGCCTTTTTCCTTGAGCGTATGCAGCAAAATTTCGTTTGCCAGCAATTGGTTGGTTGAACTCGAACCGCCGGAAGATAATACGGCAGCTGCCATGTTCTGCTCCGGAAGCACAACGAGTGAAGCGTGGTATAGAATGGTGTCGCCGCCTTTAGTCACGGCTTTCATGTCATATTGGTTAAACGGGAACAGTCTCACGCTGTCCCAGCCAAGTCCATAATCGAACGAATTATCGGCATCTTCTGGCCACAGGCCTTTTTTATACTCTTCCTGCTCCATGGCTTTCACAGACGCAGCTGAGAGGATTCCCTCGGCTTCCCCGGTGAAGATCTGCGCAAACTGCACCAGGTCTTCGGCCGTGGAGTAGATGCCGCCGGTTCCGATGACATTGATGGTCTCGTTAGGCAGCTGTCCTTGATGAGCCGGATAATAGAGGCCCGCCATTTGGTTTAAATCCAATGTGTCTTGGGATGTCTTGGTGTGGTCCATGTTTAACGGCTCGGTAAAATGTTCATGAATGAATGCGGTAAAATCCTTGCCGCTCACTTTTTCCACGAGAATCTCGGCCAGCGTGAATCCGTCATTGCAATACACGGAGAATGCACCCGGATCTGCTTTGAGGTTTTGAGTGGACAACTGCTTCAGCAGCGTGTCATGTGCATGCGGGTCGTTATCTTCGAACAAGAACGCGTTGTTCAGGCTTGAGCCCTGTAGACCGGAGGAATGGTTAAGCAGCATGCGCGGCGTGATTTTTTTGTAGCGTTCGTCTTTCATCGTGAATTCGGGTATGTACTGAACGAGAGGCGCATCCAGGTTGATCTTCCCGTCATCCACCAATTTCATGACCGCGGCGGCAGTGAACACTTTGCTCGTGGAGCCGATCCCATACATCGTATCTTCGGTCAACGGAATCTTTCCTTCGATATCATTGACGCCCGCTTGCCCGGAAACGGTAATCTTGCCGTTGTCGATCAGGGCATATTGGACGCTTGTCGTTCCATACGTCTCGGTGAGCAGCTTGGCTTTCTCTGCGGCGATCTTCTCAAGACCCCCTCCTGCAGCGGCAGTCTGGCTGTTATCTGCTGCCATGGCTCCGGCTGGAAGGATCATTGTAACCGCGAGCAGGGCTACCAGCATTCGTGATAATCTTTTCTTCAATGAACAAATACCTCCTTATTATGAATGTATAAGTTAGTACGATTTACCAGCGGGAATGGTTCGAATTTTTTTTCATGTTTTTTGTGGCTTTATGATAGGAGTATATACAGGAAGGGCGTTTAATTGTTGTTAGGTGAGATATCTACAGATGAGAAGGTCAAAAAAACCAGGCCCCATCATCAGTTGCGAGAACTGCGCGAGGATGCCTGGTTATTTAACTAAGCACGATCAGTAGTGCCGAAGCGGTGCCGACGAAACAGCCCGCCAGACAATCGGAAGGATAATGAAAGCCGAGATAAATGCGTGACAGACTGACCGTAAGGGCCAGCAGGATCAAGAGCAACGACAGCCAGGGCGTAACGAACAGAAATGGCGTGACGATGGAAAATATGGCCGTCGAGTGTCCGGAAGGAAACGAATGGTCCTTCATCGGTTTCTTTTCAAACCTCACTTTTTCCAATGCCTGGTATGGCCGGATGCGTCTCAGTTTCTTTTTGATGAGAGCCGTAATCAGGAAGCTGAGGGACAGTGCGATAAAGCTCTGCCATCCCATCGTATCCCACGGCTCCGGTGCAAAAAACGCTATCGAAAGTGTCAGCACAATGGTAAAGATAGCACCCCCCATATGGGTGACCAGCGAGAGCATCGAATCCACCATTTTGTTGCTGATCTTGCGGTTTAACCAGCGGAAGATAAGGTGGTCATGTTGCTGAAGCCAATCCATCGAACGAGTTATCATTGTGAACAGAACACCTCACATTATAGTTTGGCAAGCTGATAGCCCTAAAGTCAAAACGGGCTCGTGTGTATGCTTGTAAGGGCCGGGATTGATCGTATAGACAAGAGGCTTACATACGACAGTATACAGGAGAATTGTTAAGCGTGGGTATGAATGGCGAGTATTTTTTCATAATTCGAGCATTCTTTGGCATAGGTACCGTCGATGATAACCGTATACCTTAAGGGACGCGCTTAAGATTATGGTTTCCAATTGACGGCGACTTGATGTTCCCATGTTCTCTAAGCCCGGAATCCGATATAATGAAAGCATCTAACCATGCATAAGGAGGAGAAGCATGAAATTTCGCGTTTCTGCCGTGCAATATCATCTGCACACGATTCAATCCTTTGACGATTTTGCCCGTCAATCGGAGCACTATATCCGAACGGCGGAGGAGTTCGAAGCCGATTTTGTGCTGTTTCCGGAATTTTTCACGACGCAGCTGATGTCCATCGGGGACGATCAGGGCCAGGCGTTAACGATCAATGACCTTCCGGATTTCACAGACCGTTACCGCGAGCTGTTCCAGGGCTTTGCGAAGCAATATAACATGCATATCATTGGCGGGACCCACGTCATTCGCCGGGAAGGGAAGCTGTACAATGTGGCGCATCTGTTCTATCCGGACGGCCGCATTGCGGAACAGGCGAAGATTCATATTACGCCTTCGGAGATAACCGGCTGGAACATGGGGGCCGGCGAAGGGCTCGAAGTATTCGAGACCGAAAAAGGCACCATTGCGATGCTCACCTGCTATGACATCGAATTTCCCGAGATCGTGCGCATGGCCAAGGCCAAAGGGGCCGACGTCATTTTCTGTCCGTCCTGCACCGATGATCGTCACGGATTCCACCGCGTGCGTTATACCAGCCATGCCCGCGCCATCGAGAATCAAATCTATGTGGTGCTGACCGGCACGGTTGGATCGCTGCCTACCGTGGATCTGATGCGTGCCAACTTCGGGCAGGCTGCCATCATTACGCCGAACGATATTCCGTTCCCGCCGAAGGGCCTGCTGGCCGAGGGAGAGCTGAACAACGACATGATCATTACCGCCGATCTCGATCTGGATTTATTATATCAAGTGCGCGAGAAGGGCTCCGTCACGACATGGCGTGACCGGCGTACGGATTTGTATCCGGATTGGGAGTAAGTCTTTTATCATGGTTTGATAAAATGGGAAAAGGCGGTGTAGAGGAAATGGCCCGGTTTCATCAACAGTTTTATGTATTCGACGACGTCCGGCCGGTGCCGGTTGTTATTCGAGGCTACACGGAAGCGGACTTCGACGAGCTGATCGCCATTCAATCCGAGACGTTCCCGCCTCCGTATCCTCCGGAGCAATGGTGGAACAAGGAACAGCTGATGCAGCATGTCACCTTGTTTCCCGAGGGCGCCCTATGCGTTGAAGTGGACGGCATGCTCGCCGGGTCCATCACCTCGCTCATTGTGGAGTACGATCCGATGGAGCCTGCCCACTCCTGGGCGGAGGCCACGGATAACGGATACATCCGCACGCATCAGCCGGACGGAAATACCCTATACATCGCCGACATTTGCGTCAGGCCGCGCTTTCGCAAGCTTGGGCTCGGCAAATGGCTGATTCAGTCGCTGTATCACGTGACCATCGAAAGGGGACTGGACCGGCTGCTTGGCGGCGGACGGATGCCCGGCTATCATCGGCATGCGCACGAAATGTCGGCCGTAGAATATTTGGATGCCGTTGTCAGGGGGGATCTCAAGGACCCCGTAATTACCTTCCTGCTCCGGTGCGGCCGGACGCCCGTCGGGGTAGCGGCAGAGTATTTGGAGGATGAGGAGTCCTGCAATTATGGGGCCTTGATGGAATGGAAGAATCCATTCCGAGGGTGAAGTGGTTTAGAATGAACGATGATTTCACGGCTTCGAATATCTTCATAATATAAAAGATATTTTCATTACATATATAAGGAGGCTTTTAATTTAATGGAATATATCCGCATTACGAGCATCGACGATCCCTTGTTTCGCAAAATGCACGATCTCATGAAGGAAGTGTTCCCTCCGGAAGAGGTGCTGGAATTCAGCTTATGGAAAGAGCCGCTCGAAGACCCGGGCATTCGGGTATTTGTTGCCCTGCATGAGGACGAAGTGGTGGGTACGACGGAATACCGCTATTACGAGGACTGGAACGTGGCGATGACCGATTTTACCATTATCGGGCGTGAAGGGCTCGGCATCGGCCGATTCCTGGCACAACATCGCTTGAAGGATCTGAATCAATTGGCGGCAGCAAACGGCAAAGAGCTGTTCGGCATGTTTGCCGAGATTTACGATCCATATCGGGTGCAGGACCATGCATTCGGCGGCGTGAAGCCGATGGATCCGTTCGTTCGCCGCGAAGTCCTGTCGCATCTGGGTTACAAACGCACGGATATCGACTATGTGCATCCGTCCTGGAACAACGATGGCGAAGCGGTGAGCGGGCTTGATTTTTGCTTCATGCCGGGCGACGATGCCGTTGATGAATTGCCAGCGGAGCTGATTGCCAACTTCTTGAGACGATACTATTCGGTGCTGCCCGAGAAACCGCAAGCCTGGAACGACATGGTGGCCAAGCTGGACGCACGGGAGAAGGTATCCTTGCTTCCGCTGTAACCTATAGTATGGATCATGCCTGATTCTTCTTGAATCAGGCCTATTCTTTTTCTTGACCGCCCATTGATTTCAATTTTTTGGTATTCTAATCCTATGAAAGGCCAGGTCGACGTAATGGGGAGGCTGCTTATGAAGAGAAATCGTATTTGGTTATGGGCAGGTATTGGTTTAAGCATCGTAATCCTATATTCATTCATGCAACTAAGCGTTCATTTCGGCAAACCCATGTCCGAAGAACAGAAGATAGCGGCCTCTTACGTGAAATCGCTGGGCTATAAGATTGTAAGCCACTCCAGTAAACCGATTACTTATACGCTTGAGAAATCTCTTCTCGCACCTGGTAACGGCGCAATCCCCTATATTCAGACATGGAGTGTACAGAGCCAAGATCCGGCAAACTATTACGGAAAAGAAATTGTCACCTATCGATTCAAGGTTTCCGGGCATCCGCTTGACCGCATGTATAATACGAATACGGCCTTGTTCGTGATGATGTCGGAGGGGAAGGTCATCGGGGGAACCTCGTTCCCCGATCGGAACGATTTAGCTGGAGCTCCTTATTCCATTGATGGAAAGACCTTGGAGGAAATCACGGGTAACAGTTTCGGGGAATGGCGCGAGCAATGGGCCGAAAAATATGGGAATTAAGGATGCGCTCCAACCTCTCCGAATACGACGAAAGACATGTTTCTATACTTTTGCTAAAATCCTCATTTGAATTGCAAGGCTATACTGGATATAGTAATACAATAGGTAAGGAAAAGAGGAACGTACATGAAAGACCGAAAACAAGTGAACATCCGTCTTCAGAGCCTTCACGAAGGAGAGAATACGATACAGGAGCTTCCCGCAGAGGCGTTTATCAAGGGGAAGGTGCTGTATGTGCGCTATACGGAGCCGGCGCTTGGACCGCATCAAGGGGAAACCCGGGCCATGCTCAAACTGACGGAGGACGAGCTGAAGCTGATCCGTCATGGCGAGGTGGAGTCCGAGCAGGCGTTTAAGCTGGGACTGCAATTGCCTGGATATTATCGCTCCCCGTTCACTTCATTTAATCTGTCTACGCACACCCAGCGTCTGGAGCTAGCGCTAGAGGGCGTGACCGGACGAGCGGCTTGGGCGTATGATTTATATGTGTTTGACGAGTTTTCGGGACACTTTTCGATCAGTTTGACTATTCAGGAGGCACATGAATCATGACTATGAATCCATTAGATCACATTAACGGGCTGGTTGCAGAGGCGGTAGGAGACGCTGCCGTAGCTGCCGGACTGGTGTCCCGCGAGGAGCTGCCCGCCATTACGCTGGAAGTTCCGAAGGATAAGTCGCACGGCGACTTGGCCACGAACGTAGCGATGCAGCTGACGCGGATTGCCAAGAAGAACCCGCGGCAAATCGCCGAAGCTATCCTGGAACATTTGGATACGGCAAAGGCTTCCATTGAGAAAGCGGAGATCGCCGGGCCCGGGTTTATTAACTTTACCTTGGACAAGGGGTATCTCTATCCGATCGTGGCATTGGTACAAGAGCAGGGCGATAACTACGGGCGGATCGCTACGGGCGAAGGGCAAAAGGTCCAGATGGAGTTTGTCAGCGCCAATCCAACCGGAAGCCTGCATCTTGGACATGCCCGCGGAGCGGCGGTAGGCGATGCCCTTTGCAATGTGCTTGATTTTGCAGGATACGAAGTTACGCGCGAATACTACATCAATGATGCAGGCAACCAAGTAGTGAACCTGGTTAAATCCCTCGAAGCCCGCTATTTGCAGGAGCTCGGCCAGGATGCCGAAATGCCTGAAGACGGATACCATGGCGAGGATATCAAAGGGTTTGCCAAAGAGCTCGTAGCCGAAAAAGGCGATTCCTTGCTATCGATGGATCCTGGCGAGAGAACGGCATTCCTGCGTCAATTCGGGCTTGAGAAGGAACTTGGTAAAATCAAACGCGATTTGAATCGATTCCGCGTCCATTTTGACGAGTGGTTTAGCGAAACGTCCCTGTATGAGGATGGACTGGTGGAGAAATCCCTGGAAGAACTGAAAGCCAAGGGCGAAGCTTACGAGAAGGATGGGGCAACCTGGCTCCGCACCACCGATTATGGGGATGACAAAGACCGCGTCCTCGTCAAGAATGACGGAACGTATACCTACCTGACGCCGGATATTGCGTACCACCGCAATAAATACGAGCGCGGCTATGACAAGATCCTGAATATTTGGGGAGCCGACCACCATGGTTACGTTCCGCGCATGAAGGCTGCCATGGAGGCGCTCGGCAATGACCCGGACAAACTCATCGTATTGATCGCCCAGATGGTCAGCCTGTTCCAGGACGGCGAGAAGGTGAAGATGTCCAAGCGTACCGGTAAAGCGGTCACGATGGAAGATTTGATGGATGAGGTCGGCGTGGACGCGATCCGCTATTTCTTCACCATGCGCAGCATGGATTCGCATTTGGATTTCGACATGGATCTGGCGGTGTCCACGTCCAACGAGAATCCGGTCTTCTACGTACAGTATGCGCACGCACGCATTTGCAGCGTATTCCGCCAAGCGGAGGAGCAAGGCGTTAGCCTCCTGCCGCTTGCCGACGTGAACCTGAGCGTTCTGACCGCCGAGCATGAATACGACATTTTGCGCAAAATGGGAGAACTCCCGCAGGAAGTGTCGCTTGCTGCGGAGAACTATGCACCGCACCGGCTTATCCGGTATGTATATGAACTGGCCTCCTTGTTCCACAGCTACTACAGAGCCGAACGCGTCATTACGGAAGACGCGAATCAAACGCAAGCCCGCCTTGCTTTGCTGGCAGCCGTCCGCACGGTCATTGCCAACGTGCTTCGCCTGATGGGCGTATCGGCGCCGGAACGCATGTAAGAAGGGGCTTCCCTTTCATATGCCATAACAGCCAACAGCCGTCTTTCTTTGGAAAGACGGCTGTTTTAATGCGTGAACGAAATGGGCGTTTGCGTTGCTGATGAACCGAATTTATAATTTCATGCCCTCGCGCAAAAATTTCAAGGCATTTACCTCTCCATCGGAGGCGCTGTATCCTTTTTTGAGCTTAAGGGGGGAGGAGGTGCGCCGCAGCAGGGCCTTGATCGTAGCTGTTTTTTTCAAGTCAGGCTTCTGGGCAAGCAGCAGGGCGATTGCTCCGCTGACGTGTGAAGTGGCCATGGAAGTGCCGCTCATTTCGTGGTATTTTCCCTGCAGCCAGGCTGACACGATTTTATCTCCGGGCGCATAAATATCGACAAATTGCCCGCGGTTGCTGAAGCCGGGGATTCTCCGGCTGCGGTCGGTAGCTCCGACGGATATCGTTTGGGGATAACGGGCAGGATAGTCCGCGGTACGGCGTTTGCCGTCATTGCCGGAAGAGGCCACAATGAGGACGCCTGCTTGGTTGGCCTTGCTTACGATATCCAGCAGCGTGCGGCTTCGGGTCTGCATGCCGAAACTCATATTGATGATATCGATCTCGGCCCGCACGCACCAGTCGATGGCCAGAATGATATCCGACACGAAGGCGGAGCCGTTGTGATCAAAGGCTTTGACCGGATACACGACAGATCTGGGAGCAACGCCGATCATACCTTGGGTGCTGTTTGCTGCAGCGATGGTGCCCGAGATATGCGTTCCATGCCCATTGTCGTCATAAGGCGGGATGTTGCGATGGACGAGGTTGACCCCTCGGGTCAGCGAATACTTCAGATCCGGGTGACCGAAATCCACCCCTGTGTCGATAACGGCAATCTTCACGCGGTGTCCTGTCGAGGTAGACCAGGCTTGAGGGGCTTTGATTTGCTTGATACCCCATGGGATCCCGGTTAGCGTTCCTATTGTCCCCTGTATGGCGTGGATATGAACCTGTTCATCCTCTTCAACCATCAGTTCGTTCCGAAACTCCGCTTCAAACTTCGCGGTTTGGGGAGCTGGAGCGATGATGGTACGAGTAAGCGGCGAGCGGCTGACCGAACTCGGGAAACGCCTTTTCCCTGCGAGCCGGTTCCATTCGCGGATGCATTTCTGGTACAGCTGAGGGTCATGAAACGTGAGGAGCCGCCGGTTCATTTCCCGGACGTTCCGCATAGGGTTCGTCTCTGCAAGTAGTGATTGCATGATCCGGGTGTAATCCATGTGTGGCAATCTCCCTTCTCGATGAACCGTTGCTTCAGTATTGTATGAGCCGGGGAGAGTGCCCGAATGGGATGTTGCCCTTTTTCCGGGAAATAGGCCCTGTTTACCGTGTCAAAGCAGCAGGGCTAACATAAGATACATGGAGAGAATATCAAGGTTCTCTTATCTATCCCGTAAGGAGTCGATCCTAGGGGCGGGTACAGTCAGAAGGCGGAGAGAATCGTCTCCGTCTTTTTCCATTTGGTATCTGATGGGTAATGGAGCATAAAAACTTGATTTTTATTTCCAAATAGGTTTTACTTAGTTTTGATAATGGATATGTTGAGGGTATAACGTGAAGATTGTGTGAGAGGAAGTGTGCGTTAGTGAGTAATCCGCTCAATTTAAAGATCGATCCGGAGAAGATTCAGGAAATCCCGATGGTTGACCTGGCTTTTATGGTTCTGAAGGCGGCGAATACGCCGTATTATTACCGTGACCTGATGAATGAGGTGGCCAAGCTTCGCGGCTTTACGGAACAGGAAATTAACGAAACGATTGCCCAGTTATATACCGAGATCAATATAGACGGACGTTTCGCATGTGTAGGTACGAATCTGTGGGGACTAAAGCGCTGGTATCCGCTGGAGAAGTCCGAAGATCCGATTGCGAACGCCAAACGTCCGCGGATCATCAATGATGAAGACGACGATGACGATGACTTCACGGATGAAGAGGATACCTATAGCGGTGACGATGCCGAAGAGGATTTCGACAGCATCGACGATGAAGACGATGATCACGACGATCTCTTCCCGGATGATGACGATGCTGACGATGATGTAGATGAGGACGTTGTTCTGGATGATGACGAATTGGATGACGAAGATGCGGATTCCGAGGAAGAAGATCTGGAAGAGGAAGAATTCGAGGAAGACGACAGAGATTAATCTGTCATTCCGCTCGGAATTTAAGCCAGTCCGCATGGTTTATGACTCTGTTTTACGATGTCGGCCGATTGGGGAATTTTGAGGTTGGTTCTTCTCTTGACAAGCAGACAAGGCACAGAGTAAACTATTGCTTGGGCTTATGATTGTGGATTAAATATGTTTAATATAAAAGTGCCCCGTTATTTATTCGGGGTCACTTTTTTTGTTTTTAAGGCTCGGAAAGTGTAAACGACGCTAGCTTCCGGGCCAATATAGCAAGACCAAGATTCAGATATGCAGAGTAAGAAGATGTATTGGAATCGCTCGCCCTGAAGCCTCATAACGTTATGCCGTACCGGCAGCCCGATGGGGATCATTTTAGCGTCAATATATGCGGTTTGTAATAGGTCGGAGGTCAGCTCGCTCACCATTATTGGAAGCGAGCGATGTTTTTGTTGGTCCCTCTGATGAATCAGGGGAAAACGGGTTAGGATAAACATCATATGTCGCCTGAAGTTATGGAGATTATATAGGAGGGTTTTTAACAGTGACAAAGTATATTTTTGTAACAGGCGGAGTCGTGTCATCTCTAGGTAAGGGAATTACCGCCGCTTCGCTCGGCAGATTGCTTAAGAACAGAGGGCTCAAGGTAACGATTCAGAAATTCGATCCGTACATTAATATAGATCCGGGCACCATGAGTCCTTACCAGCATGGCGAAGTGTTCGTTACTGACGACGGTGCGGAAACCGACCTGGACCTGGGACACTATGAGCGCTTCATCGATATTAACCTGTCGAAGAACAGCAATGTGACAACAGGAAAAGTATACTCTTCTGTTATTAGCAAGGAACGCCGGGGGGAATATTTGGGCGGCACCGTGCAGGTTATTCCTCATATTACGAACGAGATCAAGGAGCGCGTATTCCGTGCGGGCCGTGAAGCGGGTTCGGATGTGGTCATTACCGAAATCGGCGGAACGGTCGGCGATATCGAAAGCCTTCCTTTCCTGGAGGCCATCCGCCAAATCAAGAGCGATGTTGGCCGTGAGAACGTGATGTATATTCATGTAACCCTCATTCCATATATTAAGGCAGCCGGTGAAGTGAAAACGAAGCCGACGCAGCACAGCGTAAAAGAACTCCGCAGCATCGGCATTCAGCCGAATGTCATCGTGTGCCGTACGGAGCATGAGCTTTCAACCGAGATGAAAGCCAAAATCGCGCTCTTCTGCGATATCGACCCTAACGCGGTCGTAGAATGCCGCGACGCGTCCTCCCTGTATGAGGTGCCGCTGAATCTGCGCGATGAAGGCCTGGACGAAATTGTTGTCAATCATCTGAAGCTGACGACTCCTGCGCCGGATATGAGCGAGTGGGAAGATCTGGTGGAGCGCGTCTCCAAGCTGGAGAAGACCGTTGAGATTGCGATTGTCGGCAAGTATGTCGCGCTTCATGACGCCTACCTCAGCGTAGTGGAATCCCTGTCCCATGCCGGCTTTGATGCCAATGCCGACGTGAAGATCCGCTGGGTGAACGCCGAGGAAATTACGGCGGACAATGTGGAAGAGACGTTGAACGGCATCGGCGGTATTCTGGTACCTGGTGGATTTGGAGACCGGGGTATCGAAGGCAAGATCAGCGCGATCCGTTATGCCCGCGAGCGCAACATTCCATTCTTCGGTATTTGCCTTGGCATGCAAGTGTCCGTCATCGAATATGCCCGTTCGATCTTAGGTCTGAACGGCGCGAACAGCTCCGAAATTGATCCGGCTACCGAATATCCGGTTATCGACCTGCTTCCGGAGCAGAAGGATATCGAGGATCTTGGCGGAACGATGCGCCTTGGCCTGTATCCGTGCAAGCTGGTTCCGGGATCGCTTGCGGAGTCCTGCTACCAGGACGAGCTGGTTTACGAAAGACATCGTCACCGGTACGAGTTCAACAACCAATACCGTGAAGATATCGAGAAAGCGGGCCTGCGTATTTCCGGTACTTCACCGGACGGACGCCTGGTCGAGATCGTGGAGCTGCCAGGACATCCTTGGTTCCTCGCCGTGCAATTCCATCCGGAATTCACTTCCCGTCCGAACCGTCCGCAGCCATTGTTCCGTGAATTTGTAAAAGCCTCGATCCAGCATCAGGCATAATTGGGAAGAGCCTCTTTTTGAAGAGGCTCTTTTTTTGCGTGCAAATTCTTTTGTCGCTGCGTGAAGGGTGGAGCTGAGGACCGGAATCCCTGTCCAGCGCTGTCGATTTCGGATACAGCCAATTCGTGATCTTTTTTTCTCACTTTTTTTAGGACAGGAAGGAATTCGACATCTACAGGCGAATACAAATAATGGCCGGTTTATGGGAAAGTTAGGAACTTTCGAGTTTGCATATACTCATTGTACGATTTAAGTATCGGGAGGTTGGAAGGATGAGCAAACAAAGCAAACACAAAGTGCTGATTGTGGATGACCAGAATGGGATCCGCATCCTGCTTGTGGAAGTGTTCAGCAGTGAAGGATATGAGACATTCCAAGCGGCGAACGGCAAGGCTGCCCTTGAAATCGTGAAGATGCATGCCCCGGATTTGGTGCTGCTGGATATGAAAATTCCTGGAATGGACGGGCTTGAGATTTTGAAGCATATTAAACAGATGAATCCGGACATTAAGGTGATCATGATGACAGCCTATGGAGAGCTTGACATGATCAAGGAAGCGACCGATCTTGGAGCGCTGATGCATTTTACCAAACCCTTCGACATCGACGAGATGCGGCAAGCCGTCAACATGCAGCTGAAAGGGACCGCGAACAACATCGGTTGAATGATGAATTCTGCTCAAGGGGCGGAATTCTTTTTTTTGCCAGAATGTGAGTTCCTTCGCAGCAATTTAGGAAATGCTTGTTTAGTATTTATGACGCGATGTGGTATAATAAGTCCGTATGTTATATCGGCTAAAAACCATAGACAAACTAAGCATCTATAGGAGGATGAAACCATGCCATTAGTATCAATGACAGACATGCTGAACAAAGCACTCGAAGGTAAATATGCTGTTGGTCAATACAACATCAACAACCTGGAGTGGACATATGCAATTCTTGAAGCGGCTGAGCAAGAGAAATCGCCGGTAATTCTTGGTGTTTCCGAAGGCGCAGCTCGTTACATGGGTGGATTCAGCACCGTTGTACACATGGTAAAAGGTTTGATGGAGGACCTGAAAGTTACAGTTCCTGTTGCCATTCACCTTGACCACGGTTCAAGTGTTGAGAAATGTAAAGAAGCAATCGATGCAGGGTTCACTTCGGTTATGATCGATGATTCCCACAGCCCGATTGAGACGAATATTGCAACAACGAAACAAGTGGTTGAGTATGCTCACGCCAAAGGCGTTTCCGTTGAAGCCGAAGTCGGCATGGTCGGCGGACAAGAGGATGACGTTATCGGCGACGTAATGTACGCGAAGCTTGACGACTGCGTGCGCATCGTGAACGAGACAGGCATCGACACATTGGCGCCTGCGCTTGGTTCTGTCCATGGTCCTTACAAAGGCGAACCAAACCTTGGGTTTAAAGAGATGGAAGAGATTCGCGATGCTGTGAAACTTCCATTGGTGCTTCATGGCGGTACGGGCATCCCGACGCATGACATCAAGAAAGCTATCTCCTTGGGTACTTCCAAAATCAACGTTAACACCGAGAACCAAATCTCGTTCACCAAAGTTGTTCGTGAAGTGCTTGCCGCTAAACCGGAAGCTTACGATCCGCGCACATTCCTGAAACCAGGCCGCGAGGCAATCAAGGAAACCGTTGTCGGCAAAATCCGTGAGTTTGGTTCCAACAATCAAGCTTAATCACCCGTAACACACAAAAGTCGCTTGTAGCCTTCGTGGCCGCAACATGACGATAGGAATCACCTAAGATATTTTAGGCTGTCTTATGCTGCATACAATGAAATGGAAAGCACACCGCATAGCCGGTGTTTTTCCATTTCATTTATTAAGTTATCAAAAAGCGCAAGCGGATTGTGAGGCTTCACAACCGGATAATCGCTACGAAAACGAACGCTTATTGCGTCTGTCATCCTTTAGGAACGTCGATACGACGTTTTTCTTGTATGACGGGCATCAGAACCATTTCCGGCTGCGAAGTGATGTAGGGGGAACCGAAAGCTTATGGAAAAATTGATGATCAGCGGTGGACGCCCACTGCGAGGTGCTGTAACAATTAGCGGTGCCAAGAACAGTGCTATTGCGTTAATTCCCGCCGCAATCCTGGCGGAATCGGAAGTCGTACTTGATAATTTGCCGCTTCTCAGCGATGTGGCTGTTTATGCTGAGATCCTTGAGGAATTAGGCGGGCAAGTTTCATGGGAAGGCAATCAGATGAGAATTGACCCTTCTGATATCAAATCCATTCCGATGCCTAACGGACCCGTCAAGAAACTGCGCGCGTCCTACTATATGATGGGCGCCATGCTTGGAAGATTTAAAGAAGCCGTGATCGGCCTGCCGGGCGGCTGTAATTTTGAACCTCGTCCCATCGACCAGCACATCAAGGGCTTTGAAGCGCTTGGCGCGACCGTGACCAACGAACACGGCTCGATTCACCTGCATGCCAAAGAGCTGCGGGGCGCGAAGATCTACCTCGATGTAAGCAGCGTAGGTGCAACGATTAACATTATGCTGGCGGCTGCCAAGGCCAAAGGCTCCACAATTATCGAAAACGCGGCGAAAGAGCCTGAAATTATAGATGTTGCAACACTTTTGAATTCCATGGGAGCTGTCATTAAGGGCGCCGGAACGGAAACCATCCGGATCGAGGGCGTGACCGAGATGCATGGCTGCCGACATTCCATTATTCCAGACCGGATTCAGGCCGGTACATATATGATTGCTGCCGCAGCTACGCGCGGCGATGTTCTGATTGACAACGTCATCCCGAAACATCTTGAGGCCCTCACGGCCAAGCTGATCGAGATGGGTGTGGGCATCGAAGAGCTGGACGAAAGCATCCGCGTGATCGGTAAAGCCCGGTATCAGCATGTGGATGTGAAGGCGCTTATATATCCTGGATTTGCAACGGATTTGCAGTCACCGATGACCAGCCTCCTTACGCAAGCGGAAGGCGTCAGCGTCCTTAGTGATTTTGTATATAGCAACCGATTTAAACATGTTCCGGAGCTCGTTCGCATGGGGGCCAAAATTCGCGTGGAGGGACGCTCTGCCATCATCGAAGGCGGCCCGCTGAACGCAGCCAAGGTCAAAGCGACCGATCTGCGGGCGGGTGCGGCCCTTGTCATTGCGGGACTGACGGTGCCTGAAGGGATAACGGAGGTAAGCGGCGTGGAATTCATCGACCGCGGCTACGACCATCTCGTTTCCAATCTGCGAGAGCTGGGTGCCGACGTGTGGCGTGAGACCGAAGAAGAGTGATTTTTTTACCAAAATGAGGGAAATGTGTGGTGGAAACTGCATATCTCCCTCTGATTTGGGTAATGCTCCTAGTAAAGCTCTCATAGACTAATAGACTACATGACAGCAGGGAACTGCTGCGACAGAAACAAATAATTGAATAGGTGGTTATTGAATGGATTTACAAATAGCCGATTTGGAAGGCATGAAGCTGACGGATCTGTATAAGCTGGCCAAGAAGTATCAGATTCCTTATTATGGCCAGTTGAAGAAAAAAGAATTGATATTTGCCATTCTCCGGGCGCAGGCCGAACAGAGCGGCTTGATGTTCATGGAGGGCGTACTCGAGATTTTGCCGGAAGGATACGGTTTTCTGAGACCGATCAACTATTTGCCGAGCACGGAGGATATCTACATTTCGGCCTCCCAGATCCGCAAATTCGATTTACGGACCGGAGATTTGGTTTCTGGCAAATGCCGGACGCCGAAAGAGAACGAACGTTACTTCGGACTGCTGCAGGTCAACGCCGTGAATGGCGAGAATCCTGCCGTCGCAGCGGAACGACTACACTTCCCAGCCTTGACTCCTCTATATCCGCAAGAAAAGCTTGTTCTTGAAACATCCCCTAATCAGTTGTCAACCCGAATTATGGATCTGCTTGCACCCGTAGGTTTAGGACAACGCGGTTTGATCGTGGCACCGCCAAAAGCAGGGAAAACGCTCCTCTTGAAAGAAATCGCCAACAGCATCTCAACCAACAATCCAGAGATTGAACTGTTTGTTTTACTCATCGATGAACGGCCTGAAGAAGTGACGGATATGCAGCGTTCCGTTAAGGGTGAGGTGGTTGCTTCTACTTTTGACGAGCTTCCGGAGAACCATATCAAAGTGGCGGAACTGGTATTGTCGCGCGCCTTGCGGCTGGTGGAGCATAAGAAGGACGTGGTTATCTTGCTGGACAGCATCACCCGTCTGGCTCGTGCGTACAACCTGGTCATTCCTCCGTCCGGCCGAACGCTGAGCGGCGGTATTGATCCTGCGGCATTCCATCGTCCGAAACGTTTCTTCGGATCGGCTCGTAACGTGGAGGAAGGCGGAAGTTTGACGATCCTGGCGACAGCCTTGGTTGAAACCGGATCGCGGATGGATGATATCATTTATGAGGAATTTAAAGGCACAGGCAACATGGAGCTGCACTTGGACCGCCGCTTCGCGGAACGCCGTATTTTCCCGGCGATCGATATTCGTCGCTCCGGTACCCGGCGCGAAGAGGTGCTGCTGAACAAGGATGAACTGGATACCATTTGGGCGATCCGCAAAAATATGAACGACTCTGCCGATTTTGTGGAAGGCTTCCTTAAAAAAATGCGTGATAGCAAGAATAACGCGGAGTTCTTGGCATCATTTGACGTGAATGCCAACAACGGCGGCGGAACCGGGACTCAGGGCCAGACAGCCAGACGTCCATCGCGTGCATCTGCGGCGACGGCCCCTCAGAGCTAAGCCCTGAATCAACCGGAGAATAGGAGATCAACATGTATTTGGTTTATGCAGATGAACAAGGGAATGTATACGATCATTCCGAGCTGTTCGGGCTGGCCCGCAGCGGAGATATGATCGTCGAGATATTGGAAGATGAATTGATACCTTTGCCGGAGGGAGCTACGCTGGTCGGACTGCCGAGTACCCGAGCGATCGGAATGGATCCGGAGACCGGTGACATGATGCCGCTTGAGGACGGGTATACGGCTGTCGGAGCGCTTCTGCCGCAAGGCTACACCCGGCTCTGCCTGCCGGGGTACGTGAAGTCGGACAAGGAGTATAAGCTGCCGCTGTTTGGTTACTCGGCGGTCGTATGGAAGGATGGCGCTTTCTATACGACGGCGCGTTTGTCCGACGATCCCGAGAAATGGAATCCTGTGAATTGTGATCTGGACGACCTTGAGCTTGGGGTTAAGACGCTGAAGGAGAAGTATCCGGAAAACCGGCTCTACGAACATCTGTCTAACTGTGCGCTGGGATACGAATGCCTGACGGCGTCCAACACCTTCCTGAATCGCTGGGAAGGCGCGGTTCCCGTGTCTTACTCCTGCAATGCGGGCTGCTTCGGTTGCATTTCGGAACAGCCGGATGACAGCGGCTTTGTCTCCCCGCAGACGCGCATGAACTTCCGTCCGAGAGTGGATGAGCTGGTGCAGGTCATGCTGGAGCATCTGAAGACCCCGGAGTCGATCATCAGCTTTGGCCAAGGCTGTGAGGGCGAACCCTCCACCCAGGCGAAGATCATTATAGAGGCCATGCGAGAAGTCCGGGCACAGACCGATATGGGTTACATCAATATTAACACCAATGCGGGACTGACCGATTTTATCCGCGGTATCGTGGATGCGGGTCTTGATCTGATGAGAGTCAGCACGATCAGTGCATTGGATGCCCATTATAACGCATACTACAAGCCAAGAGGCTACACGCTCGCTAATGTGGAGAAATCTCTTCGTTACGCAACGGATCAGGGCGTATATACATCCATTAACTATCTGATCTTTCCGGGCGTGACCGACCGCGAGGAAGAGCTGGAAGCCATGATCGAGTTTGCCCGGCGAACGGGACTCAAATTGATTCAGCTTCGCAATCTGAATATTGACCCTGAGAGCTATCTTGGCCTCATTCCGCCTGCGCAAGGCGAGATTCTCGGAATGAAGCAGGCGATCGAGATCATGCAGGAGGAGCTGCCGGATGTGGTGATCGGCTCCTATACGCATGTGCCCCCTGCTGGACAGGCGAGACCGAAAAAGCGGCCTTCGATTATTTAACTATCACGGACTCGAATGTGCTAAAAATAGGGTGTAGTTCCAATTGCGGACTTGTCTGATGATTTGTGTATGGACTATTGCGCATTCAATTTGCTCGTGCTATACTCCTTTTATGTGTCCATATAACTCTGGGTCCGCATGAGGCTCAGGGCGGAAAGAGGTGAAAGCTACAATGAAACAAGATATTCAACCGAAATATCACGTTACTACAGTTACTTGTGCTTGCGGTAATACGTTTGAAACAGGTTCTGTGAAACCCGATCTTCGTGTAGAGATTTGCTCGAACTGTCATCCGTTCTTCACAGGTAAACAGAAATTCCTGGATGCTGGCGGTCGTGTTGATAGATTCAAGAAGAAATACGGTATCTAATAAACAAACCCTTCGCCCTTGTGGCCGAAGGGTTTTTGTCTGTCTGCAGGGCCGTTGGAGTATGCAACTTCTTCCGTCGGTTGCTTTTTTGGTAGCCATGCGATATACTAAAGTTCGCCGTGCTAGACGGGGAGGTAGCGGTGCCCTGTAACTCGCAATCCGCTGTAGCGAGGTTGAATTCCTGTTAGAGGTGTTGTCGATGTGAGGCTGGTCCCTGCGCTCAACGTTGACGGTTGGGTCCTCCGCAATGAGCACTTGTGAACCTGGTCAGGTCCGGAAGGAAGCAGCCATAAGCAAGACCGCTTTTGTGCCGGAGGAGTGCCTAGCCCGAGTTGCTGCTCAGGATTGCCGCTCGGATCGCAATGATCAATAACAGGTGCACGGTATACATATCTGCACTTAACACCTTTGCCTTTGGCAAGGGTGTTTTTTGTCGAGGCGGGATTCTAAATTGAAGCGAATGCTTCACGTGAACTTTGGATAAAGTTTTCCAAGTAAACGTTTTGCTAAGGCAGGGGAAAGTAGTATAGAATGTAGTATAATATAACCGTTGACTCATGCCGTTTAGGCTGGGATTGACCATGAATATAACTTGTAAAGCACGTGAGGATTGGGCTTTGGTGTGAGCCTTGGATTTCCTAATCTTCGCGAAGTGGAAGTTGAAAGAGGGTAAAGCATAGTGGAACATATCGCGTTATATCGAGCTTGGCGACCACAGTCGTTCGGCGACATGGTGGGCCAGCAGCATATTATCCAGACCCTGCAGAATGCCATTCGCGAGCAGCGGGTTTCCCATGCCTACCTGTTCAGCGGTCCACGGGGTACAGGCAAGACCAGTGCCGCTAAAATTTTGGCCAAAGCCGTGAACTGCGAGCATGGTCCGGCTGAGGAACCCTGCAATGCATGCGAGGCCTGCCGGCGCATAACGTCCGGAGCCGTCATGGATGTCCAGGAGATCGATGCGGCATCCAACCGCGGCGTCGAGGAGATTCGTGATTTGCGGGAGAAAGTCAAATACGCACCGACCGAAGTGCGGCGCAAGGTTTATATTATTGACGAAGTACACATGCTGACGACGGAAGCGTTCAATGCCTTGCTGAAAACGCTGGAGGAGCCGCCGGCACACGTGATGTTTATACTAGCGACAACAGAGCCGCACAGGCTTCCGGCAACGATTATCTCACGCTGTCAGCGGTTTGACTTCCGTAGGGTGTCCCTGGAGGAACAAACCGGACGTCTGGAGCAGATCTGCGGGGAAGAAGGCATTACGGCTGAGCATGAAGCGCTGCAGTATATTGCGCGTCTATCGGATGGCGGTATGCGGGATGCTTTGAGCATTCTGGATCAGATCGCTTCCTTCACTGGAGGTACCGTATCTTACCGGCAGGTCATGGACATGACGGGAGGCATTGCCTCAGAGCAGTTTGGCCGTCTGGCCGGCGCCGTGAAGCAGGGGGATGCCGGACTGGTCCTGCAGATCGTGGAGCAATTTATGCAGGAGGGAAAAAGCGCAGATAAATGCATGGAGAATCTCCTGTACTATTTCCGCGATTTGCTTATGATCAAGATGGTTCCCGATGCCGACAAGCTGACCGATCGGGTTTTGAACCCGGCCGAGTTTCAGGAGATGGCAAATGCCTTCAGCCGGGATGAGCTGTTTCAAATGATTGATACGCTCAACCGTTATCAGAGTGAGATGAAATATGCCTCGCAGCCGCAAACCCTGTTTGAGGTGGCACTGCTCAAGCTTTCCGGCATTACCCAATCCGGCGGCGGGGCCGCAGCTGCCCATTCTACCGCCGATGCGGGAGAACTGGCTCAGTTGAAGCAGCATGTAGCCGCACTTGAGAAAAAACTGGAGCGTCTGATTCAAAACGGTGTTCCTGCATCGAATCAACGCGAACCGGCCAAGTCTACCCGTACACCTGCACCGAAAGCAGCTTCAACGGCCAAGATTCCGCAGCATATGGATCAGTATGTATCCTCCCGGACCGGAGAGGATTATACCGCTGTACATCGGCAGTGGGCCCAAATTTTGCAGAACGTGAAAGAGGAGAAGGTAACGGTTCACGCATGGCTGATGGATGGTGAGCCCGTATCCGTATGGGAAGACAAGGTGCTTGTCGCTTTCAAAAACAACATCCACCGCGAAACCACGGAGAAACCTGCCAACAAACAGGTGATTGAAGGGGTTCTTGAGTCTATGCTCGGCAAGCCGTACCATCTGGTGACCATGA
>NZ_CP062260.1:5267500-5535000 GCF_014863545.1 Paenibacillus sp. JNUCC32 | reverse complement strand
GCCCTGTAGCCGAAAGTATATTCCCTCCGAGACGGATCCCGAGTAGTGCGGGGCACGTGAAACCCCGTATGAATCCAGCAGGACCATCTGCTAAGGCTAAATACTCCCTAGCGACCGATAGTGAAGCAGTACCGTGAGGGAAAGGTGAAAAGCACCCCGGAAGGGGAGTGAAATAGAACCTGAAACCGTGTGCTTACAAGAAGTCAGAGCCCGATCTATGGGTGATGGCGTGCCTTTTGTAGAATGAACCGGCGAGTTACGTTCCCATGCAAGGTTAAGGCGAGAAGCCGTAGCCGCAGCGAAAGCGAGTCTGAATAGGGCGATTTAGTATGTGGGCGTAGACCCGAAACCGTGTGATCTACCCCTGTCCAGGGTGAAGGTGCGGTAACACGCACTGGAGGCCCGAACCCACGTATGTTGAAAAATGCGGGGATGAGGTGGGGGTAGCGGAGAAATTCCAATCGAACTCGGAGATAGCTGGTTCTCCCCGAAATAGCTTTAGGGCTAGCCTCGGAATGAAGAGTCGTGGAGGTAGAGCACTGATTGGGTGCGGGGCCCGCAAGGGTTACCAAGCTCAGTCAAACTCCGAATGCCATAGACTTATATCCGGGAGTCAGACAGTGAGTGCTAAGATCCATTGTCAAAAGGGAAACAGCCCAGACCATCAGCTAAGGTCCCCAAGTGTGTGTTAAGTGGGAAAGGATGTGGAGTTGCACAGACAACCAGGATGTTGGCTTAGAAGCAGCCACCATTTAAAGAGTGCGTAATAGCTCACTGGTCGAGTGACTCTGCGCCGAAAATGTAACGGGGCTAAACACACCACCGAAGCTATGGCTTGATGCTTTGCATCAGGGGTAGGGGAGCGTTGTATGTAGGTTGAAGGTGTACCGTAAGGAGCGCTGGACAGCATACAAGTGAGAATGCCGGTATGAGTAACGAAAAGATCAGTGAGAATCTGATCCGCCGAAAGCCCAAGGTTTCCTGAGGAAGGCTCGTCCGCTCAGGGTAAGTCGGGACCTAAGGTGAGGCCGAAAGGCGTAATCGAAGGACAACAGGTTGAAATTCCTGTACCACCGTAAACCGTTATGAACGATGGGGTGACGCAGGAGGGTAGTGACGCGGACTGATGGATGTCCGTCCAAGCAGTGAGGCTGATGTGTAGGCAAATCCGCACATCGTAAGGCTGGGCTGTGATGGGGAGTGAAAATTACAGTAGCGAAGGTCATGATCTCACACTGCCAAGAAAAGCCTCTAGTCAGGTGAAGGTGCCCGTACCGCAAACCGACACAGGTAGGCGAGAAGAGAATTCTAAGGCGCGCGGAAGAACTCTCGTTAAGGAACTCGGCAAAATGACCCCGTAACTTCGGGAGAAGGGGTGCCTCGGTAGGGTGAATAGCCCGAGGGGGCCGCAGTGAAAAGGCCCAAGCGACTGTTTAGCAAAAACACAGGTCTGTGCGAAGCCGTAAGGCGAAGTATACGGGCTGACGCCTGCCCGGTGCTGGAAGGTTAAGGGGAGCGGTTAGGGGTTAAACCCGAAGCTGTGAACCGAAGCCCCAGTAAACGGCGGCCGTAACTATAACGGTCCTAAGGTAGCGAAATTCCTTGTCAGGTAAATTCTGACCCGCACGAATGGCGTAACGACTTGGGCGCTGTCTCAACGAGAGATCCGGTGAAATTTTAATACCTGTGAAGATGCAGGTTACCCGCGACAAGACGGAAAGACCCCATGGAGCTTTACTGCAGCTTGATATTGGATTTGGGTACGATCTGTACAGGATAGGTGGGAGCCTTTGAAGCATGAGCGCCAGCTTGTGTGGAGGCGACGTTGGGATACCACCCTGATCGTATCTAGGTTCTAACCTGGTACCGTAATCCGGTACGGGGACAGTGTCAGGCGGGCAGTTTGACTGGGGCGGTCGCCTCCTAAAGAGTAACGGAGGCGCCCCAAGGTTCCCTCAGAATGGTTGGAAATCATTCGAAGAGTGCAAAGGCATAAGGGAGCTTGACTGCGAGACCTACAAGTCGAGCAGGGACGAAAGTCGGGCTTAGTGATCCGGTGGTACCGCATGGAAGGGCCATCGCTCAACGGATAAAAGCTACCCTGGGGATAACAGGCTTATCTCCCCCAAGAGTCCACATCGACGGGGAGGTTTGGCACCTCGATGTCGGCTCATCGCATCCTGGGGCTGAAGTAGGTCCCAAGGGTTGGGCTGTTCGCCCATTAAAGCGGTACGCGAGCTGGGTTCAGAACGTCGTGAGACAGTTCGGTCCCTATCTGTCGTGGGCGTAGGAAATTTGAGAGGAGCTGTCCTTAGTACGAGAGGACCGGGATGGACGTACCGCTGGTGCACCAGTTGTTCCGCCAGGAGCATGGCTGGGTAGCTACGTACGGACGGGATAAGCGCTGAAAGCATCTAAGCGTGAAGCCCCCCTCAAGATGAGATTTCCCAATTAGTAAGACCCCTTGAAGACGACGAGGTAGATAGGTTGGAGGTGGAAGTGCAGCAATGCATGGAGCTGACCAATACTAATCGGTCGAGGGCTTATCCAAAATATATTTCAATGTGCTGCAAATATCGTTTCGTATCTAGTTTTCAGGGAATCAATCTCTGTAACTGCATACAAGTTATGATGGAGAGATACCCAAGTGGCTATAAGGGGACCCTCTGCTAAGGGGTTAGACTGCGTAAGCGGTGCGAGGGTTCGAATCCCTCTCTCTCCGCCATTTGAATAACTTGGATGCAATAAGGTTTATATGGCGGTGTAGCTCAGCTGGCTAGAGCGTACGGTTCATACCCGTGAGGTCGGGGGTTCGATCCCCTCCGCCGCTACCATACATACCTGGAGGCTTAGCTCAGCTGGGAGAGCATCTGCCTTACAAGCAGAGGGTCGGGGGTTCGATCCCCTCAGCCTCCACCATGTATATTTTTATTACCTTGCCATGCCGGTGTAGCTCAATTGGTAGAGCAACTGACTTGTAATCAGTAGGTTGGGGGTTCAAGTCCTCTCGCCGGCACCATCTTTAATAATGCGGAACTGTGGTGTAGAGGCCTAACATGCCTGCCTGTCACGCAGGAGATCGCGGGTTCGAATCCCGTCAGTTCCGCCATTATTTACAAGCTTCAGGGATGAGAATCCATAACCGGGTTCGTCGGAGCATTTCCTCGTTAGCACAGACTTCGCAGTCTCGAACGAAGAGAGAGTATCCCGTCAGTTCCGCCATTATTACTCTTAAGGAATAAAAATGGTCGGTTTTCCACAGATTAAAGTGGGAAGTGTTGCACTCCGCACTTTATTTTAATGTTATTCATGTTTGGCTCGGTAGCTCAGTCGGTAGAGCAGAGGACTGAAAATCCTCGTGTCGGCGGTTCGATTCCGTCCCGAGCCACCTTTATATTTTGGAGGATTAGCGAAGTGGCCAAACGCAGCAGACTGTAAATCTGTTCTCGTCCGAGTTCGGTGGTTCGAATCCATCATCCTCCACCAGTAATAAGAGCCATTAGCTCAGTTGGTAGAGCACCTGACTTTTAATCAGGGTGTCGAAGGTTCGAGTCCTTCATGGCTCATCCGAAAGGGTCGTCAACGTTGTTGACGGCTCTTTTTGTGTTGTTTTTACTGAACTATTTCCCAAGGCACACGGACTTAAAGAGAAGGAATTGTCGTTTGTGCAGGATGATATGCTAAAATAAGAAAAAACGATAAAGTGGTGGAGTCATCAATGGTGGAGATGGAGCATATCGTTCAGAAACTGGAGCAGACCTTGGGTACCTCACTCGGCTTAAAAACATTGAATGAGCAGGAATCGCTATGGCTCACGGAATCGATGGCGATCACCTCGCGATTCGGTGACCGATTAGGTCGAGAAGAAAGTGCTGCAAGTTCAAATCGCCATGGGGAAAAAGCAAGCTCAAACACAACACGAATGGTTGATGGTGCTTATGTGCATAAGGAGCTTGGTGAGATTTGGTTTCCCGTTAATCAACAGGATCTGAGCCGAGTACTCGTGGCGGATTCCAATGCTTTGACGGAGTCGGAGATTGGGCTTGTCGCTCTTTTATTGGCGAACCTTCAGGAAGCGCCTTCAGGCGCGATGTCAAAGAATGCAGCCAAGGTTGAAGAAGAACGGCGCGCCCAGCAGTTGGGCGGTTGGTTGAAAGAGCGCCTTCAAGCCGGCGAGCTGCTTGCTGAACTGCCGGATGAGATGCTGATTCGGACAAGCTTGACGGAGGAAATGGTCCCCTTTCTACTCATTCATGAGAGCGAGCATGCTCCCACGCCAAGTTATAAAGCGTTGCTGCGGTTGTTGCGCAGTTATTTTGACGGGGATATCGTTCTTGTGCCGCTGCTGGATAAGGAATGGATTATCCTTGCCAATCAAGAGCTGTTGGGCGGCATAACGACGGATGATAAAGAGGAAGCATCCTCGGAAGCCGATCAGGATTTGCTGTCCTTATTCTGTATGGGGCTGTACGAGCTCATTTCAACGGAATGGGTGGGCGATTTTCATATTTCGGCGATCCCGGCAGTCAATGCGCTTCATGCTTTGCCGCAGACGGTTGGCATGCTGCGAGAGACCATGACCATCGGGCGTACTTTTCAGGTCAAGGAGCATATTCATCTGTCGACCGGTCTTCATCTGGAACGTCTGGTCTACAGCATTCCTGAGTATCAACGGAATCAATTCCTGCGGGAGTACGCTGCCGGACATACCGACTTATTCGAGGACAGTGAGACTTTGTCGACGCTGGAGTCTTTTTTTGAATTGGACTGCAATGTGAGCGAGACGGCCAAACACCTGTATATTCACCGAAATACGCTGCTGTACCGACTGGATAAGATCAAACAGGAGACGGGGCTTGACGTTCGCAGCTTCAGTGACGCGGTATTGGTGAAAATAACGCTTCTATTGTATAAAGTGACGAAAAGGAAATAGGTTTTTTGTGCAGATTGTGTATAGCAAGTCAGGTGCCTATGGGGTAATATAAGATTATAAATTAATTGTATTCGATTTCATAACATTCATATGAGGGGGCAAATGCACATGGCTGGTGTACGCTTAGAGCATATTTACAAAAAGTATGCAGGTGCGGATAAAGCAACTGTAATTGACGTTAATTTGGATATTAAAGATAAAGAATTCTTGGTATTGGTAGGTCCTTCCGGTTGCGGTAAGTCTACGACACTTCGTATGATCGCAGGTCTTGAGGAAATATCCGAGGGTAAACTTTACATTGGCGACCGCGTTGTTAACGATGTAGCACCTAAAGATCGTGACATCGCGATGGTATTCCAATCCTACGCCTTGTATCCGCATATGAACGTATATCAGAACATGGCATTCGGTTTGAAACTCCGTAAAGTGAAGAAAGACGAAATCGATAAGCGTGTACGTGAAGCAGCGAAAATCCTGGATATCGAGCATTTGCTCGAGCGTAAACCGAAAGCTCTTTCCGGTGGTCAGCGTCAGCGTGTCGCCTTGGGCCGTGCGATTGTCCGTGATCCACAAGTCTTCTTGATGGATGAGCCGCTTTCCAACTTGGATGCGAAACTCCGCGGTCAGATGCGTGCTGAAATTACTAAGCTGGTGAAGCGTCTTGAAACCACTTGTATCTATGTAACGCATGACCAAACAGAAGCTATGACGATGGGTGACCGTATCGTTGTTATGCAGGATGGCATCATTCAACAAGCGGATTCTCCAGAGCAGCTGTACAATAATCCGAACAACCTGTTCGTTGCTGGTTTCATTGGTTCCCCAACCATGAACTTCATCAACGGTAAATTGTCCGAGCAAAACGGTGGCGTATACTTCACTTCCCAGGGCTTGAACGTTCAAGTTCCAGGCGGTAAGGCACAATTGCTCAAAAATAAATCCATGATTGGCAAAGAAGTAATCATGGGTGTTCGTCCGGAAGATATTCATGAAGAGCCAGTATTCCTGGAAGCTTCCCCGAACACAATCTTCACAGCGAAAGTGGACGTAACCGAGAACCTTGGTCACGAAATGCTCTTGTACCTCAGCGGCTTGGGCACCGACACAGTTATCGGCCGTGTAGACGGACGTTCGACTACTCGCGAAGGCGACAATGTGAAATTGGCACTCGACATGAACAAAGTTCATATCTTTGATAAAGAGTCTGAATTGAACGTATTGCTCGAAGATTAATCTTCAGCAATCGAGATCTCTTGAAAACCGCCCCTCAAGGGGCGGTTTTTTTAGGAGAAAAAGACATAAAACTAGGCAGTTTCTGCCCTTATCCGAAGGGTTCAGGCAATTCTAGCAGACGGTAGAAGTGGTCCTAGTAAAAGTGTGTAAAGCAGACAACCAATTGTCGATATAGAAAGAGAGTTATCTTTAGTAATAGAACATCTGTTTTTTAGTCGCAGTATGCCATAGCAGCGTAGCTTCACTCCTGGATAAGTCCAATGTCCTGCTATCGGATAGCCGGTTAGAATTGCATTCATTGGCTTTTTTCGATAAGATAAGCACAAAGCAAGGCATACATAAGCATTGAACGTATGGGTTGTTGGGGCGTATTCCATGAAGCATGACCGACCGCCGGCAAGGCTTGTGACGTCCTATTTAATTAGTAAAGTAACCGATCATGAAATATATCATCCAAAACGAACCGTGCAGCATGCCGGTTGCGTTGTGATGTCAACATACAATGGAAGAAGAGGGGTAAGACCATGGCCAAGAAAGTGAAGGTATCCGAGCTGGTCCAGCAGTTTCAGCTGGAGGTCATCGCAGGTGAGGAAGGCTTGAAACGTCAGATTACAACGGACGATCTGAATCGCCCGGGATTGGAAATGGCCGGTTATTTTGAATACCATCCGCGGGAACGGGTTCAGCTTATGGGGCGCACGGAGCTGGCTTTCTTCGGAATGCTGAAGCCGGAAGAGCGGAAAGAACGCATGCGCAGCCTGTGTACGGAAGAAACGCCTTGCATCGTGGTTACGCGTTCCCTGGAAGTGCCGGAAGAGCTGGTGGAGCTCGGCAATGAAAGAGGTTTGCCCGTGCTGCGCAGCAGCATGGCGACGACCATCCTGACAAGCCGATTCACGAGTTTCCTGGAACGCAGACTTGCGCCAACGACGACCATCCACGGGGTATTGTGCGATGTGTATGGCGTGGGGATGCTGATCACGGGCTCGAGCGGTATCGGGAAAAGCGAAACGGCTCTGGAGCTCGTCAAACGCGGACACCGCTTAATCGCGGACGACGCGGTGGAGATCCGCCAGACGTCGGATTTTCAGCTGCATGGAACAGCGCCTGAGCTGATTCGCCATCTGCTGGAGATTCGCGGGGTCGGTATTATTAACGTTATGACGTTATTCGGTGCAGGCGCCGTTCGGAATAATAAACGGATTACGCTTGTTGTTCGATTGGAGGCCTGGCAGCAGGATAAACAGTATGATCGTCTGGGATTAGATGAAGAGACAACACGAATTATAGAGACGGATATCCCTCTGGTCACCATTCCGGTTCGTCCAGGACGTAACCTTGCGGTTATTATTGAAGTGGCAGCTATGAACTACAGATTGAAGCAAATGGGACTGAATGCTGCACTGCAGTTTACGAACAAGCTGACGGCAACGATTGCTGAAGATATGGACGATTTGGACTAGGACTAGGGAGGGTTATAAGTGATGCAAACATTGCTCATCGATCCGGTGGCGTTCTCCATCGGATCGCTGCGTGTTCATTGGTATGGCTTGATTTTGGGCCTGGGTGCCTTGGCAGGTCTGCTGCTGGCCATTCGCGAAGGGAAGCGTTTTGGCATTCCGCAGGAATTTTTCATGGATTTGCTCTTGCTTGGGGTTCCTTCCGCTATTATCGGTGCTCGTATTTATTATGTAGCTTTTAAATGGGAAGACTATAAGGATAACTTCCTGGATGTGTTCAAAATATGGAATGGCGGGATTGCGATATTCGGCGCCTTGATCGGCGCCATTATCTGTGCGTTGATCTATGTTCGCCGAAAAGGCTACAACTTCTGGCGAATTGCCGATATCTGTGCGCCGTCCTTGTTGGCCGGCCAGATCATTGGACGCTGGGGTAACTTCGTTAACCAGGAAGCCTATGGCGGTCCTGTCAGCGAGTCTTTCTTGCGCGGAGAGCTGCATTTGCCTGATTTTATCGTGAATCAAATGAACGTACAGGGCGTATTCCATCACCCTACCTTCTTATATGAATCGCTGTGGAACCTGTTGGGTATCGTCATACTGCTTATCATTCGCAGACAGAAATTTCTGCGGGCAGGCGAACTCTTCATCGGGTACTTCATCTGGTATTCCATCGGCCGGTTCTTTATTGAAGCGGTGCGGACGGACAGCTTGGCTTTTCAAGGGGCCACAGGACTTGCCGATTTCATTAACAATACGTTATGGGCACCGATGACATGGATGGGCTTTGAACTGGGCCACCTGGATCCGGCTTATGGCAACATTCGAATCTCCCAGCTGCTGTCCGTGTTGATCGTCATTGGAGGCATCGTGCTGATCATCGTGCGCCGTGTGACGGGCCGCGCCAATGTGCGTTATTTGGACCCGATCGTGTCGACGAAGACGGGAGCAGGTCCAACGCCGGAAGCCGATCTTCAAACGAACAAAACCGTCAAGTCTTCTGCGCCGGCTCCTGCTAAACAGCATAAACAGGCCGCAGAACCGGAGGAAATGGCGGATAAAGACGTTGTTACCCAAGCAGAGGAGACAGAGGTCAAATCCTCACCACGGGCAGAAGAAGACACTCCGACAATAAAACCGGATACGGAGGACAAAAAGGAGTAGTTGCAGCATGATCGAAACCGTACTGTTTGATTTGGACGGCACCATTATCGACACGAATGAATTGATTATCTCATCGTTTATGCATGTTTTCGAGGCGCAGGCTCCGGGACCGTTGACCAGAGAGCAGATCATTCCGCATATGGGAACCACGCTGGAACAGCAGCTGCAGGCTTTCTCAGGGGGCGTCGAGGATGTCAGTCCGCTTATCAAAGCCTATCGCTCTTTCAACACGATCCATCATGATGACATGGTCAAACCATTCCCGCATGTGAACGAAGTCGTGGAGCGTCTTCATCGTCACGGGCTTTCGCTCGGGATCGTAACCACGAAGATCCGTCCTTCCACCATGATGACGCTGGAGAAGTACGATCTGGAGCGCTTCATGTCGGCGATTGTTACGGTAAACGACGTGGAGCATCCGAAACCGCATCCGGAGCCCGTTCTGACGGCGATTGAGCAGCTGGGGGCCAATCCGGCCACCACTTTGATGATCGGAGACAGTCCAGTGGACATTCAGTCTGCCAAGGCGGCGGGCGTGAAGGCCGCCGCTGTAGCTTGGTCCCTCAAGGGTGAGCAAAAGCTGATGGAGTACGGGCCGGATTTTATATTGAAGGATATGAGAGATCTGTATGAAATCGTAGGACTTCAAGAGGAATAGGAGTTTTGGCAGCATGGCCAGAAAGATTACCCGTTATCCTGTAGAAGGCCCCAACGCGTTATGGCAAATCTACCGCACCGTGAGCCCGTTCAAGGGCGTCAAGAACTTCATTTTTATCCAGATCGCCCGGTATTGTCCTATCCTGCCTATGAAGAATTGGATCTATCGCCATATGCTCGGGATGAAAGTGGGGAAGCATACCGCGTTTGGATTGATGGTCATGGTGGATGTGTTTTTTCCGGAGAAAATAACCATCGGCGAGAATTCGGTCATCGGCTACAACACGACCATTCTGGCTCACGAGTATTTAATAAAGGAATATCGTTTGGGTGAAGTGCGGATCGGGGAGAACGTGCTCATCGGCGCGAATACCACGATTTTGCCTGGCGTAACGATCGGAGACGGCGCGGTCGTTGCTGCCGGATCTGTCGTACATAAGGATGTGGCACCAGGTGTTTTTGTAGGCGGGAATCCATTGCGAGAGCTGAAGAGGACATCGACGGAAAGCGAGTCAATTTGAGGTAATGTGACAAGTCAGGTTCTCAAGCTTGCTGAATTGTTGTAGAATGAGTAAAGGATAACCTGACACAAAGCGAACAATAGTCCCCGGGGTATGATGGCCTTGAGGGACTTTTTTGCCCGTCCATTCGCATACATTGACTCTATCAACAAACTCGAAAACAAGGAGGCGACGCCTGACATGGGTGCAACGCTGAACAAAAAGGAAAGGCTGCCGCAGCTCGATATCTATCGTGCGCTGGCCATCCTGGGCGTGCTTCACGTTCATGCGACTTCATTTGCAACGGTGGATGCGATTGATTCGCGATTCTATTATATTATTAATTTTTTGAATATTTTCTTTAAATACGGTACGCCCTCTTTTATATTCCTAAGCAGCTTTGTGCTGTTCTATAACTATGCGGACCGGCCGCTGACCAAGGACTTGATCAAAAACTTCTACAAACGGCGGCTCTTGTACATTTTGCTGCCGTACGTGTTGTTCTCGATCATCTACTTCTTTGTGCGGATGTATCAGAACGGGATGCTGAACAGTTCGTTTGATCTATGGGCACAGATGCCGCTATTCTTTGAACGCTTGGCTCGAGGGCAGAATTATACGCACTTATACTTTGTATTTATCAGTTTGCAGTTCTATATTCTGTTTCCGATCTTCCTCAAGCTGTTCAAATCCTCACGGTTTCTCGTAAGGTGGGCGGTGCCGATCGGATTCCTGCTGCAATGGGGTTTCATCATCTGGAACAAATACGAGCTGCAGTACACGTTTAAAGGCAGCTTGGCCATTTCGTATTTAGCCTACTATATGCTGGGCGCTTATCTGGCGATGAATTACGATAAATTCAAGGGCTGGCTGACGTCATCATGGAAAAAGCAAACCTCTGGTCAAAGAGCAGGCACGATCGTTTTATGGGCCGGCTGGCTCGCGATGGCGCTGACGCATGTGCAGATTTGGTACAATCAGAGATTGCATGGCGCCAAATATGATTCCCTATTGTACGAGTTGTTGTGGAATCTGCACACCGTGTTCTCCGCGATAGTGCTGATGCAGCTGGCGAGCTGGCTGTATAGCAGCGGCTGGAAACTCATCGTAAAAGTGCTGACGCGGATTGGCGAGCTGTCTTTCGCGATCTATCTCGTGCACCCGCTCTGGCTGTTCCTGTATCGGGAATTCGATCCGAAGCTGAATCCGGTAACCGATGATTATCTGATCTGGATATACGGGGGGATGGTAACGGCATTGATCGTCAGTGCGTTAGTGGTGCAGACGGTGTTCCGGTGGATTCCAGGGTCGTGGATGCTGCTGGGCAGCGTTCCTCGATCATTGAAGCCATCCTCGAAAGCACCTGCGACACCATCGCAGAGAAAAGACACCGTTACGGGCGACAGCAAGAAATCGGTCGATCTATAGGAACATCAGGCCTAATGTTAAAACTTCTTATCCTTCATCATGAAGCAAAGCCGTCCGGGCTGCCGGGCGGTTTTTTTATTGGCGCCATCCGGATCTATGCAGGGGTTCAGCCAATTAGACAAGCAAGCCACGCTGGTCCGTTCTTGTGTTACAATTATACCCAGAAGTTAGACGGATCTATTGATGCGTAAGGCGGGTACCGACAGAGAACGATACATAGCAGAACGCATGCGTATGCATTGACGATCAGGCAGGATTCATGGTAATATAGCCAATATCCTTTAATTTATTAGCAAGGTACCACTTTACCATATTAAAGACTTTTACTGAATTTGAGGTGGAGCGTCATGTCTAAACCGAAAGGCTTCGAGAAACCGGCAGGTGTTCGTGATTATCTTCCTCATGCGGTCACCAAGCTGCGTCGGATTGAACGCGAAGTGCTTGCATGCATGGACCGCTGGGGTTACCGGCAGATTATGACACCAACGATGGAATATTACGATACGGTAGGCGTGGCAAGCTCTACGTCGGACCAGAAGCTGTTTAAACTATTGAATAAACGCGGAACGACGATGGTGCTGCGTTCCGATCTGACCGCTCCCATAGCGCGGGTCATGTCCTCGCTGCTGAAGGATGAGCCGCTTCCGGTGCGTTTGTCTTACCATGCCAATGTATTTCGCGCCATTGAGGAGGAAGCGGGGCGGGAAGCGGAATTCTTCCAGACCGGCGTCGAGCTTGTGGGCGATGATACGCCGGAAGCCGATGCCGAAGTGATTGCGCTGGCCATCGAATCCCTGAAGGCGGCAGGCGTGGAGAAATTCAAAATCGCGATGGGTCATATGGGTTATCTGAATGGCCTGCTTCAAGAAGTGCTGCCGGATCGGGCGGAGGATCAGGAGAGCCTGAAGCAGGATTTGCTGAACCGCGACTACGTCGGATACCGCAACACCATTGCCAGCCTGAGCCTGACGGAGGTACAGCAGGACCAGCTGGAGGGAATCCTGAAGCTGCGCGGAGGCAGGGAGATTGCTGGGCAAGCTCTCGAGATTAGCAGCAATGAACTCGCGAGAGCTTCTATCGAGCATCTGAGCAAGGTATGGGAAGTGCTCGAGGCTTACGACGTCTCCAGACATGTTCTGTTTGACTTGACGATGCTCGGGGACTTCTCCTATTACACGGGAATGACGTTCGAGGGTTATGCTGCGGAGCTGGGCTCTCCCGTCGCAAGCGGCGGTCGTTACGACAAGCTGCTTCGGCAGTTTGGCCGTGCCGTTCCGGCAACAGGCTTTGCACTCAAGACCAATCGCATTCTCGATGGGGTGCAAGGAGAGGAGATTGTCGAGGAATTGCCCATTCTGATCCGGTACACGGCTTCCCATCGAAAGGAAGGACTGGCTAAAGCCTCAGAACTTCGGGCGCAGGGACATTCCGTCATCACTTCGATCATACCGGATTCGGCCAATATCCGAGATGCCGAGGTACCCGTTGTATCCGGCAGTCTGCTCAATAGAGGATACCGAGAGGTCATTACCCTTCGATAGGAAGCGGATCTATACGATTATCATATAAGTTTAAGGTCAGGAGGATTCGAACGTGGCGGAAACGTTGAAAGTAGCGATGCCCAAAGGGCGCATATATAAAAAAGCATCCGCGCTGTTCCGTTCAGCCGGACTTCCGATACCCCTCGACGTGGATGAGACGCGCAAGCTGGTCATTCCCTTGCCGGAGGCAGGAATGGAATTTATTCTGGCGAAGCCGGTGGATGTGCCGACTTATGTGGAATACGGCGTGGCGGATATCGGTATCGTCGGCAAGGACGTGCTGATGGAGGAGAACAAGGACGTTTATGAGCTGCTTGATCTCGGCATTGCGCGGTGCAGGATGTCGGTCATCGGCTTGCCGGACTGGAAGCCGGGCATCAGGCAGCGGGTTGCCACCAAATATCCGAACGTGGCTTCACAGTATTTCCGTGAGCAGGGCCAGCAGGTTGAAGTGGTTAAACTGAACGGTTCCATCGAGCTTGCACCGCTCATCGGCTTGGCAGACCGGATCGTGGATATGGTGGAAACAGGCCAAACGCTTAAAGAGAACGGACTTGTAGAGATGACCAGCATCTTTGAAATTACAAGCCGCCTGATTGCCAATCGCGTCAGTTATCGGATGAAGAATGATGAAATTCAGGCATTGTGCGATCGGCTGCAAACGGTCATTATGTCTGAGGGAGCGAATATTTAGCGCTAAGAAATAAGGCACCAACTGGATGAGCATGGATGATCGAATGGATCATCCTTCATTCATTAAGAAACGCTATGCATGTAACATGATGGAGCGGGATTGGGGGAGATTAAGATGAAGGTAGTGTCAGCACGGGACTTTGAGCTGAAACGGGAAAATGATTACGGCACACCAGAGCAGAATGAAGTCGTGAAGGCGATTGTGCGGGATATTCGGTCCGAAGGAGATGCAGCCTTGCTGCGGCATACCGAACAATTGGACCGTGTCCGTCTGACCGCAGGTCAGCTTCGCGTAACGGATGAGGAGCTCAAGGCAGCTTATGATCATGTGGAGCCTTCGTTCGTGAAGGCGATACAAGCCGCGGCAGACAACATTCGCGCATTTCATGTGAAGCAGAAGCGGAATTCCTGGATGGATCTACAGCCGGACGGCAGCATCTTGGGACAAATCATTCGTCCGTTGAAACGCGTCGGTGTCTATGTGCCCGGTGGAAAGGCAGCCTATCCTTCATCCGTGCTGATGAACGTGATCCCGGCTCAAGTGGCAGGCGTGCCCGAAATCGTCATGGTCACTCCCCCGGCAACCGGCGGGAAGGACGGAATCAATCCCTATATTCTGGTGGCTGCAGCGGAGGCAGGCGTTACGGAAATCTACCGCGTAGGAGGAGCACAAGCCATTGCGGCATTGGCCTACGGCACGGACACCATTTCCCCCGTGGATAAGATTTGCGGGCCCGGCAATATTTACGTTGCCCTGGCCAAACGTGAAGTGTACGGCGCAGTCAATATTGACAGCCTGGCCGGTCCAAGCGAGATTGCGGTATTGGCCGATGAACATGCAGATGCTTCGTATATTGCAGCGGATCTGCTTTCCCAAGCTGAGCATGACGAGATGGCATCGGCCATTCTCGTGACGCCTTCCCGAAAGCTGGGCGAAGCCGTTGCCGCCGAAGTAGAGCGGCAGCTTGAGCTGCTGCCGCGGCGGGACATCGCCCGTGCTTCCGTGGACAGCTACGGCGCCGTGATTGTCACGGAATCCCTTCAGGAAGGGATTGAAGTCATTAACCGTTTAGCGCCGGAGCATCTGGAGATCGTGACGGAGGAGCCGATGGCGATCGTGGGCCAGATCGAGAACGCAGGCGCGATCTTCCTGGGACCGTACAGCTCGGAGCCGGTAGGCGATTATTTTGCAGGACCGAACCATATCATTCCGACGAATGGGACGGCACGGTTCGCATCGCCAGTGGATCTGGACGATTTCATTAAGAAATCGAGCTTGATCTACTACAGTAAAGAAGCGCTGCTGCGCGACGGCGAACAGATCATGGAGCTGGCCCGGCGCGAGGGGCTTGAGGGCCATGCCCGGGCGATCGAAATCCGGCTTGAACAAGAACGATAAGAAATCAGACCAGAACAAGCATCATTTGTTCATCATAAATATTCCGTATAGAGGAGGCAATCCACGTGAGCAGTTTGGATGCAGCAGCAAGATCAGCCGGCGTGAGCCGCAAAACCAATGAGACCGACATTGCCCTGGATTTCAATGTCGATGGGACCGGCATTTCGGAATTGGAGACCGATGTACCGTTTCTGAATCATATGCTTGATTTGTTCACAAAGCATGGCCAGTTTGATCTTCGCGTCAAGGCAAAGGGCGATATCGAGATCGATGACCACCACACGGTGGAGGATATCGGGATCTGCTTAGGGCAGACGTTCCGCGAAGCGCTGGGCGATAAAAAAGGCATCAAACGTTATGCCAGCGTGTTTGTGCCGATGGATGAGGCGCTTGCTCAAGTCATCGTGGATATCAGCAACCGCCCGCATTTTGAATACCGGGCGGAGTATCCTTCGCAGCAGGTAGGCTCTTTTCATACCGAGCTTGTCCATGAATTTCTGTGGAAATTGGCGCTGGAGGCCCGAATCACGCTGCATGTCATCGTTCATTACGGACACAATACCCATCATATGATTGAAGCGGTGTTTAAGGCGCTCGGCCGTGCATTGGATGAGGCGACCACCGTGGATCCGCGGGTGACCGGCGTACCGTCCACGAAGGGAGTGCTCTAAACGATGGCCATTGCAATCGTGGATTACGGCATGGGCAATCTGCACAGCGTGAGCAAAGCGGTAGAGCGGCTTGGGTATCAGCCGCTCGTTACGGGGGAGCGGGAGGAACTTCTGGCGGCGGATGGCATCATTTTGCCCGGAGTCGGCGCATTCGGAGATGCCATGGAGCAGCTCCGCGAAGCCGCACTGGACTCGGTCATGAAGGAAGCAGCGGAGTCGGGAAAACCGCTGCTGGGGATCTGTCTCGGCATGCAGCTCCTGTTCAGCCGGAGTGAGGAGCATGGCAAGTATGAAGGGCTGGATATCCTGCCCGGATCGGTTGTGCGGTTTGCGGGTGGGGACTACAAGGTGCCGCATATGGGCTGGAATTCATTGCAGTTCGAGAAGCGGGAGCACCCGCTGTTTGCGGGACTTGAGGAAGGTCATGTGTATTTTGTCCACTCGTATCATGTTCTTCCTGAGGTTCAGGCTGATTTGCTGGCGGTTACCGATTACGGTCAGCCAGTAACGGCCATCGTGGGCCGCGGTTCGGTGTACGGCATGCAGTTCCATCCCGAGAAGAGCGGTGAGCTTGGGATGAGCCTGCTTCGCAATTTTTTGGCTTTAACGTAAGACGAACGAATAGACCAATTGGAAAGTGGGAATGGGGATGTCCTCTTTTATCATATATCCGGCAATCGATATTCGCGGCGGCAAATGCGTCAGGCTGGTCCAAGGCGATTATAATCAAGAAACGGTGTACAATGACAATCCGCTCGAGGTAGCCAAATCGTGGGAAGAGCAGGGCGGCACATTTATTCATCTCGTGGATTTGGACGGCGCGAAGGCAGGTCAGCCGGTGAACGACGACATTATCGGGAAGATTGCATCCAGCGTCCAGGTTCCGGTTCAAGTAGGCGGAGGCCTGCGCACGCTGGCGGATGTGGAGCGGCTGCTGTCGCTCGGCGTCAGCCGGGTTATCATCGGCACGGCAGCGATCGAAGACCGCGTCTTTACGGAAGAGGTGCTGGGCAAATACGGGGATAAGGTGGCCATCGGCATCGACGCGCGCAACGGATACGTCGCAACGAGAGGCTGGCTGGAAACGTCGGAGGTTCAAGCCGAGGTGTTGGCAAAAGAATTAGCGGCCAAAGGAGCGGAAACCTTCATCTTCACCGACATTTCCCGCGACGGAATGATGCAAGGACCAAACGTAGAGGCGATTGTCTCGCTGGCCAAAGCCAGCGGCCGCTCGGTCATCGCTTCGGGCGGCGTGACGAAGCTGGACGATCTGCTGGCGCTCAGCGCGCACAGCGGGGACGGTGTAGGCGGAGCGATCGTGGGCAAGGCGCTGTATACAGGCAATATTGATCTGAAAGAGGCTATTACGCGAATCCAATGAGGATTTGAACCAGTGTCTGTTCGAATCATCATGGATCGATAGAGTTCATATAGGGGAAGAGGGGAAAGGCATGCTGGCAAAACGGATCATACCTTGTCTGGACGTGAAGGACGGCCGGGTGGTGAAGGGCGTAAACTTTGTGAATCTCCGCGATGCGGGCGATCCCGTGGAATTGGCGGCGCTCTACGACCGGGAAGGCGCAGATGAGCTTGTCTTTTTGGATATATCGGCTTCGGTCGAAGGCCGGGCGACGATGGAAGAAGTCGTTCGGAGAACGGCAGGGGAAATCGCCATTCCTTTTACCGTGGGCGGAGGCATTTCGTCCGTGGAGGACATGAAGCGGATTCTGCGGGCAGGCGCGGATAAAATCGGAATGAATACGGCGGCGGTCAAGCAGCCGGAGCTCATCTCCGCCGGGGCGCGCAAATTCGGGTCCCAATGCATCGTCGTGGCGATTGACGCCAAGTACAACGATGCGTGGGGAGAATGGGAAGTGTACACGCACGGCGGACGTACGCCTTCCGGCATCAAGGCGCTTGATTGGGTGAAGCAGGCGGAAAGCCTGGGTGCGGGCGAGATTCTGTTGACCAGCATGGATGCGGACGGAACGAAGGACGGCTTCGATCTGCCGCTGACATCGGCCGTCGCCTCGACCGTTCAGATCCCGGTCATTGCGTCCGGCGGTGCCGGCAAAGAGGATCACTTCTATGACGTATTCACTCAGGGCAAGGCGGATGCGGGTCTTGCCGCCACGATTTTCCACTATAAAGAAATCTCGATCCCTCATCTCAAGTTGCAGCTTAGCCAAAAAGGAGTGGATATACGGTGAGCGAAGATATGTTGAAAGATTTATCCCTGGAGCAAGTCAGCGAGCATATCCGTTGGGATGCCGCGGGCCTGGTGCCGGCGATTGTACAGGATGCAGAGAGCAAGCAGGTGCTGATGATGGCTTATATGAACCGGGAATCGCTGCGATTGACGCTGGAGAGCGGCGAGACTTGGTTCTGGAGCCGTTCGCGCGAAGAGCTGTGGCATAAGGGGGCAACTTCCGGGAATGTACAGACCGTGGTATCGATGACATACGATTGCGACGGAGACACCCTCTTGCTGCAGGTGAATCCGAATGGACCTGCCTGTCATACCGGACAAACGACCTGCTTCCACAATGAGATTATCGCTCAAGGGCAGAAGAGCGAGCCAGCTAATCAAGGTACAGCGGTACCCGGCGAGCGCTTCGCGGTACTTGCCGAGCTGGAAGAGGTCATTGCCCAGCGTGAAGTGGAACGGCCGGAAGGGGCCTATACGACCTACCTGTTCGATAAAGGCGTGGACAAAATCCTTAAGAAGGTGGGCGAAGAAGCTTCGGAAACGATCATCGCCGCCAAAAATAAAGACAATGCCGAGCTTAAGCTTGAAATCAGCGATCTGATCTATCACCTGCTGGTGCTTCTCCAGGAGCGGAAGCTCCCGCTGGATGAGATCATGGATGAGCTGAGCCGCCGCCATGAACGGCCGCGCCGCGATTAGGAGGCCTGCTCGATGCATATTGATTACCATACCCACCATGCCCGGTGCGGGCATGCTGAGGGGCAGCTGGAGGAGTACGTACGACGCGCCATTGAACTCGGGATGGATCAATTGGGCTTGTCGGATCATATGCCGTTGATTCACGTCAACCCGGAAACGTATTATCCGGAGATGGCCATGCCGATGGATGAGCTGCCGCGTTACGTGGAAGAATGCCTGCAGCTGAAGGAACGCTACAAAGGGCAGATTGACATTCGGATCGGTCTTGAAGGCGACTATATTGAGGGGTACGAAGAACAGATTGAGCGGATCGTGAAGGACTATCCGTGGGATTATGTCATCGGATCGGTTCATTTTCTTGGCGAATGGGACATCACGGATTACCGCCAGACCCAGGGCTGGGAGGGCAAGGATCCGCTTGAAGTCTATCGACAATATTATGATGCGGTGCAAAAGGCTGCCGCAACCGGCTTCTACGATATCATGGGCCATCTGGACGTGATCAAGCGGTTCGGTTATGGGCCGGGCCCCGAACAGAAGCCGGACGTGATCGCATTGGAGCAAGCAGCGCTTGCGGCCGTGGCCCGGAGCGGGAAGGCGATGGAGCTGAACGCATCCGGTTTATCGAAGGCCTGCGAGGAGATGTTTCCAAGCCGGCGAATGCTGGAGGAAGCGATCAAGCTGGGCATTCCGTTGACTTTAGGGTCGGATGCTCATCAGCCCATGAAGCTTGGCGAGCATCTGGATCAGGCCCGGGCACTGTTGTCGGAGCTTGGCGTTCGGGAGCTTGCGACCTTCCGTAACCGGAAGCGGGAGATGGTGCTTTGGAATGTGGAAGGAAACGATGTATAATATGGTGCTTTGGAATGTGGAAGGAAACGATGTATAATAAAGACAAGCACTAATTGCAAACAGGTTCATTGCAGACGGCTGTTTTCCCCTCCAGACTACCCTCGACGGGTTGCGGAGGCGGGAACGGCCTGATTTGACGATAACGCTTTCAATCCATCGTTGCATCGGCCGACTACTAACCACTCTCGTCAGGAGGTCCTCATGTATCGTTCATTACGATTGTTCGCCGGAACTTCCAATCCGGCGCTTGCCGCCAGCATCAGCCAGCAGTTGGGCGTTGAATTGGGAAAGATCAAGATTTCCCGCTTTCAAAGCGGCGAGGTTTATGTCCACTATGAAGAAAGCATCCGCAATTGCGACGTTTTTCTGCTGCAGTCCTTTTCTCACCCTATCAACGAAATGTTCGTAGAGCTGCTCGTGATGATTGATGCCGCCAAGCGGGCTTCCGCCAGAACGATCAACATCATTGTTCCGTATTACGGTTATGCCAGACAGGAACGAAAGGCCGCGCCGCGAGAGCCGATATCGGCCAAAATGGTAGCCGACGTGCTGACCACAGCCGGTGCCAACCGCGTGATAACCATTGATCTGCATGCACCTGCCATCCAGGGGTTCTTCAATATACCGGTGGATCATCTGACTGCGCTGGATTTGATTACGGAGTATCTGAAGTCCAAGAATATCGAGAATCCGGTTATCGTTTCTCCCGATGCCGGACGGGCGAAGACGGCCGAGAAGCTTTCGAGCCGCCTAGGATCGCCGTTTGCCATGATGGTCAAGCAGCGTCCTGCCCATAACGAAGCGGTTATTACCCATGTCATTGGGGACGTGGCGGGACGCACGCCGATTATTATCGAAGATCTGATTGACACGGGAACCACCATCGTGCAGGTGGTGGAAAGCTTAAAGGAACGGGGAGCCAATGATGCCATTGTGTGCGCGACCCATGGCCTGTTCTCCGGTGAAGCACTTGACCGTCTCGACCATGCTCATATCGAGGAGATCGTGGTCACGGACTCCATCGTGCTCCCGGACCATCACTGCAAGATGCGGTTAAAGGTGCTGTCTGTTGCGCCTATGCTGGCCCAGGCCACTCACATTATCATCGAGGGCGGATCGATCGCCACTTTATTCAAAGACGCCGGTGTGTAAACTGGTGTCTTTTTTCTGCAAATGACGTCGTAACTTGTGTTATACTGTTGTGGATAGAGGAGCAAGTTAAAGGAGGTGCCTTGCTTTTCGTGAATGGTCATCCATATGGGTCCAGTGACCCCCACAATGTTATATCTATCGAAATGAATGCTAATTTCTTCTTCGATCGCGCGGTTCGTTCGCTTGATCGTTACCAATATGACAAGGCTCTGAAATATTTTCGCAAAGCTGTTGAATATGAACCCGATAATCCGGTGAATCATTGCAATATGGCGGGTATATTATCAGAGACGGGAGATTATAAAGCTTCCAACGATGTGCTGGCTCATATTCTGGAGCAGGTTGACCCGTTGATGACGGAATGCTATTTCTATATGGCGAACAATTATGCCAATATGGAACAGTTTGAGAAGGCGGAAGAAGCGCTTGTCACCTACCTGGAGGAAGATCCTAACGGTCAATTTCTGGATGAGGCCGAGGAAATGATGGAGCTGCTCCATTACGAGCTGAATCGTCCTGCCAAGCTGAACCGGATCAAGAGCCGCGAAGGCGTGGTCGAGCATGAGCATGCCCGGGCACTGCTGGAGGAAGGGAAATTCGCCCAAGCGGTCAAGCTGTTGGAGGAAATCGTCAAGGATAATCCGGATTTTCTGGCTGCTCGCAATAATTTGGCCCTGGCTTACTACTATATGGGACGTTTCGATACCGCGAAGCGCACCATTGGCGAGGTGCTGGATCAGGAGCCGGGCAATCTGCACGGTTTATGCAATCTGGCCATCTTCTTTCAGCATGAGGGAAATCAGGAGCAGCGCGACCGATTGATGGACATGCTAACGGTAACGGTTCCTTTTCATCTGGAGCATGTGTTTAAGCTTGCGACGACGATGGGCATATTGGGGCAGCACGAAATTGCCTACGGTCATTTTCGCCGATTGCTGAAAGAGGATGAGTTTAGCGGAGATCCAAGCCTGTATCATTATACGGCCGTTGCGGCCTGCAACAGCGGTTATTACGACAAGGCCGAGAAATATTGGCGGCAGGCGCTGAAGCTGGACGGAGATTCGGTGATTCCGGATTTCTATTTGGCCCAGCTGCAAGAGCGTAAAGAAACCGGTACCGATCAGATGAAAGTGAGTTACCACTATCACCTTCCGTTCGAAGAGCAGTTCAAACGCTGGGAGCATGACGGCGATAAACTGACGGAGGAAGCGAAGCAGAATCCGCTGATTCGTTCATCGTTCTTCTGGGCGCTCCGGCATGGCGATCCCCAGACCAAGCTGCAGGTGATCCGGACGCTGGAATTGATAGCCGATGAAGAGGTGCAGCATGCGCTGCAATCGTTCCTGCAGGAGCCGGGAGAGGACGCGGAGCTGAAGGATGCCGCCCGCCTGGTGCTCCAGCAGATGGAGGCCGCAAGCAATCGGTTGAAGGAGCGTCGCGAAGATCGCGATTCATCCGTGGGCAAGACCCGCGAGGTGCTGCCGGATTGGCTGCCTTCCTGGAAGGCGGTGCTGGAGAAGGCCGAGCAAACCATGGACATGCGGGTTGACGCCTTTTGGAAAAAAGAGATGGAGAATCTCTGGTCCGAATTCCTGAGCCGGCTGTACCCGGATATTCCGAACATTCGGAATGTCGAGGGCTGGGCAGCGGCATTGGAATATCTGACGGCCAAGAAGCGCGGACGTACCCTGACTTATGAACAGGTGGCTGTCCGTTACGGGATTTCCCCATCCACCGTGAGCCGTTATGCACGTCAAATGGATAGCGTATGTGAAACGAAAGCACAACCGGATGATAGTTTCCGGCCATTTACGGAAAACATTTAAGTAAGAGCCCATATTCGGATACTTAGGAGACCTTGGTACATGATGGTACATGAAGATTCCGTAAGTCCTGAATAGGATAATAGCATGCAACAGAAATCGACACCTTAAAGGAGGCCGTATTCTATGTACAAATCAATCGTAATCGGAACAGGACCTGCCGGATTGACGGCAGCCATCTACTTGGCACGCGCAAACCTGAAGCCGCTCGTGATCGAAGGAATGCAACCGGGAGGCCAGCTGACGACAACGACGGAGGTCGAGAACTTCCCTGGATTCCCGCAGGGCATCATGGGTCCCGAGCTGATGGATAATATGCGTCAACAAGCGGAACGCTTCGGTGCAGAGTTCAAGAGTGCCTGGGTCGAGTCCGTTGATTTCTCCGAGCGTCCGTTCAAGGTGAATGTCGAGGGTATGGGCGAGCTTCTGACCGAGTCCGTGATTATCTCGACGGGAGCTTCCGCGAAGTATCTCGGAATTCCGGGAGAGCAGGAGAACGTTGGACGGGGCGTAAGTACATGCGCCACATGCGACGGGTTCTTCTTCCGCGGGAAAAAAATCATTGTCATCGGCGGCGGCGACTCCGCAATGGAGGAGGCCAGCTTCCTGACGCGTTTCGCTTCCAGCGTAACGGTGGTGAACCGCCGCACCGAGCTGCGTGCATCTAAGATCATGCAGGATCGCGCGCGCGAGAACGAGAAGATCCAGTGGGCTTTGGACCGCACGCCGGTTGAGGTGGTAACCAGCGAAACCGGAGTTAAAGGGCTGAAGGTCCGCAACAACGAAACGGGCGAGGAAGAATTGATCGAAGCAGAAGGCGTGTTCGTGGCCATCGGACATACGCCGAACACGGGCTTCCTCGGCAATCAGATCACAACCGATCCGACCGGCTACATCCTGGTTAAACCAGGAACGACCGAGACGAACATCCCGGGCGTATTCGCCTGCGGCGACGTTCAGGATACGCGTTATCGCCAAGCCATCACGGCTGCAGGAACAGGCTGTATGGCCGCTATGGATTGCGAGAAATATCTCGAGGGCCACATGGTCCATGATTGGAGCGAGACGCTGAATAAGTAATTCCTTGCCTAAGGGATTATCTATTGGAAAGAAGAAGCCCCAGAGCTATACGGCGGACGGGTTTGCGAGAGAACATCTCGTAAAATCCGTACCTGTTTAGCCAGGGGCTTTTTTTGCTGAGTTACAAGCTCAGCGCTTTGTTCGCATTTTTCACGTCATTCTCCAGCAGCTGCTTCAAATTGTAAGACGGATACAGGCCGCGCGCATACATGAAGTAGAAGATTTTTCCGTGCAGTTCAATGGCTTTGTTCAACTGCTTCTGAAGTGTTTCTCTTACGCTTGGAGTTGCTGCCTCGGTAATGGCAATGGCGTAGCTTCAGACCGAGGTTTTGGCAAACCCCAGCAGATGACCTGCGTAATACGCCGTCAGATCGGGACCGGAGAGACTGCGGGTTCCCGTGGGCGCTTCCGAATAATAAGGCAGAAGCTCCTTCAGGTTCTGTTCAACCCCTTGAATCGCTTCCATATACAGTCCATGGAGCTCCGGGTCTTTGATATCATGCACTGACATCTTGAACGCCATCAAGTGATTCGCCTGAAAGGCAGTTAATTCATGAATCTCCAGTGTTTCGTGCCAAGCGAGATGTCTCGGATTGTGACTCATGCTCAATAGGTTCTCCTCCAAAAATCAATATGCGATAGCCTATTCACCGAATGGAGGAACGGTGCATAGCACAACCCGAATCACCTTACAAATCTAAGGACATCCGCACCATGTCCCGGAGCCGCATGCCGTTCTCGTAAATTTCTTCATCATAATGACGGACAAAAAAGTCCCGGTCGATGCCTGTCATTCGAAATCCGCATTTCTGGTACAGCGCCAGCTGTGCCACCCCGGTACTTCCTGTTCCTACTTCAATCGTGGCATATCCGAGCTCCCGGGCCTGATCAACGGCATGATTCACGAGCTGTTTGCCATAGCCCCGGCCGTGCAGATTCTCGCTTACGGCAACGTTCACCAGCTCGATGGTATCGGGTCTGGTGGGCAGCAGGACATAGACCCCGATGGGTTGTGAGCTTTCTTCAGCGACATAGCAGTGACCGCGGTTTACGTATTCTTTGACAAGCCTTATCGATGGATCCGCAAGAAGGAGCAGGTCCATAGGGGGCGTTTCTTCATGAGTATTCAGCTTTCTAATGTTCACGAGCGTTCTCCCTTATGATTTCGATAGTGGTGTTACAAACAGGTTTATTGTACCACGCCTGCATCGCCAAGTTCCTGGAATTGGATGATTTCAACGGGCGGTTGAATTCTTCCGGGATTCAATGACCAGGTTATTGTATGCCCCGCGCAACGTCCCTACAATGTGGTTATATAGGAGCGTGATCCATATGAGAGACATGTTGGCCAAAAATATTAATCGTTACCGTAAAGAACGAAGACTTACCCAGGAAGGATTGGCGCATAAGCTGGGCGTTACGTTCCAGGCGGTATCCAAATGGGAGACCGGGCAGACCATGCCCGATATCGCGCTGCTTCCGGAGCTGTCCCGGCTGCTGGACGTCAGCATCGATAAGCTGTTTGGTTATTCTTCGACGGGCAAGCCGATCAGCATCTATGAAGAAGAGTACAAAACGCCGGAGTACTATTGGGGCACGGAACCGAACGCAGCCTGTTATCAGGTGCTTGAAATGATCCCGCCGACAAAAAGAGTAAGGCTGCTGGATATCGGGTGCGGGGAAGGGAAGGATGCCGTGTTTTTTGCCCGCAACGGGTATGAGGTCACGGCATTCGACATTTCGGATGCGGGGATCGAGAAAACGAAGCGATTGGCCGATCACATCGGGGTACACGTGAACGTATTCAAGGCGGACATATCGGATTACCGTCTGGATTCGGAGTTTGACGTGCTGTATTCCAGCGGCGTGCTGCATTATATCCGACCCGAGTATCGCGAGGAGATTTTTGCCAATTACAAAAAATTCACCTCGGCAGAGGGATTCCACTGCCTGAATGTATTCGTGCAGAAGCCGTTCATTGCGCCTCCTCCCGAGGATGAGCCGTATGCTTATGACTGGAAGTCCGGAGAGCTTATGATGCATTATCACGATTGGCTGATTCACAGCTGCCCGGAGGTCATTTTTGATTGCAACTCATCGGGTATACCGCACCGGCATGCGATGAGTAAGTTGATGGCTCAGAAGGCGTAACGGGCGGCGATTGAGATCAAATCCATCCTTGCTTTTTTATACAAATATGAGGGGGATAACATAGCGGGCCCTTTCCGGTCATACATAAAGATGTAGGATTCATATCGCAAGGGAGGTCTTACATTGAACAACCATGTCAACACAGCCGGTTATCCAGCGCCGTCTGCAGGTTATGCACCGGGATACTATGCCTACCCTCCGCTCCAGCCCATACCGCCGTATTACGCGCCCCGGACCCCGGCAATCCCGCAGCCGATGCACTACGCAACGTTGGTTGAACCGGTATTTATTGACCATCTGCTCCGGCATAAAGGAGCCAAGGTGGTCATCATGACCACCGCGGGAAAAGTAGAGGGGATTCTATCCGGTGTGGTGGTCGACCATGTCCAACTGACGATCGGGGACAACAAAGCACTGCATATTCGGCTGGCCGAGGTGGTGTACTTCGAGGGAGTTCCATTCTGATAAACAGGGCTCCAAAATAGTTTAAACGAAAAAATACCGGCTGATAGGGAAGGATTAGTCCGGTGAATCGCCAATTCATACAATACAGATCCGAAGGCGTTCCGATTGGGGACGTCTTTTTATTCGATTGCAATTGAGGCCGAACGATTGGATGGGTCGGTATGGAGGAACGATGGAGATGATTCTAGATCATTTCGGGACGGTCCGATTTGGCTGCGGAAAGACTCGCGTTACGGACGGCGCTGACAGAGATGATCTAGGCGGAAAGGGAGATGTACATGAATTCATATCATATTCGAGTCGCAGGCCGGGAGGACGCACCCTTTTTGCGGGAGATGCTGTACGAGTCCCTGTATGTGCCCGAGGGAGGGGAGCCTTTTAGCCGGGATATTCTTGAGGAGCCGTTCATGAAAAAATACGTGGAGGACTGGGGGCGCGCGGGCGATCTGGGCTACATTGCCGTGAATGCAGCAGGGAAGCCGTCAGGCTCAATTACCATCCGGTATTTTGATGAAGGGAACAAAGGGTTCGGTTACGTGAGCGATGACATCCCGGAGCTGGGCATGGCGCTGATTCCCGAATCCCGCGGGCAAGGGCTAGGAACCGCCCTGATGAAGGAATTGTTCAGAGGGATGAAGGAGCGGGGGATTCAAAAGGTATCGTTAAGCGTCGCTCCGGACAATGCCGCAGCTATGAAATTGTATGAGCGTTTCGGATTCCAGGAGGCAGGCATGTGCGGAACCTCTATTACGATGGTTGCGGATGTAATCTGAAACGAACAATGGGATGATCCCATGAGAAGGATGGAGGAATAACGATGCTGGTATATGAGGCAGGGCCGATTACGGTTCGCGAGCTGGAGGAGAAAGATGAAACGTCCTTAGCTTCTTGGCTGTCCAATCCGGATGTGCTGCAGTATTACGAGGGACGGGACAATCCTCACGACGTGGAGCGGGTGCGGGAGCATTTCTATGTGGATGATGATGAGACTCGCTGCATTATCGAATATGAGGGGAAACCGATCGGGTATATCCAGTTCTATCTTCTCGATGAAGATACGTTAGGCGAGTATGGGTATGACGGGAACGATGCGGTCGGCAGAACATTCGCCACGGATCAATTCATCGGGGAGCCGGATTATTGGAATCGAGGCATCGGTACGAAGCTTATGACTTCCATGGTGGATTACCTCGTGTTTCAGAGGCAGGCCGACCGAATCGTGATGGACCCGCAGGCTTGGAATGAACGGGCCATCGCTTGTTACGAGAAGTGCGGCTTTCGGAAGGTCAGGCTGCTGGAGAAGCATGAACGGCATGAAGGAGAGCTGCGGGACTGCTGGATTATGGAGTATCGGACGGAGCGCGGCAGATCCGGTCCGAGTCGATGATGACCACCAACAATCCTCCATTATTTAAAAAGTTGAAAAACCATTTCATTCTTTTGCTCGTTATCATGTATATAAGCCTAATCGAGATAGCTGGTCGTTCCGCGTGAGGAGGGGTGTCCCGTGAATCGAAATAAAACCATGACCTTGATAGGTAAGGGTGAGTCTTGGAAAGCGACTTATGTCGTTTCCCATCAGGATAGGGTCAATGCGAAGCTTACCGTGTTTCAGGATGCGCTTGGCGGAAAGCTGAAGCTTCAGTACTCGGGGAAGGAGCCTCTGGAACATGGGCAGATTAACTATCGGCTGGAGGACATGACGGGCCGCTTCCAGGAAGGCGGAATCGTCGTGGGGACCGACCATGCTGCCATGAAGGAGACCAAGGGTGGGCTGGATTTGGCGCATCTGCTCGATATGATGAACCCGAACAAGGATCTAACGATCCAGATAGAGTGGAATGGGCACCGTGAAGAATTCAAGCTGGGACTTCCGCGAAAGATTAGCTTTGGAAAAGCCGTCGGCAAACGGAAGGAATAACGGGACTTCATGGAAGCAGGACTGGGGCCGACTCCCGCCAACATAAACGCGTAAGGCGGGAATAACGACCATGTTATTCCGATGACATTGAATCCATGCGTCTTTGTATATGGTGACCTGCCCACACTGATGGTGTGGGTTATTCGGTTTGCGACGCGCGAGGCTGACAGGCATGTCGGCCTTGATGCGGTTATGCGTTTTTTAAACGCATTTTAAACGAAGGGATCCCCGTCATTTAAACTTGGTCCTGTACTTTATAAGTAGAACATCACGGAGGGAGTGAACGAGAGCATGCTGGAAGCCTATCTATTTCCGATATCCTATGCATTTTTAACCTTTCCCATAGCGGCTTTGCTGTGCGCAGTTCCCTTTCTGATCGTGCAGTATCGCAAATATGGTTATTTTAATAAATTCCGGGGATTTCTGCTGTATTTATTCCTGCTGTACATGATGAACGCAGTGTATCTTGTGCTCCTTCCTTTGCCTGCCTCGCGCCATAATGCTCCGATGGATGTGGCCTCGGTTATGCAGTGGATGCCGCTGAATTTCATACAGGACATCTTAAAGGAGACCAAAGTGGTATGGGGCGTGCCATCGACTTACACGCATTTGTTGAAGGAGAGAGCCTTCTTGCAGGTCGTGTTTAACGTCTTACTCGTGGTGCCGTTCGGCATGTTCCTTCGTTATTATGCGAGAGCGTCCTGGGTTGCGTGTCTGGCGGCCTCGTTCGGCTTGTCGTTGTTCTTTGAGGTAACCCAGGTGACCGGCATTTACGGCTTCTATGATCACCCGTACCGATTGTTTGACGTGGACGATCTGCTGATGAATACCCTGGGCGGAATGATGGGCCTCGTGCTGGCCGATTGGATGAAAAATCACCTGCCCCGCCTGGATCGTCTGGATGAGAAGGTGGATCTGTCGCAGAAGCGGGTCAGTTATACGCGCCGGGCCATTGCTTTTGGCATTGATGCAGCGGTCATACTGCCGATCATTGGCGTGCTGACCGTAATAAACGTGAGGGGTGCATACTTCTTTGCCGTGATTTTATATTATATCGTGCTGCCTTATATGATGCAGGGGCAGACGCTGGGGAAATGGGTCGTCCGGGTCCAGATCCGCGGAGCGGGCGAACATCTGAAGCTGAAGGAAGTGATTGTCCGCAACGGCCTGCTCTATGTGGTATGGGGCGGGTTCCATGCCTTGTTCATTACGGTTAATGTTACCGGTTCTAATGTCCTGCTTGCGATGTACGCGCTGGGGATATTGCTGCTGGACGCAGTTGTGTTCCTTCACGTGCTGTTATGTCTCATTCATCGCGACCGGAAGCTGCTGCATGAGGCCAAGAGTGGAACAAGGCTCGCTATCGTAGAGAATAAAACCCGTGGATAAAGCGGATTAAAGCAGGTTACCACGGGTCTTCTTATTTGTTATAATGTGGAAAATGGATTCGTCGAGGAGGAGATACAACTGAAAGGCAAAATCCTCTCCATTTCTGCCATCATCCTGGGTTTGCTCTTCATTTCCAATCAGCATCTGGGCTATTCGTTCGGGGATGATCTGTTCCGCTGGGCAGGGATTTCCCCATGGACTAAGCAAGGCAACTATGGTCTTCATCTGCCCGTTATTGCAGGTCTTATCTTATTGACGATCGGCATTCTGCGGGTAACGAGCATTTATCGCCCGCTTTATCCGAAGATTTTGAGCCGGGTAATGATCGGCTGTGTCGCATGGATCGTCGTTTTTCCATTCGTATCGGAGTCCGTCATGTTTGTGGCGAATTTCAATTCGAGCGGAATATCCAGCGTCGCCTATACCAAAAAAGACAGCAAATGCGATTATCGTACAGAGAACGAGGCTATTCTGGCACGCTGCCAGATTCAAATTTACAGTTACGGCACCGAGCGGCAGGTAACGGTACGCCCGCTAAGCCTTGATATTGGCGGAAGGACGATTGATTTCGAGCCTAAGGTGGTTACGGTTCGGCCGCGAGGCCGGATAGAGATTCGCGAAACCTTTGACGGTTTCTTGGATCAGCCGGACCCTTCCTACAGTATGTCCGGCGGAACGAACGAGCCGGGCATCGAGCTGATCGTCGATGGCAGGAGCAAGCAGGTGAAATAGCCTCCCGTTACGAACGAAGGTACATGACTCTGATATCCGAGGTGGACCATGCCGAATTTTCTTCGCACGGAAAGGTATATGAAAATATCGCTGATTACGCTTCTGTTGTTGGTCATGTGTTCATCGCCCGCTGCGCTTGCCTCATGGGCTTATTCGTTTGTCGTGAATGACGGGAAGATCTATGTCATGTCGGAAAATCCCGTGGAAGCGTCTGCGCTTGGAGACGTGGTGGGAAAGGTCACCTACCATACGGATCGGGAAGGGACCTACGGCGGTAACTTCTCCAATGTGTACCCGAAGGGTACGAAATACTATGCGGTCCAGGGAATCGCCCCCGAAACCGCCATAGCGGTTGAGACGCAGGCCGGCTATCTTATGGCTCATTATGAGGGCGAGTATGGGGGTGCCCGTGTTTCGTGGATGGTCATCAAGGATTGGATTGCCGCAGGGCTGATCCTGTTGATCGTTGGGTGCGTGGCGGTCATCGTATTAAAGAAGCGGAAGGATGGCTCATACAGGCGCTAGCAAAAAGAGCCGGACCGAGAGTTATGCTTCCAGCGCAAAACAAGCCGGTATTCTTTGAGCATGCTCATGGTATACCGGCTTGTTATCGGTTTGTACCAATATGCAGACAGTGGGTTCGCCTATAGAGGATTTATTTTTGCTACAATAGAAAATAGAAAGAAACGTTACGATAAGGAGATTGCCCATGAAACCGATTCGAAACTCGGCCAAAGCGATGATTGTCCGAGATCACCAAATCCTTTTAACGAAGAATGTAGACCAATGGGGGGACTTCTATCTGTTCCCTGGCGGCGGGCAAGAGAAGGGCGAAACCTTGGTGCAAGCCGTGGTTAGGGAGTGCCTGGAGGAAATCGGGCGCAGGGTGGAAGTTCAAGATCTGCTGCATGTCCGTGAATACATAGGGTCCAACCACGAGTTCGCGGAATGGGATTCCGACGTGCACCAAGTGGAGTTTTATTTTGAATGCCGTTTGGCGGATGAGGGGGATCTGTTTCAAGGACATAACCCGGATGAATACCAGGTGGGCGTGGAATGGATCGATTTGTCTTCATTGGATGGGATACGAATATATCCCCGCTCGCTGGTCAAGCCGCTGATGGATAAAGCGGGACGCTCAGCGGTTTGCTATGTCGGGGATACGAACTGATGGATGTCTGCAGGTTGGAAGGTCTCGAGGTTTGTTGTCAAAATCAATGGGATAACGGGGGATGCCGACTATGGATCAATGGGAATACAAAACGCTGAAATACAAAACCGGAGGATTCCTTGGGGGGAAAGTGAACGAAGAAGAATTCGAAGATTTACTGAACAGCTACGGGATTGACGGCTGGGAATTGATCTCGTGTTTCGATACGAGCGTGCATCAAGGCCAGTCCAGAGATATCATTGCCGTGATGAAACGAAAGGCTTATCTGGGGTAAGGACGAATCGAAGGGAGATGATCGGATGATCATTCGCGAGACGGAAGATGCTTTTGTTATGACGACCCAGGACGACCATGGCCGCTTCTCCGGCGATGTGGCCCGGGGCTTTCGGAGAGAGCTGTTTATGGATGAGACGGTTAGGGAAGAAGTGCTGCTGGCTATAACCGAGCATGACCGCGCCTGGCTTCGGATGGATGATACGCCGATCTGGAATGATGCAAGCCGGACTCCGTTCACTTTTATCGATTATCCGGTCATGCCGAAGATGCTGATGTATACCAGGGGCGTAGATGAGATCGAAGCGATGAGTCCGTATGCAGGGTATCTCTGCAGCCTTCATTTCGCGTCATTTATGAAAAACGCCACCGAAGCGCCGCTGGTGGAATTCTATCATGAAGAGCTGGATCGGCAAAAACGGCTGCGTGATCATTATTCGTTTCCGGGCGAAGCCGTGATTCACAGGCAGTTTGGCCTGCTGCAGCTGTGCGACGACATCTCGCTCTATGTGAACATGAACGCGCCGGGTGTTTCCAAGGATCAGGAGCATCCATGGTTCAAAGAGGGCTTCGATATGACGATCGATGGGGAAAGGGTCTTGGCGGCTTGGGCCAGCGAACATGAAATCAGATTGAGTCCGTTTCTGTTCGAAGGAGCATGGTCGGCTACGGTGAAGTGGAAATACGTGCTGAAGGCGGAGATTGTTGCTCAGGGAGTGGCGAAGGCTTTTGATGGTGCGCCGTGGACCGAGCAGACGATAACATTTATACGGTAGCCTGAATAAGCAATCATACTTCGCAGCCCAAAATATGATATGATCACGACAGCGGCACGTAGACTGGACAGACTTGATTCTGTAGGAATGTAGAGGATGAACAATGAAGAAAAAAGAATTTTTGATCGTGGCACTGCTTAATTTTTTGGCCGCGATAGCGTTCTTGGTGGTTGTTTTCATAACGGATCGAAGCTCATGGCAATGGGGATTCGGAATCGTTTCCTTGTTGTTTGCGATTGGTGGAGTAGGAAACTTGGTATTGCATGCCAAGAACAAATAACCCCCCTCCCCGCAGGGTGGTCCGGATTAGATTTCAGGAAAGAAGCATACACCAGGGAGCCGCAGGCTTCCTGGTTTTGTGCCGGTTCCAGGTTTGATCTTATCCGGAGAAGGGGGAGGTTCCGATAACATGGATCATAAACGATTCATGTCTTTACTTGTGATCGTATTTATGTGATAATATTCACAAATAAAAATCCGGCATCCATGATTGCTTTTTAATGGCGGTCGGCCGGGCTTCGATTCATCACAGCATGTTAACCGATATAGAAATGTCTTGATGTCGATGTTGTTTTAACAAGCAAAGGAGCGTTAATCATGAGGAATCATGGGATTTGTGTCAGCTGCGGCGGTAAGGTATATGCTGCCTCCAATCGTTGCGTTCAATGCGGAATACCGCAGCCGTCCGGTCCATCCAAACAAGCATTTATGCTGCAGGTCGCCGCGATGATCGGGGTCGGTTTGCTTATTTTTGCGGTCCCGGTAATTCTGCTGACCATGTGGGCGAAATATTAGTCCAATATGTAAATTGTATAAGTCAGCCCTTCTAGCAAGCCGTGAATCGGATTCATAAATGATGAATTCGCCACGGTTGGCAGGAGGGTTTTTTTCATGCTTGCAGAGAATAGTTTATAGGGGATTCTTCATCTTGATTCCAAATGCCGATATATGGGGTAGCTTTGCAGCTCTATGTTGGCAGAATCCTAACATTTATATAGAGAAGTAGGTCAGTCATGAACAAAAAGCGGCGCGTGATGTTTGCGGGGTTGGCATTGGTTATACTCTTGCCCATATGGTTTATCGTTCGGTTTATCGTGACCCCGAATGTAAGTCCTGAAGCTTTCCAAGGAAGACTTGATTTAACAGCGTGGGACTTTTCGAAGGAAGGCGGGGTCCCGCTCAACGGGGAGTGGGAGTTCTATCGGGGACAGCTGTTAACCCCGGAGAGCTTTGGACCCGGAACACCGAATGAGAAGAGGCCGTCTCCCACAAGCGTCGTATCGATACCCGGCAAGTGGAACCGCTATGTTACGGAGAACGGCGAGTCCGGGCCTGAGGGTGTCGGAACGTTTAGGATGGTTGTTCGATTAAAGGCGGAGGAAGGCATTTACGGCCTTCATACCGGCAACATACGGACGGCTAACCGGATCTTTATGAACGGTCAGGAGATCGGGGCCAGCGGCTCCCCCGGCATGTCGGAAGCGGGGAGCACACCGAACAATATTCCCTACGTCGGTTATGCCCAGATAAGCGGGAAGGAAGTTGAAATCCTGGTCCAGGTGACCAACTTTATCTATTCTTCAGGCGGCATCTATTCACCGCTGATATTCGGGGATATGAAAGCGGTGATGAAGAGCCGTGAAACCGCCGTGTTTGTCGATCTGATGACCCTCGCGGGCTTCCTGATTCCTGCTATGTACTTTTTGTTGCTGTATCGAATGCAGCGGAACGAGAAAGCGCTCCTGTATCTGGGGCTATTCTGTCTGTCCTCGATGATCTACGTGGCTACGCACGGCCAGAAGCTGTTGTCTTCGGTATGGCCCGATCTTTCATATGAATGGTTCATCCGGATTCAGCTGGTTTTTTCCGCCTTCGTGTATTATTTTTTGCTGCGGTATATAGCGGAAGCCGTTCAGGGCCTTGTTCACCGATGGGCCCTGCGTTTAAGCAATGCGGCAACGATGATAGCCGTTGGAATCGGGCTTGCATTGCCCACGGTTGTCTTCTCGAAAATGGAGCCGGTCATTTATATGTTCTCGGTATTTATCATTGGATATATCACGTTCGTGATGGGAAGGGGAATTTGGCGAAGGTCTGCGGATACGGAATTTATGGTGATCGGCATTCTGAGCATTATGGTGGTGATTGCCGTCCATGTACTCAGCTTAATGGGAGTTTACAACAGCCTGGCCATCGTTCCGCTTGAGATGCTGCTGTTTGTGGTAACGCAGGCGATGCTGCTTGCTCAGCGCTTCTCCAGGGCGTTTACCGACGTAGACCAGCTTTCCCGAAGACTGCTGACCTTGGATGGTTTGAAGGACGAATTTATGGCGAATACATCGCATGAACTTCGAACGCCTCTGCATGGCATCGTGAATATTGCCCAGTCCCTGATGGACGGAAGCTCAGGCTCCGTAAGCGATCGACAGTCCAGGGAGCTTTCCATGATTGTGTCCACCGGCAAGCGGTTATCCACGCTCGTGAATGATATTCTCGATTTTAGCAAATTGAAAAATGGGGAGATTGTGCTTAAACGGCAGCCGGTCGACCTGAAAGCCGTCACCCAATCCGTGCTCGAAGTGGTGACGCACCTTGCCGCGGGCAAACCGCTTTCCCTGAAGCAGGAATGGCCGGACAATCTGCCATGGCTGGATACCGATGAGGATCGATTGCGGCAAATTCTGTATAACCTGCTTGGGAATGCAGTGAAATTCACGGAGACGGGGACGGTACAGGTCACCGCTCATGCGCTGAACGGCCATGTGCGGATATCGGTGACGGATACGGGGATCGGCATCTCACCGGAGCGGCTGATCGATGTGTTCAAATCCTACGATCAGATCGGATATGCATCCGATCGGGAATATAGCGGCACTGGCATCGGACTGAGCATTACGAAAAAACTGGTAGAGCTGGGCGGAGGGGAGATTTGGGCCGAGTCTATGCCCGGTGCGGGTTCAGCCTTTCACTTTACGCTGCCGTCTACGCAAATCCCCCCGCAGGCAACATTGGCCGGCTTCGGAGGAACGGGGGAAGTCCTGGTCGCCGCGGCAAAGGAACGCGTTCCCGAGCAGGATGAGCCTAGGCAGCATTCGAAGGGGTCTACCGTGCTGCTGGTTGACGATGATCCGGTTAATCTGCAGGTGCTTCGCAGCCTACTATCGGCGGAAAATTACCATTTGATTACCGCAGGCAACGGAGCCCGGGCACTTGAGCACATCCGGTCGGGGCAAGGGATCGATTTGGTCATCACGGACTGGATGATGCCGGGGATGTCCGGATTGCAGCTGTGCTTGACGGTCCGGCAGCAATTCACGCTCTTCGAGCTGCCCATGCTCATGCTGACAGCCCGAAGCTTGCCCGACGATGTTCGAACAGGCCTGCAGGCGGGGGCGAACGATTTCCTGAGAAAGCCGGTGGAAGCCGATGAGCTGCGAGCGAGGGTCCGGAATCTGCTGGAGCTCCGGCGGTCCGTTCGGCAGACCATTTCGGCGGAGATGGCTTTCCTCCAAGCCCAGATCAAGCCGCATTTCATGTCGAACGCGTTGAATACCATTCTGGCCGTGCTGTATACGGATCCGGACAAAGCGACGCGGCTGCTGATCGAGCTGAGCCATTATCTGCGTGGCAGCTTCGACTTCCAGAACCGCGACCAGCTTGGCCCGCTGCAGAAGGAAATGGCCTTATTGCAGTCTTACTTGTTCCTGGAACAGGCGCGGTTCGAGGATCGTTTAACCGTTGAATATGATGTTCATGCGCCATTAGATGCCTTGGTACCGCCGCTCAGTATACAGCCGATCGTGGAAAACGCGGTGCGGCATGGGATTACGAAGCGGATATCCGGGGGAACGGTCCATATTTCCATTCATGAACGCGAAGGGCACATTACCATTTCCGTTTCGGATAACGGCGTCGGCATGAGCGAGGAGAAGGTTAACGCCTTGCTCTCCGCCGCGTCCGATTCGGATGGTGGCGTGGGGCTTCGAAACATACACGCCCGATTGCTTACGCTGTACGGCAAAGGCCTTCAAATTGAGAGTCGGCCCGGGAACGGTACTTCCGTAAGCTTTGAGGTGCCTTCTTCTCGTCCGTGATGTGACGAACAACGAATAGGGGGAGGGATTGACGACATGAAAGCCATCGTGATTGATGATGAGAATCCGGCGCTGATGCATATGCAGCGGCTCATTGAACGTGATGGGCGCCTGCAGGTGGCAGGCATGTTCACTCGGGCTCAGGATGCAATAGAGCAATGGCGATCCTGCAAGGCGGATGTTGTATTTTTGGACATCGATATGCCTGGAATGACCGGGCTGGAAGCAGGCGAAAGACTGGTACTGCTTGAGCCTGACGTTCATATCGTCTATGTGACGGCCGAAGCCGCGGATTCGCCGGAGTGGGATGCCCGCCATTATTTATTGAAGCCGGTGGATCCGGAACGTTTCAGCCTCACGGTTACGCAGTTGGTGCAGCGCAGACATGAGCGGAGTTCCCTCTGATGGGCGGAACGCAATTCCGGAATTCGGGGTATTTTTTCGTTAAACTGGTCTTGTACCGGGATCCCCTTTACTCATTCATGTTAAAATATGCCTATCCTAGATAAAGGATGGGATCAACAGATGATACATAAAATGGAGGAATGGGCTGCTAACAGCCATTTTTCGGGAACGGTGCTCTTAACGGATCAAAATCGCAACATCATATGGAATGCCGCCTTCGGCTATTCCAATCGGGCCGACCGCATCCCGAATCAAGCGGACACCAGGTTCGGCATCGCTTCAGGCTGCAAGCTGTTCACCGGGATTGCGGTTTGTCAGCTTATTGAACAAGGCAAGCTGTCGCTGGACAGCAAGCTGAGCGAGTGTCTGGATATTCGCCTGCCGCATGTTAGCCCGGAGATTACGGTGTTTCATCTACTGAGCCACACCTCAGGCGTTCCGGATTACTTTGATGAAGAGGTCATGGACGACTTTGAGGATTTGTGGAAGGCCGTGCCGATGTATACGCTCCGGAGTGGAAGGGACTTTCTCCCTTTGTTCCAGAATGAGCCCATGAAATTTCAACCCGGCGAGAGATTCCACTATAACAATGCAGGCTTTGTGTTGCTTGGCCTGATCGTTGAACAGCATGCCGGCCTGTCGTTCCCCGATTATGTCCAGCAGTTTGTCTTTGAGCCTTGCGGCATGAACGATTCGGGATATTTCCCGCTGGATCGCCTGCCCGCGAATACGGCTTACGGGTATATCGATGAGGAGGACGGTACGTGGAGAACGAATCAGTATGCCATTCCGATTCAGGGTTATGCCGATGGCGGGGCGTATGTGACGGCGCCGGACATGGCAAAGCTATGGAGAGGGCTCTTGTCCAATACGCTGCTCTCGGCATCGATGACGGAGCAGCTGCTGGCTGCCCATTCGCACGACCCGGACAGTGACCTGAAATATGGGCTTGGCGTCTGGATCACCGAGAAGAATGGAAATGTGTACAAATATCATGTCATGGGCTACGACCCTGGCGTGAATTTCCGATCCGCGTATTATCCGGACACCGGGCATACGTTGGTCGTGGCATCCAATGCCAGCGACGGCGCTTTTGAAATGATGCAAACCATAGAGGAAGCTTTATTCAATTGATACCGTGATAAAAACAGCCCCGGGCAATGAACACGCCCGGGGCTGTTTCTCTATGGGACGGTCGTTTACAAACCGTATTAAGCCATACCGCTCGCGCCTCGCAAAGGCTTCCAGGGGCTGCCGGCCTATATCCATCCCTTCTCTTCCGCCAACGAGATGGCCTCGATCCGGTTCTTGGCATTCAGCTTGCTTAGAATCTCGGACATATAGTTGCGGACCGTTCCGTAGGACAAGTGCAGCTTCGCTGCGATATCATTGGAGCTGTTTCCGTCTGCGGCCAGCCGCAGCACTTCCCGTTCGCGTTCGGTAAGCGGGTTGGCACCCGCACCGGACAACGTCCCGAATACGAGTTCAGGGGAAACTTCCCGGCGCCCATCCATCACTCTCCGGATGGCTTCCGCCAGCCGTTCGCTGGGCTCGTCCTTGAGCAGGTAGCCCTGGACGCCGGCCTGTACGGCCCGCTCGAAATAACCGGGCCTGGCGAACGTAGTCAGGATGATAACCCGGCTGGCATACCCGCGCCGCTTTACTTCCTCCGCCACCTCGAGGCCGCTGCGCACAGGCATTTCGATATCCAGCAAGCAAACATCCGGTTGATGGATGGCAATCTGCGATAGGGCTTCCTCGCCGTCGCCGGCTTGACCGATCACATCGATATCGTCTTCAAAATCAAGCAAGGAAGCCAGAGCGCCGCGCAGCATTCGCTGGTCCTCGGCTATCAGCACTTTGATGCTCATGGGTGGTGTCCTCCTTCCGGTTCTTGATGATGATCGGAACGCGAATGCTCAATTTCGTGCCTTGCGGCCCGGAGACGGCCTCAACGGTGCCCCCGATGAGGGACAGCCGTTCCGCCATCCCCTTCAAGCCATTGCTGTCGGTACTGGATGCCCCAGCATCTTTGCCCTTAAGGCCGATTCCGTTGTCCGCCACCAACAGCCGCCATTCATTATCCAGCGACTCGATGTCGATTCGGCACTGGCTTGCCTGGCTGTGCTTCACTACGTTGGTCACGGCTTCCCGCAAGCAGAGGCTCAGAATGTTGTGGGCCAAGTCGGATATGCCCTCCAGCTTGGGATCACCGGTGGAGACCAGCTGGATATCGGCGCTCTCCAGAATGATCTGGGCCTCCAATAATTCCTCGGGCAGGGTGGCGGTCCGCATGTCGGATACCAGTTCACGCACTTGGCGAAGCGCAGCCCGCGAGGTATTCTGGATCTCCCGGGCTTCCAGTTGGGCCTTCACGGGGTCCTTAGCCGCCAGCTTCTCCACAAGCTGGCTCTTCAACGTGATGAGAGACAGGGTATGACCCAAGGTGTCGTGAAGATCCCTGGCAATACGCATCCGCTCTTCGCCTTTAATCAGATTGCGGATTTGCTCGTTAGCCTCGGCGAGCTCCCTCTCCAACTCCTGTCGCCGGTTCAGCGAGCGGATGCCGAAGGGCGAAAACAGCATGATGAGAAAGAAAGGAATCATAAAGAGCAGATCCTTTCCCAGCATGCTCGCGTTCTTGATTAAAGGAATCGTCTCGATGATGCCAAACAGCACGAGGGATATCGTGAATTTGCGCCGGTCGGTATACCAGCCGATGAAATTGGCCGTAAAAAAGCCCATGTACATGTAGGTCGGGTGATACCACATGCAGAGAATGAAAATGATGGACATCTGAATGCCCAGCCACACAAAGAAACGAGGGGTACCCGCGGCGAAGTAGAGCTGGCGGTAGGTGACAAGAAACAAGCCGATCAGCGCAAAGCCGATCCCCATCTTCCAGCCTTCCTCGCGCAGCATGTTGATCACGGGAAGGGACATATAAATGAGCCATAAATAGGGGAAAAACCCCAGCTGCGTTGGAAACACCTCGAACCCCGCGGATTTTGCCTCTTTCAATTTTTTCATGAAGCCATCATCCTATCTCCTTAATCGGCTTGTTGTTTTTTCCGAATATAGGTGGATAGTAACATAAATACGACCAAATATCCTGCCAAAACCATGAAATTGTCCAGGCCCGGCGCTTCTCCGCGCACGATCGACCAGGCGCCTCCGCCGAAATGGTAGGAAGGCATCCACTTGCCGATGGCCTGCATGATGGAAGGCATCGCTTCGATCGGGAACCACATCCCGCCCGTAACGGCCAGTCCCAAGTAGATGCCGTTGCTGACGCCGCTTGCCGTATCGACCCGTTTCATGGAGCCGATCAGGGTGCCGATGGCAAGAAACGGAACGGATGCGATCAGAATCCACAGTCCGCTGAGCAGCCACTGTCCGAAGGTGAGGGAGACGCCGTTAATCAGGTAGCCGGCTACGAAAATCACGATAATGCAGAGCAGATGCATAACCGTCTGCACAAACATTTTGCCGAAGAAGTACACGCTGCCGGGAAGCGGCGTTACACGCATGTATACGGCCCAGCCCTGTACTCGTTCCTGAACGAGTCGTATGCCGAGGGACATGATGGCGGTCCCCATGACGCTGAAGGATGCCATCGACATGAGATAATGCGCCTGCCATTGTCCGGCATCGTCCGCCCCCGTATTCACGACGCGGGTAAAAATGAAATAAAACAGGATCGGCATCGCCAGCGACCAGAAAATATAATACGGATTGCGTACCATTCGAAGCAATTCCATTCTGCATTGTAAGGTAATCAGTTTCCAGGTTGTCATGATTATACGGCCTCCCCTTGATCCATCGTTAATAGGTCAAATGCTTCATCCAGACTTCCTTGATCGATGCGAACGTCGCGTACGGCGAGCCCGGCCCGGAACAAGGCAGCCAGCGCCGTGTCCGTATCATCCGTGACGGCGTTCAAACGGCCATTGTTCTCAAACACATCGGTGACGCCGGGTACTTCACGCAGCAGCTCCTTGACCTGCCGGTGGTCTGCATCCACGATAAAGGAGACCGACCTTCGGGTCAGCTTGGCTTTGATCGCTTCCGGCGTGCCGTCTGCAGCCACCTGACCCTGATGGAACAGCAGTATGCGGTCTGCCATATCGTCCGCCTCTTGCAGGTAGTGCGTGGTGAACAGGATGGTTTTTCCCTGATCGGCCAGCTTGCGCACCGTCTGCCAGAATAACCGGCGTGCCGAGGTATCCAGGCCGACCGTCGGCTCGTCGAAGAATAACAGCTCGGGGTTGCCTGCAATCGCCAGCGCAAAGCTGAGTTTGCGTTTCTGGCCGCCGGACATTTTAACGGCCCATTTGTTAAGCTCTTCGGGTGTGAGCCCGCTTAGCAGGGCGATGTCGTCAAGCGACAGCGGATTCGGATAATAGCCGCGAATGAGGTTGATGATCTCGCGTGTGCGAAGCCCGTCCATGACGCTGACTTCTTGAAGCATGGCGCCGATCTTCTCTCTGACCTTCAAGTCCTTCGGGCTTTGGCCGAACAGGAGAACCTTGCCTTCGCTGGCGTCCTTAAGGCCCAGCATCATGGAGATGGCGGTTGATTTGCCGGCCCCGTTAGGACCGAGAATGGCTGTGATGGATCCTTTTTCTATCGTAAACGACACTTGGTTGACGGCTTTTTTGCTCCCGAACATCTTGGTTACCTGCCGCAGCTCTGCAATAGGTTCATGGATTGGGTTTGTCATGGAATCGCTCCTCCGTAATCGAAATGATCTGTTCTCATCATACGAAAGCGAAGGAGTTGCCGTTAGTAAAGGATGTCATCACTTCGGAGTGACTTTTGTCATGTTGGATTTATCGGGGGGAGTTGGGGAAGCAAGATTATGAACAAACAGGGGCGATTTCGAATGTGAGTGTATGCGTTTACACATGCGAATTTAAAGGGCTGGTTCGAGTTTCACGTCCGGTTGTCTTCTCTTGACCGCAGGAGTGCCTTCAATTATAGTGGGTACAGTAGGAGCAATCTATAATATAGAAGGAAAAAGGTGGCTTGAAACATGTCTGAGAACATCTACGTCGGTGTCGATCTTGGCGGAACAGCTATTAAAGTTGGAATATGTAACGAAGAAGGGCATCTTCTGCAGAAGTACGAAGGGCCGACGGAAACAGCCAAAGGCGTTGACACGGTTATCGACAACATTGAGAAATATGTGCGTCACATTGTGGAAGAATCGCCATACAGCTGGGATCAACTTGCTGGTGTGGGAGCTGGTTTCGCCGGGTTTACGAATATACGTGAAGGCATCATCATTCTGGCACCGAATGTAGGATTTAAAGATGTACCGATTCGCGCACTGCTTGAAGAGCGTCTCGGCAAGCCCGTCAAAATAGACAACGACGCCAATGTGGCTGCCCTGGGTGAGGCTTGGAGCGGCGCAGGACGCGGCGTGGAGAACTGCGTATGCTACACGCTCGGAACCGGCGTGGGCGGGGGCATTATCGTAAACGGCAAAATTTATCAAGGCTTTGGCGGCATGGCCGGCGAGCTTGGGCACATCTCGGTCGTGCCTGATCTGGAAGCCATTCAATGCGGATGCGGCGAAATGGGCTGTCTGGAGACGGTTTCATCGGCAACCGGCATTATCCGCATGGCGAAGGATGCCGTTGAGCGCGGCGATCGCACTTCCCTTGCGCATGTGGAGAGCATTGCGGCGAAGGAAGTGTTTGATGCTGCGAAAGCGGGCGATGAAGTCGCCATTCGCATCGTGAATCGCGCAGCCTATTACCTCGGCAAATCCATGGCAGCCGTAGCTGCCGTGTTAAATCCCGAAGCGTTTATCATCGGCGGCGGCGTTTCCAAAGCCGGGGACATTCTGTTTAATGAAGTTCGTGCCGTATTTGCTAAACTGACGCCGGAACCGCTTCAGCGCGGCGTACGGATCGTTCCAGCTGAGCTTGGCAACGACGCCGGCGTTGTTGGCGCAGCCGGTTTGCACTTGCGTTCGTAGTATTATTCACCATACATCGTCTGATCTAAACTTATAAGGGAGGGAAAGCTGATGCTGGAAGCAGCCGACCGCGGCAGCAACACATCATCCATGGCCACCCTGATCATCATCACCGGGATGTCGGGAGCAGGTAAGACCTTGGCCGTACAAAGTCTGGAGGATCTTGGATTCTTTTGCGTCGATAACCTGCCCCCGGTGCTCATTCCGAAATTCGCGGAGCTGATCGATCAATCGAAGGGTAAGATCGGCAAGGTTGCATTGGTCATCGACCTGCGTGGCCGCGAATTCTTCACCGCTTTATCGGAGTCGCTGAATTACATCAAGGACCACTTCACCATCCACTGCGAGATTCTGTTCCTGGATGCCACGGACTCCGTGCTTGTTCAGCGTTACAAGGAAAGCCGTCGCCGCCATCCGCTCGCTCCGGAAGGCATGCCGCTCGACGGTATTCGATTGGAGCGCAAAATGCTGGATGAACTGAAAAATTCGGCCACCCAGGTCATCGATACCAGCAACATGAAGCCTGTGCGGTTGAAGGAGAAGATCATCTCACGCTTCACGCATTTGGAGAGCAGCACGTTATCGGTCAACATTACGTCTTTTGGATTTAAGTACGGCATTCCGATTGACGCCGATCTGGTGTTTGATGTGCGTTTTCTGCCCAATCCGCATTATGTGGAGCATCTGCGGCCCAATACCGGCCAAAACAGCGATGTATACGAGTACGTCATGAAATGGCCGGAGACGCAAGCTTTTCTGACCAAACTGCTCGATATGCTGCATTTCTTGATCCCGCAGTACCGCAAGGAAGGCAAGAGTCAGGTGATCATCGGCATTGGCTGTACCGGCGGGAAGCATCGTTCCGTAGCGATTGCCGAGTATCTCGGCAAAATGCTGGGCGTCAGCGAAACGGAGACGGTATCGGTGAGCCACCGCGACTCTGAGCGGGATCGGCATTAATTAAGGGAAGTGATAAATGTGGCTGTGCAAGCTAGAAAGCGCCCCCGCATCGTCGTGATGGGTGGAGGAACCGGGCTGTCCGTCATGCTGCGGGGACTCAAAGAAAAGCCTCTCGATATTACGGCCATCGTCACCGTTGCGGATGACGGGGGTAGCTCCGGCATACTGCGTAGCGAGTTGCAGATGCCGCCTCCGGGAGATATTCGTAATGTACTGACAGCACTCGCGGATGTGGAGCCGCTGTTATCCGATATATTGAAATACCGTTTCAAGAATGGCTCGGGACTGGCCGGGCACAGCCTCGGCAATTTGATCCTGGCTGCCATGACGGATTTGCACGGTGATTTTGTCACGGCAGTCAAGGAGATGAGCCGGGTTTTTGTTGTTCGCGGACAGGTGCTGCCCGCAGCGGGCGAAGCTGTCATTCTGCATGCGGAGATGGAGGACGGCACGATTGTGACCGGCGAATCCAAAATCCCGGAGGCCGGGCGCCGCATCAAGCGGATCTTCCTGGAGCCGGAACATGTGGAACCGCTGCCGGAAGCGCTGGAAGCGATTCAACAGGCCGATGCGATTCTGATCGGTCCGGGCAGCCTGTACACCAGTATTTTGCCCAATTTGCTGGTTCCCAAGCTTGCCGAAGCCATTGTCTCGTCCGAAGCGATCAAAATGTTTGTGTGCAACGTGATGACGCAGCCGGGAGAAACCGATAATTATACGGTGAGCGATCATTTGCAGGCCGTTTACGACCATATTGGTCTTCATCTGTTCGATTATGTTATTGTTAATGATGGTGAGATTCCGCCTCAGGTTCAGGACAAGTATGCACAGAAGGGCGCGAAGCCCGTGCTGCTGGACCGCGATGAGGTGACCAGCCGAGGATATAAACTTATTGCCGATAAGCTTGTGCTATTTAGAACATACTTAAGGCATGATGCTGACAAGCTGAGCAATCATATATTTCAGCTGGTACAGGATTGGATTACACGAAAGGGGTGAGTACCTTGTCCTTTGCGGCACAGACGAAGAAAGAACTGACGATGATCGAAAGCCAGAGCTGCTGTGAAAAAGCCGAACTGTCCGCGCTAATTCGGATGAACGGCTCTGTTCAGCTTTCGAACAAAAAGGTAATCCTGGATATTTCGACGGAAAATGCCGCGATTGCAAGACGTATTTATTCCTTAATTAAGAAGCATTTCCAGGCGCATACCGAACTTTTGGTGCGTAAAAAAATGCGTTTGAAGAAGAATAACGTATATATCGTTCGTATTCCCGCCCAGGTTCAGGAGATCCTGAAAGAGCTTCGCATCGTCTCCGAAGGCTTTCTGTTTCAATCGCGCATCGACGAGCAGATCGTTCGCAAAAATTGCTGTAAGCGGGCTTATCTGCGAGGTGCCTTCATGGCAGGCGGATCCGTGAACAACCCGGAGGGGTCTTCGTACCATCTGGAAATTGCCTCGATGTATGAGGAGCATTGCCAGTCCCTGGTGGACCTGGCGAATGAATTTCATCTGAACGCACGCTGCATCGAGCGGAAGAAGGGCTTCATCTTCTACATCAAGGAAGGCGAAAAAATCATCGAATTCCTCAATTTGATCGGTGCCCATCAGGCCTTGTTCAAGTTTGAGGATGTCCGGATTATGCGGGACATGCGCAATTCGGTGAACCGGATCGTAAACTGCGAGACCGCCAACCTGAACAAAACGATCGGCGCGGCCGTCCGTCAGATTGAGAACATCAAGCTGCTCCAAAAGGAAGTGGGTCTTGAGAATTTGCCCGATAAACTGCGGGAAGTGGCAGAGATTCGGCTGGCTCATCCGGATATGAACCTGAAGGAAGTCGGCGAATTGCTCAAAGGAACCGTCAGCAAATCAGGCGTCAATCACCGTCTGCGCAAAATCGATGAATTGGCCGAAAAGATTCGGAATGCTTAAGATTTTTTCTTCTAGTGTCCTGTATGGTAAAATGGTATAATATTATAAAATGTCAATCGCGCTTTCAATGCAGCAGATTTATTAGATAGGGGGTAATTTTCATGACAAAGCACCCGGTAGTCGTTCGGTTAAAGACGGGTCTTCACGCCAGACCGGCCGCGCTGTTCGTTCAGGAAGCGAATAAATACTCATCTGAAATTTTTGTTGAAAAAGATGATAAAAAAGTAAATGCCAAAAGTATCATGGGAATTATGAGCCTTGCGATCAGCTCAGGAACGGAAGTTTACATTAGTGCTGAGGGAGCTGACGCTGAGCAAGCGGTTACTTCACTCGTGAACTTGGTGAGCAAAGAGGAACTCGAGAACCAATAGGGTAACCGTGATTCAAGTTTAAGAAAAGTCTTGTTACAGCAAGGCTTTTTTTGCTATCAGGCGCTGCCTTGGGGTTCTCGCTCGCTTGTCGCGTACATAAGAACATGATTGAAGAGAAGGGGCGGAGACATCCGTCCTTTTTTAATCCGTTTTGGGGTCGCCGCAAAGCATTGGGAATAAGCATCGAAGCATAAGCTCCACTTGGTGGGGTTATTTTGCGTTGTTTTCCGAATCGTAAGCCATCGTTTAACTTCAGTTTAACTTGCTGATATATTCTCTTCTTACAGACAATATAAAGGGATGGGAAGGGAAGGGAGTACAATGAGTCCAACGGGTACTGCTATACAGGAAATCAAGCGCGAAGAACGGGCCGGGAGCAAGAAGGCAGGTTCTCAGGCGTTCTTCCGGTTATTGAAGGAAACGAAACCGCCGATGCTGCTGCTGATCGGGGCGATCCTGCTGAATGTGATCTCAACCTTGGTCGGGCTTGTCATACCCATGTTTACGAAGAGCCTGGTGGATGGCTTCTCGCTGACGGATATGAATCGGTCCCATATGATTGGGCTGGGCATCGCGTTTGTGGTGCAGACGATTGCTGCCGGGGTCTCGATTTTTCTGTTAAGCTATACGGGACAAAAGATGGTGGCTGCCCTGAGGGAGCGGCTGTGGAAAAAGCTGCTTGTGCTGCCGATCCGCTATTTCGATCATAACCGTTCGGGGGAATCGGTCAGCCGGATGACGAATGATACAGGAGTGATCAAAAGCCTCATATCAGACCATGTGGCCGGATTCTTCAGCGGAATCATCTCCATTGTGGGTTCCATTGGGGTGCTCCTTTATCTAAACTGGAAAATGACGCTGACGATGTTTATCGTCATTCCGATAGCGGCGCTGATCCTTGTCCCGCTCGGCAGGAAGATGTACAAAATATCGCTGGGCATGCAGGACGAGACGGCGTCGTTTACGGCGAATATCAGCCAGGTGCTGTCGGAGATTCGGCTGGTTAAAGCCTCTAATGCGGAGAATAGAGAGTATGAGAACGGGAACAAAGGCATCACCAACCTGCTGAATTTCGGTATCAAGGAAGGCGTAGTCTCTGCCTGGATCGCACCGCTGATGTCTTTTGTGCTGATGATGCTGCTGGTGGTGGTGATCGGGTATGGCGGATTGCAGGTATCCACCGGAGCGCTGACCGCGGGAGAGCTGGTTGCGTTCATCCTGTACCTGATTCAGATCGTCATGCCGATGACGCAGTTAACGACGTTTTTTACCCAGCTGCAGAAGGCGAAGGGAGCGACGGAGCGAATATTGGAAACCCTGGATGCAGACGAAGAATCCATTACGGCCGGTGACGAGGTGGAGGATGCCAACCAGCGGGTGTCGATCGAGAACCTTTCGTTCGGGTATAAGCCCGATGAGCTTGTGCTGCATGATATCAGCTTTCAGATGGAGCCGGGGACGGTCACGGCCGTGGTCGGGCCGAGCGGCGGAGGGAAAACGACGCTGTTCTCCATGCTGGAGCGCTTCTACCTGCCGCAGAAGGGACAGATCCGCTTGGGCAAGACGCCCATAGATACCTTCTCCTTACGCTCCTGGCGCGGATTGATCGGCTATGTATCGCAGGAAAGTCCGATGATTGCCGGAACCATACGCGACAACTTATGTTACGGAATGGACCGCGAAGTGAGTGACGCTGAGCTTCGAAGAGCGGCAGAAATGGCGTATGCCGATGGATTTATTGATGAACTGCCAAGCGGCTTTGATACGGATGTGGGCGAACGGGGCGTGAAGCTCTCGGGCGGACAGCGGCAGCGGATTGCCATCGCCAGGGCTCTGCTGCGGGATCCCAAGATCCTGATGCTGGACGAAGCCACCTCCAGTCTGGACAGCCGTTCCGAGATCGAGGTGCAGAAGGCACTCAAGAACCTCATGGCTGGACGGACGACGATCATTATCGCGCACCGGTTATCCACGGTGGTGGGGGCCGATCAGATCATATTTATAGAAAAAGGAACGGTGACCGGCCGGGGAACGCATGATGAATTGATCGGGCAGCATGATATGTACAGGGAGTTTGCCGTTCAGCAGCTGCAGATGAATGAGGCAATCGAGGCTTAAAGGCAGCTTGTAGAGCCATAGAAGGAAGGGGGGCCATCATGGCAAAAATATTGGTTGTGGACGACGATCCGAACATCCGCGAACTTATCAAGGTGTTCCTGGAGGAGGCGGGGATGGAAGAGGTGATGGAGGCCTCGGATGGCGTCGAGGCCCTGTCCGTGATGGAGCAAGTTTCGGTCGATCTGGTCGTGATGGATATCATGATGCCTAATATGGACGGATGGGAGCTATGCCGGGAGATTCGGAGGAATACCGGCATTCCGGTGTTGATGCTGACGGCAAAAGGGGAGACGAGACAGATCGTGAAGGGTTTTGAGCTGGGCACGGACGATTATCTCGTGAAGCCTTTTGAGCCCGCGGAGCTTGTCGTACGCGTCAAAGCGCTGCTGAAGCGATATCAGGTAGCCGCATCGCAGACGGTCACGATCGGTAACCTGCAGATGAACCGTAAAACTTATGAGGCCAAAGCCGGCGATGAGGTTTTTACCTTGCCGTTAAAGGAGTTTGAGCTGCTCTTCAAACTGGCCAGTTATCCGGGGAGCACGCTGCCGCGCGACCGGCTGATCGAGGATATATGGGGGTATGACTTTGAAGGGAACGAACGCACGCTGGACGTTCACGTGAATCGCCTGCGAGAACGGTTCCCGGAGGAGAAGTACCGGTTCAGGATTCGAACGGTTCGCGGCCTGGGGTATCGCCTGGAGGCAGGTGAGAGCTGATGAGGAGACCGCTTAAAATCTTGTGGAAAATCGTTCGGGAGACGATTCAGACCATCCTAATCTTCGCGGTCTTGGGAGCGTCATGGACGGCGGCGACCTACGTGACGCGGTTTCTTTACAACTGGACGGGAACGCCGCCATGGGATTATGCCGTCCAGCTGATCGACTTGTTTGTCGGCGTCATCATTTTCTTCCTGTGCATGCTGGTCGTGGGGATGTTCTTCAAGCACCGGCAAATGGCCATGCTGAATTCCATTACGGATGCTATGCGCCGGATCTCCCAGGGGGATTTCAGTGTGAAGATGGATGAACACCAATGGCGCGGGGAGTTCAGGATGATTGCTTCCGGCATTAACGACATGGCCGGCGAGTTGGGGCGCATGGAGACGATGCGGCAGGATTTCATCTCCAACGTGTCCCATGAAATCCAATCCCCGCTCACTTCGATTCGGGGTTTTGCAAGGGCGCTCCGAAATCCGCGTCTCACCGAGGAGAAGAGAGCCCGTTACCTGGAGATCATCGAGGGAGAGGGCCGCCGTTTGTCGCAGCTGAGTGACAATCTGTTGAAGCTGTCGTCTCTGGAAGGCGATCAGCCTGCCTTCGAAAGGGCCCGTTACCGGCTCGACGGGCAGCTGCGAGCCGTCGTGTTGGCGCATGAGCCGCAGTGGCTGGCGAAACGGATTCAGGTGGATCTGGATCTCGCCGAGGTCGAGATTGAGGCGACGGAGGATCTGCTGAGTCAAGTGTGGACCAACTTGCTGCACAACAGCATCAAGTTCACGCCCGAGGACGGCATGATCACCATTGTGCTGAAAGCAGGGGAAGACGGAGCCGAGGTTACCATGACCGATACGGGGGTCGGGATGTCGGACTCGGATCAGCTGCATATCTTCGAGCGCTTCTACAAAGCGGACAAATCGCGTAATCGCGCGGCTGGCGGCAGCGGGCTTGGGTTGTCGATCGTGAAGCGGATCGTGGACATCCACCAAGGGAGAATTACGGTCCAATCGGAGCCGGGGAAGGGATCGGCTTTTACCGTGGTGGTGCCATACAAGAGTTCCGGCGATACAAAGCAGTGATCGTGTGCGGCTTGGTGCTTGGAGTTATAAAGTTTGAGGCAGCCGGAGCTGGATAACCCAAGAAATCGGTGATGGTTGCGGGCTCTCCTTCAGGAACTGGGGAGGGCATGGGGCGGAGTGTTTTGTCTTTTCTGAGCAAAGGTGGTCACTGCGTGGGAACATGGCTGGCTTCCGGGCACTTTTAGTAGGGGGCGGGTCATAGCCATAAATAAGGAGTAAGGACTTGTCGTCCTTACTCCTTATGGAGTTATACGCGATGCGATATGTACAAGCTTTCCGTTGACGGGGAGAGTATGTGATTAGCTAAAACCGAGCAGATAGCAGCACGTTCGTACAAGCAGTAGCAATACAAGTCATATGAGCATATGAGCAATTCAACCATTAATAGGAATACAGGAAGTCAAGCATTACCAAAAGCAATCAATGCAAGCAATACAAAAAACAGGTAGGGATGCAAATGATTCAAGCAATGCAAGTGATTCAAGCATAGGAGTACACGCAATACAAGCAGTACAAGCAATACAAGCAATACAAGCATTATACGCAATATAAGAAACAAGCGATATAAGCCAAACCAGTAATACAAAGTAATTCAGACATTACAAGTAAGTCAACCAACTCAAGAAACCCAGCAACTCCAGCAACAAGTGATTCAAGGCATTACAGGGATGATACGAGAGCAATATAAGCTTTTCCTGGCAATCTTGGGGATTTATCGGACACCATAGACCTTATTTGCCAAAATCACGGCCATATTTGGAAATAGCGGACACTAGATCCGTTATTCAAGAATTTGTATCGGCAAATGCCGCTTTTTTGAAGGAATAACGGATCCTCGGTCCGGTAATTTTCGAAAAGTCCCTATTTTCCCTCGAATAAGGTCCTCTCGGTCCGTTAGCTGCTCTAAAGCAGCATGCAGCCATCGTATAACTATCGAAGTGGGCTCTAAATGATAATATGCAGATGCCATTCCATAGTCGTACGATAACAAGCAGATGCCATTCCATAGCCGTACGATAACAAGCAGATGCCAACCATAGCCGTACGATAACAAGCAGATGCCAACCATAGTCGTACGATATCATGCAGATGCCATACCATAACCGTACGATTATAGGCAGATGTCATTCCATAGCCGTACGATATCATGCAGATGCCTCATAGTCGTACGATAATATGCAGATGCCATACCATAGCCATACGATATCATGCAGATGCCATAGCCACACGATAACATACAGATATCATTCCATAGCCGTACAATAACCGGCTGGTTCACTCTATCGGGCCAGCCGGACCATAGGTTGCAGCTTTGAACTGTCGACAGCCATCCAAGCGCACCCAGAAGCCACTCACCGTGCGCACAGGTGTAGTAGGCACGGTGTATGCAGCCGCACGGCAACAGATCGGTGAAGCTGGTTCAGCTGCACCGTTACAGCACCTTCTCCAGAAAGCTGATGGTCCGCTCATGCTTCGGGCTGCCGAACACCTCTTCCGGCGGACCTTCCTCTACGATATACCCGCCGTCCATGAAGATGACCCGGTCCGCAACCTCGCGGGCAAACCCCATCTCATGGGTAACGATCATCATCGTCATGCCCTCGCGCGCCAGGTCCTTCATGACGCCGAGCACCTCGCCGACCATCTCCGGGTCCAGCGCCGAGGTCGGCTCGTCGAACAGCATGATGTCGGGATTCATCGCCAAGGCCCGGGCGATCGCCACGCGCTGCTTCTGGCCGCCGGACAGCTGGCTCGGGAAAGCCTGTGCCTTATCGGAGAGGCCTACTCGGTCCAGCAGCTTCAGCGCCGTGGCACGTGCCTCGGCGGCGTTTTGCTTGCCCAGCTCGACCGGGGCGAAGGTAATGTTCTTCAGCACGTTGAAGTGCGGAAAGAGATTAAAATGCTGGAACACCATGCCGATGTTCTCGCGCGCCTTATTGATGTTCGTTTTAGGGTCATTGATATCCTGATCATGGACAAAGACCCTGCCAGCCGAAATTTCCTCCAGCCGGTTGATGCAGCGCAGAAAGGTGCTTTTGCCCGAGCCCGATGGCCCGATCACGCAGACAACCTCGCCTTCCTGGACTTGCATATCGATTCCCTTCAGCACCTCGTTCGTGCCAAAGCTCTTCTTCAGTCCTTCTATGCGGATTTTATCCATGACGCACCTTCCTTTCCAGACGGTCCGAAATTTTCGTCAGAATCGTGATCACGACCAGATACATGATGGCCACCACGAGCCAGATATCAAACGAGGCGAACGTTCTCGCAATGATGATCTTCCCGGATTGGGTCAGCTCGACCAGACCGATCACCGACAGGATGGACGTATCCTTCAGCGTGATCACCAGCTGGTTAATAAAGGTCGGAATCATGACTTTGATCGCCTGCGGAATGATGATTTTCATCATGGCTTTGCGGTATGGCAGTCCGAGCGAGCGGGCCGCCTCCAGCTGTCCGGGGTCAATGGATTGAATGCCGCCGCGAATAATCTCCGTGACATAAGCGCCGGCATTCAAGCTCAGCGTCAGGACCGCTGCGACGATCGGCGACATCGTGAAGCCGAACGCCTGCGGAATGCCGAAGTAGATGAAGAAGGCAAGCACCAGCAGCGGAATGCCGCGGAAGATGTCCACGAATACGGTGGCGATGCCCCGGAGCCATCGATTGCGACCGACCTTCATGAAACCGAAGATCAGCCCTAGGAAAAACGCAAAAAACAGCGACACGATGGTCAGCAGCAGCGTATTGCCAAGGCCCTTCAGCAGGGAAGGCAGCGACTCCACGATTAGTCCCCAGCGGCTTTGACTCGGTGCGCTTACGGCATTCTCCCCGATATATTTTTCCTTAATGCGATCGTACTCTCCACTTGCCTTCAGATTCACCAAACCAGCGTTGAACTTCTGCAGAAGCTCCTGGTTCCGTCCCTTGCTGACGGCGAATCCGTAGGAGGCGCCGGGCTCCATCTCCGTAACGATCTTTAGACCGTTGTTCTGTTCCACTCCATAAGCGAGTACGGGAAAATCGTCAAAGCAGGCAACGGAATTGCCGGTTTTGACATCGTCATACATTTGGGCCGAATCGTCAAAAGGCACGATGGTGAAGCCGTACTTGGAGGATATGGATTCCGCGAAGCTGTAACCCTCCGTACCGGTTTTGACAGCAACCTTTTTCCCCCTTAAATCCTCATAGGATTTGATGGATTCCTGGTCCTGGCGGATGGCCATGACAACGCCCGAATCAAAATAGGGATCGGAAAAATCGAATTTCTGCTTCCGTTCATCCGTGATACTCATGCCCGCGATGACGCCGTCCACCTGATTGGCTTCCAGCGCCTGAACCGCCGCATTGAAGCCGAGCGGCTTGATCTCGTATTTGAAGTTCTGGTCTTTCGCGATCGCATCCAGCAGATCCATATCGATGCCGACAAATTTGCCGCTCGCATCCTGGAATTCAAACGGGGCGAACGTAACGTCCGTTCCGATCTGATAGGTTTTGCCGGAGGCTGGCTCTCCCGCCGCGCTTACCGATCCATAGGGAACGCCAACGGCCATGAGGAGCAGCAGTGACATGAACACGTAGAATACACGCAATGATTTCATAATGACCTCCTGTTCTTAACACCGTGTAAGTTAGTTACCCATTAAGGCTTCCATGTTAAACAGCAGCTTCCGGCTTCATTCGGTATCTTATTTGGCTAAATAGCCAATCATGCCTAGAAATACCAATGAATTGGGCGTAAAAAATTTATTGCAAGAAAAATATCAAAACGCTCCGATTCGGATGCAACATTTACCAATGCCCTCACGTTAGAAGGGTAAGGCAAGCATGGCAGCGATGCCAATATCGAAGGAGGCTGACAAAGATGAAAAGATGGGTCAAACAAGTAGGTTCTATCATGATTGCAGGCGCACTGCTGACTGGCAGCACGGCTTGGGTCGGGTTGAGCGGAGCAACCGAGGTGCACGCGGCGGAGGCAGCACAGCAAAACCTTCTTACCGTACTTGGTAAAGGCGAGATCTCGGTGAAGCCAGATATCGTTTATCTTTCCATCGGGGCAGAATCATATGCGGAAACCGCAAAATCCGCACAGAAGAGCAATGCGCTGAAAATGGATAAGATTACGAAGCTGTTGAAAGAAACCTGGAAGATCGACGACAAGGATATCAAAACCGAGCAGTTCTATGTACAACCGAACTATACGTACTCCGATGAGAATGGACGTAAAGTGAAAAATTACACCGCCTATCATTCCCTGGAAGTTACGCTTCGCGATCTGAGCAAAGTCGGGGACCTGCTCGATGCAGCATCCGATGCCGGCGCCAATTCCATCGGCAACGCCCGTTTCTCGGTTGAGAACCGCGATGCATTCGAAGCGCAAGTGATTGATAAGGCGATGGCGAACGCGGACCTGAAGGCACAAGCGATGGCGAAGGCGTCCAAGCGTCAACTCGGTATCGTACTGAACATTGTGGAAGGTTCCGTTGGCGTAGATACCATCTATGGCCTCGAAAAAATGGCGATGGAGGCTCAGTCCACGGCAGCGGACGCTGGAGCAAACACATCCGTGAAGCCGGGCGAGATCAAAATCACGACACAGCTGTACGTGCAATACCAGTTGAAGTAGTCGCTTTAATCGACGCAGCATGCGAAAAAACCGTTCATTCCGGTCTTTATCGGGCGAACGGTTTTTTAGCATGTCTGTTAAAAAATGAAATACCATTATCCGGTGCCATATCCGGCCCTTCCCCTGTCGAAATACACAGAAAAGTGTTGTGTATAGGGGGAAAACGAGGTATAGTGAATATGCGAAAAACTGAACTTTGATCTAACGTTTAAAGCCATACCCATGGATATGGCTTTTTTTTCTTAGTAGAGACTTCTAACCGCCTCCACCCTTAAGAAACGGATTCTGCCAACCTGAGCATAATAGGCAGTAGGACCGTTTCTTCTTAGTGGAGAACGTTTTTGTGCATACTGGTAATAGGATGTACACATGGAAACGAACAGGTCACATTTTGAAGAAGGGGTTGATGCATGTGATTGAACTTGTCCAGATCGAGAAGCATTTTCAGGGACAAGCGGTCGTGCATCCGCTGTCGCTCTCCATTAAAGAAGGGGAATTCCTGACTTTGCTGGGCCCCAGCGGCTGCGGCAAAACGACGATTCTCCGAATGATAGCAGGATTCGAGCAGCCGACCGAAGGACAGGTATGGCTGGCGGGTCAGAATGTGACGGATATGCCTGCGAACAAGCGGGATTTGAATTTGGTATTCCAACACTATGCTCTGTTTCCGCATATGACCGTAGAAGACAATATCGCTTTTGGACTGAAAATGAAAAAAATGCCGCGCCAGCTCATCAAGGAGCGCGTGGACGAGGCTGTTGCGATGACGCAGCTGACCGCCTTGCGGGAACGCTTCCCGCACCAGTTGTCCGGCGGACAGCAGCAGCGCGTGGCCATTGCGCGCGCCATCGCCAACAAGCCGAAGGTGCTGCTGCTGGATGAACCGCTCGGCGCGCTGGATTTGCAGCTGCGGAAGAACCTGCAGTCCGAGCTCAAGCATTTGCAGCGGACGCTCGGGATCACGTTTGTATATGTAACGCACGACCAAGAGGAAGCCATGATGCTATCCGACCGGATCGTCATCATGAACCATGGACGGGTAGAGCAAATCGGCACGCCGCGCGAGATCTATGCGAGACCGCAAACGCTGTTTGCCGCCACGTTTGTAGGGGAGAATAACGTCTTCTCCTCGCCCGAGGGGCTTTTTGCCGTACGGCCGGAGAAACTCATTCCCCAGCGGGAATCGGGTGCCAAGAAGAGCGGCGTGATTGAGGATGTGCAGTACCTCGGCAGCGTTCATAAGCTGCTGGTCCAATTGGACGATGAGCCGATGAAGGTCACGATTGCCCTCGATATCTCGGATGACCATCCGTGGGAGGTTGGCGAACGGGTTGGGGTGAACTGGAACGCCAAGGATGAGGTGATCATCGGGCCATGAGGAAATCAAGGTTCCTGTTGACTCCGGTGCTGCTGTGGTTATCCCTGTTCTTAATCGTTCCGATGCTGATCGTGGTCGGCATTTCCTTTCTCTCGCGGGATTCGCTCGGGAATGTCGTGTTTTCCTTCAGTCTGGAAGGATACAAGACTTTTTTTGATCCATTATATTTGGGCATCTACTGGGATACCTTGGTACTGTCGCTGCTGACTACGGTGATCTGCTTGTTAGTCAGCTATCCTTTGGCCTATTATATAGCCAACGCTTCCCCGCGTATCCAAACCTGGGGATTGATTCTGATCACGGTTCCGTTCTGGATCAACTTTTTGATCCGAACCTATGCGTGGGTTCTGCTGCTCCGGACGCAAGGCGTAGTGAACAGCCTGTTGCTGTGGGTTGGATGGATCGACGAGCCGATTCAGATGCTGTATACGTACGGCGCCGTACTGCTCGGGATGGTGTATAACTTCATTCCGTTCATGGTGCTGCCGATTTACGTGGCCTTGGAGCAGATGGACAAACGTCTGCTGGATGCGGCCAGCGATCTGGGCGCTTCCAGATGGAAGGCATTTCGGCATATTACCTTGCCTCAGAGCAAGTCCGGCATCATGACGGGTGCGGTTCTGGTCTATGTATCGACTTCCGGGATGTTTGTCGTCACGGATATATTGGGGGGCGCCAAGTCCTCCATGATCAGCAATATCATTCAGCAGCAGTTCCTGGGTGCGCGCAACTGGCCCTTTGGAGCGGCGTTATCGGTTATTTTTGTGATTACGTCCTTGGTGCTGATCCTGCTCTTTAACCGGGCGATGCAAGCCCGCCATCAACGCGTAGGGGAGGGGAGATAAGTGAAAAAGAAGAATCACCCGCTGCTCGGGGTTCACTCTTTCCTTATGATGGCTTTCATCTATGTACCCATCGTCATGATTATCATCTATTCCTTTAACGATACGCGGCTTAGCGGCAATTGGGAAGGCTTTACGATGGATTGGTATGTGTCGCTATTCCAGAATCGGCACGTGATGGAAGCGCTGATGAACAGTTTGACGGTGGCCGTCATCTCGACGATCGTTTCCACCCTGCTCGGGACTGCAGCAGCGCTCTCGCTTCGGAATTTGGGGCGTAAAGGCCGCAGCGGCATGAATGGCCTGCTGTATCTGCCGGTCATCATCCCGGATATTATTATGGGGCTGTCGCTGCTGGTGCTGTTCAGTCAACTGAACATGCCGCTTGGCAAGGCAACGGTGATCATCGCCCATATTACGTTCAGCCTGTCGTACGTCTATGTCGTGGTAACGGCCCGACTGTCGGGGATGGGCAAACAGCTGGACGAGGCTGCCCAGGATTTGGGCGCCACGCCTTGGCAAACGTTCCGGCACGTCACGCTGCCGCAGATTGCACCGGGCATTATCTCCGGCGCATTGATTGCTTTCACGCTGTCGCTGGACGATTTTATGGTCAGCTTTTTCGTCGCCGGCCCAAGCTCAACAACGCTGCCGATCTATATATACGCTCAGGTGAAGCGCGGCATCTCGCCAGAGATCAACGCGCTGTGTACGCTGCTCATACTGGTCAGCATCACGCTGATCCTGTTAGCCCAATATATTCTTAACCGCGGCAATGGGCAGAAGAAACACAAAACATTACCGATCTAAGCGATAGAAACGCTTTTTTCGAAATAAAATTAAAACATGCAAGTGGAAAGAGAGGAGATATTGAATTGAAAAAATCAAGATGGACCCGCCTGCTGACGGCAGGCATGGTTGCGGTATTGTCTGTAGGACTGCTGGCCGGCTGCGGCTCGGATAAGGAGACGCTTCATATTTACAGCTGGGCGGATAACTTCGATCCCGAGGTGCTGAAGGACTTTGAGGAGAAGTTCGACGTGAAGGTAACCTACGACAACTACGCGAACAATGAAGACCTGCTGGCTAAGATCAAGGCTGGCGGCAGCGGTTATGACCTCATTCAGCCGTCCGATTATATGGTCAAAACGATGATTGAATCGGAGCTGCTTGAGCCGCTTGACATGAATAATATCCCGAACTTCGTCAATATTACGGATACTTTCAAAGATCCGTCTTATGACCCGGGCAATAAATATTCGATCGTTTACACGTCCGGCGTAACGGGAATTGCATATAACAAGAAGTATGTGAAGGACGAAATCAACAGCTGGGAAGACCTCTGGAATCCGGAATACAAGGGCAAAGTCCTGCTTCTGGACGACAACCGGGAAATGATCGGCATGGCGCTGAAAAAGCAAGGGAAATCCAACAGCAGCACGGATGAGGCGGAAATCACGGCTGCATCCGATGAGCTGAAGACACTGCTGCCCAATGTCCTTGCGTTTGATACGGACAATATTAAGCAGAAGATGATTCAGGAGGAAGGCTGGATTGCCACGGTTTGGTCCGGAGACGCGGCGTTCATCGCGGCGGAGAATCCGGATGTAGCGTATGTGGTGCCTGAAGAAGGAGCGACCATATTCTCGGACAACTACGCGATTCCAAAAGGCGCGAAGAATAAGGAGCTGGCCGAGAAATTCATCAACTTCATGATGGAGCCTGAAGTCAGCGCCAAAAACTATGAATTTATCGGATACAGCAATCCGAACACGAAAGCGATGGAATTCCATAGCGAGGAATACCGCGCCAATACGATGATCAACCTGACGGAAGAGGAGCTGGGCCGTACCGAGTGGCTCGATAATGTCGGTGACTCGCTCTCCGTCTATGATCGTTTATGGACCGAACTGAAGAGCGGTCGTTAGTATAAGCTTCAGTTCTTCATCTTTTTGTAATAAAGGAAGCCTGTCCCCTAAAGGGGATGGGCTCTTTTTTTTGCAGAGCAGAATGAGACATTAGTCCCAAAGTGGGAAGAATTGGCCGATTTTCAGGAATTCCACCACAACTTCAGGATCCTTTTCGTTGTTATATATAAGGAGGTTGTATACGGTTTAGGCCCGTTTTTTATAAATGGGGTATCCCAGAAAGGAAGAAGCAGCTTGAGTGATCTGACGAGCATGGGGTTTATTGCTTTGATTGTTGCAGGCATCGCTGCTGTTTTTTTTCTGAATTTTTTCAGGAAAAGCGCGCTGCATCTGCTGCTGACGAGCATTCACAGTGCACTCGTTGGCATCGGTTTGATTCTTCTTGCTTACGTTGTCCAAGGCAGTGAACTACTGCTGCTTGCGGGTTCAAGTGCTCTCTTGTTCGGTGTGTTTCTTAGCGCAGCGGCGTTCGTCCGGAAAGAATCATGAGAATGTATAGGTCCTATGGCATGGAGTCAAAATTGTCATTCACTTTGTTACCAATACATTGAAAGCTTTCCTTATAATGATTAAGGGTAATAGATTAACAACTAACGGAAACTTAATTTAACAAAGGTGGAATTCTGATATGAATCCTAAATTTCGTGTATGTGCATCATTAATTGCAACTAGTGTCCTGCTTGGTAGTCTTGGTTTGAGCGGACAGGTCATCGATGCAAGCGCCGCTAAGGCACCCGTTTCCGCCAGCCAAAAAACGTCGAAAAATGAAGTTGTACTGAAATGGAACGGCAAAACCTTGTCACAAAAAGGTCTAGTGCTGCATGGGGTAACTTATGTGCCAGCGACAGCTTTGCGGGATGGTCTGGGGATGCCTCTTAAATATGATTCCAAAAAACGCACGTATACACTGGGTAACGGCTATAACAAGCTGAGCGCCGCCGTGTATGCTGCAAGCGAAATCGGCATTCTGGTGAACGGTTCGTATGCCGGCGAGCCTGGCGGACAGATCATCAATGGACGTCTGTATCTGCCGTTCAAAACGATCAGCGAATACATGGGCGTTCAGGGACAATGGAATCCTTCCTTGAAAACACTGAGCATGACACAGAAGAAGCTGAATGACATTACCATTAAATCGGTTGCGCTCAAGAAGAATATTCAGGGCGTAGACGCTGTTGTGAATTATCCTGTAATCAGCGGACTCGATAATGCGGAGGTCCAAGCCGAAATCAACAAAGTGTTGAAAGAAAATGCGTCCGGCGTAATCACCGGCGCGGAAGGAAACGCCGAGGAATTCCCGCCGTCGGAATCCAGTTTCCCTTACGAATTCAGCGGTGACTTCGTGGTCCATTACAACCAGAACGACATCCTGAGCATTACGGCGTATGATTATTCGTACACCGGCGGTGCCCATGGCATGACCTTCCGTAAAAGCTTCACGTTCTCCTTGAAGGACGGCAAGCAAATGAAGCTGGGCGATTTCATCAACATGCAGGGCAAGAACAAGCAGAAGCTGAACAACCTTGTGCTGAGCAAGATGAAGAAAGAGGGAGGTTACCTCGGCGGTTTTGAGGGAGTGCCTGCCGATGCCGACTTCTATGTGAAGGATAACGCGGCGGTGCTGTACTTCCAGCTTTATGAATACACCGCCTATGCCTATGGATTTCCTGAGTTTGAGCTGAAGCTGAAAGAGTGGAAGTAAGAGTATATCATAGGCGGTTTGTGTAAACTGTAATCACTAAATTTCATACTATAGCTTGTTTAGATACATGATGCTGTCCTGATGTAACACTGTGCTGAAACCCGTTGCGATAAATCCCCTGATCAATTGAGCGTGGAGCATATACTCCTGCGCCCTATGATCAAGGGGATTTTTTGTGTATCTCACCATAGGCGTACCCTTTTTCCCCTCCCCTCAAGTTAAGACAGGCCTTTTAGGAGGGGGATGGCCTTACCGTCTTTATGTTTTATTGAAAAAATCGTACCGAAGTGAGAGTATCCTTGGAGGAGCAACGCGTTCGCCTTTGGAATCGGGAAACCTCCTTATTTAATCATTCATGTTTCCCGATTTCAACAGCGACCGAAGGGGATACTCTCACTATTTAGTATTCGAAGTTTTCGATGAATCCAGAGGATAAGAAAAGGCAGGCACCGGATAACGGCGCCTGCCCTTTACTTCATTTCTTTTATAAACCTTGCGGCGGTGTGTTTTCCAGTACTTGATCGATCAGGCCATACTCTTTGGCTTCGTCAGCCGTCATGAAGTAGTCGCGATCCGTGTCCTTCTCGATGCGCTCCAGCGGTTGGCCGGTGCGTTCGGACAGGATGCGGTTCAGCTTGTCGCGCATTTTGAGAATGCGGCGGGCACGGATTTCAATATCCGTGGCTTGACCCTGTGCGCCGCCGAGCGGCTGGTGAATCATGATCTCGCTGTTAGGGAGACCGTAGCGTTTGCCTTTGGCGCCTGCGTTAAGCAGGAATGCGCCCATGGAAGCAGCCATGCCGACACAGATCGTCGAGACGTCCGGCTTGATGAACTGCATCGTATCGAATATCGCCATACCTGCGGTAATGGAACCGCCAGGGCTGTTGATGTAAAGATGAATATCCTTCTCGGGATCCTCAGCCGACAAGAACAGCATTTGGGCAATGATGGAATTGGCGACCACGTCATTTACGTCGGAGCCGAGGAAGATAATGCGGTCTTTCAGCAATCTGGAATAGATGTCGTACGCCCGCTCACCGCGGTTGCTTTGTTCAACGACCATAGGTATAAAACTCACGTGGAAAACCTCCTCTTAAGTACCTCATATAAATACTGTTACCGTATTACCCACATGATAAACAATTTAAATCAAAAAGTCAAAGAAAGTCAAACTATTGAGTAAAAAAAAGAGCCGTTATGGGCACTTTAGGGTAATCAGTATAGAGAATAAATGTTATAATGGCGCGCCCGCGAGGAATCGAACCTCGATCTCAGGCTCCGGAGGCCTACGTCATATCCATTGGACCACGGGCGCACAAAAATCAGCAACGAAGTTGATTATACCGCATCTATTTCAAAAATACAATAGCGGACAAAACTTTGTTCCTATTATATAGACGAGCCGGTAGTTGGCCATAATGTATAAGAATGCCTGGGGTAGAGAAATATACTTTCGGACACTTGCAACCGGCATGATTATTGGTTAGAATAAGGGTGGGACTTAAAAAGTTTAACTGGGACATTTTACGACCAGGTAGGAGAGCCGAGACGAAGTTTGCAGGAGTGGAATGCATGCGTAACCTATTAGAAATACAAGAGCAACTTCTGCCGGATCTGATGGACACTCTTAAACGAAGGTATACCATCCTTCATCAGATCAAGTTGTCCGGAATTGTTGGCCGAAGAACACTGGCTTCATCGTTATCGATGACCGAGCGTGTTCTCAGAGCAGAGACTGATCTTCTGAAAGCGCAAGGGCTGATCGAGATTGAAACGCTCGGCATGCGGATCAGCGGCTCAGGGATATGCTTGCTGGAGGAGTTGGAACCGGTCATGAATGAGTTGTTCGGACTGGTTGAACTGGAAGAGAAGATTCGTCAGGCTTACGGGCTTCGTAAAGTGGTCATTATTCCCGGTGACAGCGAGTCATCTCCGGAAGTCAAACGTGAGCTTGGCCGGGCCGGAGCAAGAACGCTGCTTAACTTTGTCCAGGATGGAGATACGATTGCCGTAACAGGCGGCTCCACGCTCGCCGAAGTGGCAGAGCAGATGTCCTCTTTGCCTGGCGGCGAACCGTTGACAAGCACTTGGTTTGTGCCGGCGCGTGGCGGCCTCGGGGAGAGCATGGAGATTCAAGCGAACACCATCGCTTCCAAAATGGCTAAGCGCGTTGGGGCTGAGTACCGATTGCTTCATGTTCCGGATCTGCTCAGCGAGGATGCTTATCAATCGTTGGTTCAGGATCAGCACATCCAGGAGATCGTGGATGTGATCAGGCGCAGCCGCGTCATTATTCACGGCATCGGGGATGCCATGGAGATGGCCAGACGGCGGAAGCTGGATGAAGGCTCTATCCGGAACTTACAGGCAGATGGCGCGATCGCGGAATCCTTCGGCTATTATTTCAGTGAAGATGGCGAAGTTGTCCACAAAATGCTTACCCTTGGACTCCGGCTTGAGGATATTATGCGGACGGAGACCATCATCGGCATTGCTGGAGGGCAAGGCAAGGGCAAAGCGATTCACGCGGTGCTGAAATTCGGACACGAGGACATTCTCGTTACGGATGAAGCCGCAGCATTGGAAGTCGAGAAGGAAATTGACGCCGGCATCTGAGTCCGCGGGCGTACAACAGATTTTTCATTTTTTGTTGTCTTGATTGGCTTAACGGCCAATCTTGAATATATAAATTTTACAAATATGGAGGGAACTACTCATGGTTAAAGTAGGTATTAACGGTTTTGGACGTATTGGACGTAACGTATTCCGCGCTGCGCTGAACAACAGCGAAGTTGAAATCGTGGCAATCAACGATTTGACGGACGTAAAAACGCTGGCACACCTTTTGAAATATGACACCACTCACGGCAGACTGAATGCAACTGTTGAAGCTAAAGAAGGCGCACTCGTTGTAAACGGCCGCGAAGTGAAAGTATTCGCTGAGCGTAACCCTGAAGCATTGCCTTGGGCTGAGTACGGCGTTGAAATCGTTGTAGAATCCACTGGTATTTTCACAGCGAAAGACAAAGCTTCCGCTCACTTGAAAGGCGGCGCTAAGAAAGTTATCATCTCCGCTCCAGCTACTGACGAAGATATCACCATCGTTATGGGCGTTAACGAAGACAAATACGATGCAGCTAACCATACTGTAATCTCCAACGCTTCTTGTACAACAAACTGCTTGGCTCCTTTTGCTAAAGTTCTTGACGAGAAGTTCGGTATCGTTAAAGGCATGATGACTACGGTTCACTCCTACACGAATGACCAGCAAGTGCTTGATCTTCCGCACAAAGACCTGCGTCGTGCTCGTGCAGCTGCCGAAAACATCATTCCATCCACAACAGGTGCTGCTAAAGCGGTTAGCCTCGTTCTGCCACAATTGAAAGGCAAATTGAACGGTATGGCAATGCGTGTACCTACGAAGAACGTTTCCGTAACGGACCTCGTAGTTGAGCTGTCCCAAAACGTAACCCTTGAAGATGTAAACGGAGCTCTGAAAGCAGCTGCTGAAGGCCCGCTGAAAGGCATCTTGAACTACTCCGAAGAGCCGCTTGTATCCAGCGACTACAATGGCGATCCAGCTTCTTCCACTATCGATTCGCTCTCCACTATGGTAGTTGGCGACAACATGGTGAAAGTTGTTTCTTGGTATGACAACGAGTGGGGCTACTCCAACCGTGTCGTTGACCTCGCTGCTTACATCGCAAGCAAAGGTCTGTAATTGATCTAGCCATTCAATCGAAGAGGAGTTCCGTTCACGGGTCTCCTCTTTGGTTCATGGTTTTTCCTTGTTTTCATGCCAGAGCACTGGGAAGAATAGATAAGAATCCGGGTGCTGGTTAGACGATAGAGAGAGATACGAGAGCAACTGCATGCTGTCGGTGAGGAGAATAGTTTTCTTAGGAGGAACGTGGAGATGAACAAGAAAAGTGTACGTGATGTAGAAGTAAGCGGCAAACGGGTGTTTGTCCGCGTCGATTTCAATGTACCGCTCGAAGATGGTAAAATTACAGACGACACTCGTATTCGCGAGACTTTGCCGACGATTAAGTATCTGGTGGAGCAAGGAGCGAAAGTCATCCTGGCCAGCCACATGGGTCGTCCCAAAGGAGAGGTCGTAGAATCTTTGCGCCTGACTCCGGCGAGTCAGCGTCTGTCGGAACTGCTCGGCAAACCGGTAGCCAAAGCGGATGAAGCGGTAGGAGAAGCCGTTAAAGCTCAAGTCGAGAAGCTGCAAAACGGCGATGTGCTCGTACTTGAAAATGTTCGTTTTTACCCTGGTGAAGAGAAGAATGATCCGGAACTTGCGAAGCAATTCGCTGAGCTGGCCGATCTGTTCGTGAACGACGCGTTTGGTGCTGCTCACCGCGCGCACGCTTCGACAGAGGGGATTGCTCATCATCTTCCGGCCGTATCGGGATTGTTGATGGAGAAAGAGCTGTCCGTTCTCGGCAAAGCCCTTTCGAATCCGGACCGTCCTTTTACCGCCATCATCGGTGGATCGAAGGTTAAGGACAAAATCGACGTGATCGACAACCTGCTTACGCTTGCTGACAATGTCATCATCGGCGGTGGACTTGCTTACACGTTCTTCAAAGCTCAAGGCCATGAAATCGGTCAATCTCTGCTTGATAAAGAGAAGCTTGATGTGGCACTCGGTTTCATCGAAAAAGCCAAAGAGCTGGGCAAAAACTTCTACCTGCCGGAAGATATCGTCGTTACGGACGAATTCAGCGCAGACGCCAATACCAAGGTCGTTGATATCGACGGCATCCCAGCCGATTGGGAAGGCGTTGACATCGGTCCTAAGACTCGCGCCAAGTATGCAGAAGTTATCAAGAACTCCAAACTTGTCGTGTGGAACGGTCCTATGGGCGTATTCGAAATCGCTCCGTTCAGCAACGGTACTCGTGAAGTGGCACAGGCCTGTGCGGAAACGGAAGCTTACACGATTATCGGCGGCGGCGACTCGGCTGCAGCAGCGGAGAAATTCGGCCTTGCCGACAAGATGGATCACATCTCGACAGGCGGCGGCGCATCTCTTGAGTTCATGGAAGGCAAAGCACTTCCTGGTGTTGTGGCACTGAACGATAAATAGAATGAGGAACTGCATTGGATAGCAAGTGGATGAAGTTTGGACCCTGGAGAATCTTCGGGGGAATAAAGGAGTGAATCGTGTGAGAACACCTATCATAGCTGGTAACTGGAAAATGTTCAAAACTGTTCCGGAAGCAACTTCATTTATTGAAGATGTGAAGGGCAAAGCGGAAGTAGAAGGCGTGGAAAGCGTGATCTGCGCGCCGTTTACCAATCTTCCTGCATTGGTTGAAGCGGCAAAGGGCACGAACATCAAAATCGGTGCACAAAATCTTCATTTCGAAGACAATGGCGCCTTTACGGGTGAAATCAGCGGCTTGATGCTGAAAGACCTGGGCGTGGACTACGTCATTATTGGACATTCCGAGCGCCGCCAGTATTTTGCTGAAACCGATGAGATCGTGAACAAGAAGGTACATGCGGCATTCCGTCATGGTCTTCTTCCGATCGTATGCGTTGGCGAGAAGCTGGAAGAACGCGAAGCCGGCCAAACCAAAGACGTGTGCAAAGTACAAACGGAAGCAGCGTTCGCAGGTGTTCCTGCTGATCAAGCGGTTCATGTCGTTATTGCTTACGAGCCAATCTGGGCAATCGGAACGGGCAAATCCTCCACGGCAGAGGATGCGAACGAAGTCATCGCCTATATTCGCGAACTCGTTAAAGGCCTGTACGGCGAAACCGTTGCAGACCAAGTTCGCATTCAATACGGCGGCAGCGTGAAGCCTGAAAATGTAGCGGAGTATATGGGACAAAGCGACATCGACGGCGCGCTCGTTGGTGGTGCAAGTCTACAACCTGCTTCCTACATCGCACTCGTTGAGGGGGCGAAGTAAATGTCTGCTCCAAAACCCGTAGCTCTGATCATCATGGACGGTTTCGGGCTTCGCAACACCGAGGTGGGCAATGCGGTCGCTCAAGCGAACAAGCCTAACTACGACCGGTATTTGAAGCAATATCCGAACACCACGTTGACCGCTTGCGGCGAAGCCGTAGGCTTGCCGGAAGGTCAAATGGGGAACTCCGAAGTGGGTCACTTGAACATCGGCGCAGGCCGGATCGTGTATCAGGATTTGACCCGCATCACGAAGTCGATTCGCGAAGGAGAATTCTTCGAGAACGAAACGCTGGTGGAAGCCGTTCGCGCTGCCAAGAACAACAACAAGAAGCTGCATCTGTACGGGCTGGTATCCGACGGTGGCGTTCACAGTCACATTGAGCACATGTTTGCGATGCTGGATCTTTGCAAGAAGGAAGATTTCCATGACGTATACATCCATGGTTTCATGGATGGACGCGACGTGGCACCGGACAGCGGCAAGCAGTTCGTTAAGGATCTGATTGCGAAGATTGAGGAAGTGGGCGTTGGCCAAATCGCTACGCTTTCCGGTCGTTACTACGCAATGGACCGCGACAAGCGTTGGGACCGCGTCGAGAAGGCTTACCGTGCGATGGTGTACGGCGAAGGCCCTAAATATACGGATCCGCTGAAAGCCATCACCGAATCCTACGAGAAATCGGTTTATGATGAATTCGTAGAGCCGACCGTCATGGTAAATGGCGCGGGAGAACCGGTAAGTCTGGTGGAGAGCGGAGATTCCGTCATCTTCCTGAACTACCGCCCTGACCGTGCGATCCAGCTGTCCCAAGTGTTCACGAACAAAGATTTCCGTGGTTTCGATCGCGGACCGAAGTTCCCGCAAAGCTTGCATTTTGTCTGTTTGACGCTGTTCAGCGAGACGGTGGAAGGCTTCGTCGCCTACAAGCCGAAGGATCTGGACAACACGCTGGGCGAAGTGCTGGTTCAGCACAACAAGAAGCAGCTTCGCATTGCGGAAACGGAGAAGTACCCGCACGTGACGTTCTTCTTCAGCGGCGGACGCGATGTTGAGCTTCCAGGCGAAACGCGCGTATTGATCAACTCGCCGAAAGTGGCGACGTACGATCTGAAGCCGGAGATGAGCGCCTATGAGGTGGCGGATGCTTGCGTGAGAGAAATCGAAGCGGATAAGCATGACGCGATCATCTTGAACTTCGCGAACCCGGACATGGTAGGTCACTCCGGTATGCTGGAGCCTACCGTTAAAGCGGTAGAAACCACCGACGAGTGCGTTGGCAAAGTAGTGGATGCCGTTCTTGCCAAAGGCGGCGTGGTTATCATTACGGCTGACCACGGAAATGCGGACATGGTATTCGATGAGAATGGCCGTCCATTCACCGCGCATACCACGAACCCGGTTCCGTTCATCGTAACGGATGAGAACGTAACGCTGCGTGAAGGCGGTATTCTGGCCGACATCGCGCCAACGATTCTTGATCTGATGGGGCTGCCGAAGCCTGACGAGATGACGGGAACCTCCATGATTGCAGCACGTAAATAAGTAGTTCATAATGGAACATAAACATAACATTTCAAAGGAGACTATACACATGACTATTATTTCTGATGTATATGCACGCGAAGTCCTTGACTCCCGCGGCAATCCAACCGTAGAGGTTGAAGTATACCTGGAATCCGGTGCAATCGGTCGCGCTATCGTTCCATCCGGTGCTTCCACTGGCGTTCACGAAGCGGTTGAGCTTCGCGACGACGACAAATCCCGTTACCTGGGCAAAGGCGTTCTGAAAGCCGTTGAGAACGTGAACGAAATCATCGCTCCTGAAGTGATCGGCATGGACGCTCTGGACCAGCTCGGCATCGACAAGCTGATGATCGCTTTGGACGGTACGCCAAACAAAGGCAAATTGGGTGCGAACGCCATCTTGGCCGTATCCATGGCTGTAGCTCGCGCTGCTGCTGATGCTTTGGATCTTCCGCTGTATGTATACCTTGGCGGATTCAACGCCAAACAACTTCCAGTACCTATGATGAACATCGTGAACGGTGGCGCTCACGCGGACAACAACGTTGACGTACAAGAATTCATGGTATTGCCTGTTGGCGCACCTAGCTTCAAAGAAGCTCTTCGCATGGGCGCTGAAATCTTCCACAACCTGAAATCCGTTCTGAAGGGCAAAGGCCTGAACACGGCGGTTGGTGACGAAGGCGGCTTCGCTCCTAACTTCACGTCCAACGAAGATGCACTGTCTTCCATCATCGAAGCGATCGAAAAAGCCGGCTACAAGCCAGGCGAAGATGTATTGCTGGGTATGGACGTTGCTTCCACCGAGTTCTTCAAAGATGGCAAGTATGTTCTGGAAGGCGAAGGCAAATCCTTCACGCCGGCAGAATTCGTTGACCTGCTCGCTTCTTGGGTAGACAAATACCCGATCGTAACCATCGAAGACGGATGCTCCGAGGACGATTGGGAAGGTTGGAAATTGCTCACCGAGAAATTGGGTAACAAAATTCAACTCGTGGGTGACGACCTGTTCGTTACGAACACGGAGCGTCTGGAAAAAGGCATCAACGAGGGTATCGGTAACTCCATCCTGATCAAAGTAAACCAAATCGGTACATTGACTGAAACTTTCGATGCGATCGAAATGGCAAAACGCGCAGGATACACGGCTGTCATCTCCCACCGTTCCGGTGAGTCCGAGGACAGCACGATTGCTGATATCGCAGTGGCTACTAACGCAGGCCAAATCAAAACGGGTGCTCCTTCCCGTACCGACCGTGTGGCGAAATACAACCAATTGCTTCGCATCGAAGACCAATTGGGCGAGCTTGCTCAATACAACGGCTTGAAGTCGTTCTACAACCTGAAGCAAAAATAATTGAAATAAGAGAAAGCCCGGCTCCTGCCTTTGAGGGAGCTGGGCTTTTTTGCATTGATTTGAGGAGCTGCAGGGTTGGGGCTGCACACTCTAGTATCGTGCCGTGGGGCGGTTCGTATATCGGCTCCGGTCGCTGTTAAAATCGGGAAGCTGGATGGAGTAGGCTGAGGAAGCTTCCCGATTTTAAAGGCGAACGCGTTGCTCCTCCACCGATATACGCACCTGGGCAGGGGAGGAGGTGTGCAGCCGATTGTGAGTATTTCATGGCAGTGCAATGAAGAAAGCCCAGCTCTGTGATGTCACATGAGCCGGGCTTTTGGGCGTGGGAGAAGAAGAGATCGAGGGCTGCACACTTGATAGGGAGCTGTGGGGCGGTGCGTATATCGTCTCCGGTCGCTGTTAAAATCGGGAAGCTGGAATGGGACAAGCTGTGCGACGAACGGAATACTCTATTAGATCTACAAGCCTATCTTTTTATAGTTCAAGTTTCCTATATTAGCCGTTATAATGATGAAGACGGAAGTTATAGGAAAAATACTAGAAGTAAGGTGGCTTGAATCTATGAAACGATCACTCCAACGATCGAGAAAATGGCTGATTCTGCCTGCGGCTATGCTGATCGCAGCAGTCTTATCGGCCCCCGATGCCCATGCAGCTGACGTTCAGCAGCTGACGGGAGATCGAACGAAGCAGGATATCCTGAATAAATGGCAGCAGTACAAACCCATGGATACCGGCACATCCTACATGGGGCCTGAACGAATTTACATGGAATCGCCAAGCGTCGCCGTACCCTATAAGGCAGGGACGATAAAACCGGAATATATCGAGGACGGCATTCGCGCCGTCAACTTTGTAAGGTACCTATCCGGCCTGCCCGATGACGTGACGGCCAACCCTTCGCTTGCAGGGCAACAGCAGGCGGCAGCGCTTGTAAACGCTCTGCATCAAAAGCTGAGCCATTATCCAACCATGCCGGCCGGCATGGACGATTCGCTGTACGCTTCAGCGAAGGAAGGAGCGAGGACAAGCAACCTTTACGGAGGCAGCCCGACCTTTTATGACAATGTCCTTGGTTATATGGCGGATAGCGGGGCTACGAATATCGATCGCGTCGGACACCGCCGGTGGATCATCAATCCGGAGATGAAACAGACCATGTTCGGTATGGTACATACCGCCAACAACGTTGCCTATGCGTCGATGTACTCGATGGACAAGGGCCGCCCGGCTTCCGAAGTTCAGTATGATTACATCGCCTGGCCGTCTGCAGGATATTTTCCGGAAGAGGTTTTTAAGACAAACGATCCATGGTCGGTGTCGTTGAACCCGCAAAAGTATGACCGGACAAGAACGGATCAGATTCAAGTGAAATTGACCCGTGTCAGGGACGGGAAAGAGTGGAGCTTTGACAAAAGCGACAACGATAAATCGGGCAAATATTTCAATGTGCAGACCAGCTATTACGGCGTGCCGTTTGCCGTCATTTTTAGGCCTGACGGCATAGGCGATTTTGCGTCGGACGATGCCTTCACCGTTCAGATCACGGGTCTATATACCGCTTCCGGAAGCGCGGCACAGGTTGAGTTCACCACGACGTTTTTCAAAATGATGCCTGGTTTGTTGGCCCGCTACGATATTCAGCTTCAAAAGGGGGAAACCCTTCAAATGGGCCTCACCGACGGACTGCAGACCAGCGGCAATACGTTCAAAAGCGGAGATAACCGGATCGTGGAGATTGATGCAAACGGCAAGGTCAAAGCCGTAGGCAAGGGATCGACATGGATCTCTGTCAATGATTATCTGGAGTCAAGAAGCCGGGTCCACGTTAACGTGAATGACGGTCCGGCTGATGGCAAAGTGAGTAACTGGGCTCAAGCGGATTACATGAAGGCAAAAGCGAATGGCATTATCGGCTGGCCGTTTGACCGATCCTACCAGCAGCCGATTACCAGAGTGGAGTTTACGGAGATGGCGGTACATATGATCGAGACCATGCTGGGACAGGATCTTTATATGGACGTCACCGGCGTTAAGACCCCGTTTAAGGACGTCGATGATTGGACCGTGACGTGGGCAAACCAAAACGGTATCATCAACGGCACATCGCCGCAATCCTTCTCGCCGCGAGCGACCATCACCAGAGAACAGGCTGCCGCGCTGATCCTTCAGGTGTATGCCAAGACGAATGAATTGAAAGGCAGAGCGGCATCAACCGGATCCGTTTCGGCTTCTCGGTTCGCGGACGACAGCAGCATCTCGCCATGGGCGAAGGAACAAGTATACCAAGCGATAAACCTCTCTTTAATGAACGGCATGGCCAAGAATCAGTTCAACCCGAAAGGGGAGCTCACCTTTGAGCAGACGTATGTGCTGCTGTTAAATTGCTTTGAAATGCTGATGGAAAAGTAAGTCCTTAAATCCGATATCAAATGCAACACGCATGATCGGGAGTGGCTGACCTCGACGTTAGCGGGCGCGATCGTTAACGCGCTTGAGCACGAAATGCGTTGATGCAATCGATGAGGACCAAGCTCTCTTACGGAGAGTTTGGTCTTTTTTGTCTGATAAAAATAGAACAAATCTACACATCCACTGCGCCTGCCCCCGGCATCGACCGCACATATCCATGCAATTTCAGGCATTGTCATTCTCAAGCGAACCGGTGCTGATATAATTGAAGAACAAGCGAGCGAAAAGGAGAGTGCGGGAGGGTGCTGAACCGAATACGATCCCTGTTTCCACACAAGCTGAAATACCGTCTGTTTGCCGCGTTCGTTCTGGTCATACTGCTGCCTTTCGGCATTTTGAATTTGTACAACTACCAGCGGATTGAGACCTTGGTCCAGGAGAAAATCAGCCAGCAGAGCCACAGCCAGCTGGAGCAGATGTATCGAACGCTGGAGGATCAGTTGAGCGTAGCCTTCAAAACGCTGATATTTCTGGAGCAGGATTCGACGGTGGCCTCCGTGCTGACCCATCCCGGACAGCGGCAGGGGCTCGAGAACAAAAACCTGATGGAGGAAAAGTTCAAAAATTTGAACAACAGCTTTTTCCTATATAATCCGTCAGTCTACTTCACGATTCTCGACTTTCATGGCAACGCTTACACTTCTTATTCTCCCAGGGAGGCCCTCGATTACAGGAAACTGCGGGACAACCCTGGCTTTGATAGGGAACAGATGGATGGCGTGTCGTATCATTGGGTTTCCAGCGATGCGAACTACGTGCTGCGGGATATCTCGACGAGTCCTTACCTGCTGTCGCTGTACGCTTACATGGAAACTCCCCGCAACAAGCCGTACGGCATGGCCCGGATCAGCATCGACTACTCCTTCTGGTTTCAATCGGTATTGAAGCAGTCGACGCTGCGGCAGGAGTATTTCTTGATTACGAGCGCTGGCGAGAACGTATCCCAATCGATCTTGAACAGCAGTCTGACCGGCGAGGTGAAAGCCAGGATTGCGGCCGAGCCCAGGCAGAAGTATTTTATCGATAAAACCTCCAACACCCTGGTGAATTACATTTACGTGGAATCGCTGGATTGGTATATCGTGAACCGGATTCCGCTGACGGTGCTCTTTAACGAGATCGAGGAGCTGAAGGGCCAATATTTCATGACCTTTTTCCTGCTGACCGGCGCTTTCCTCATCATGACCTTCATTATTGCCGCCACGATTACCCGGCCGTTATCCCATTTGCAGAATAAGATGAAGGCGGTTGTCCGCAACAATCTGAAGATCCGTCTGCCGGAGCACAAGTTCCGGGGCGAGATTCTGGAGCTGACGCAGACGTTCAATTCCATGCTCAACGACATGGATATGCTGATTCAGCGATTGAAGGCCGAGGAAAGGCAGAAGGAAGCGGTGCATTTTCATATGCTGCTGGCTCAGATGAACCCGCATTTTCTGCTCAATACGCTAAATACGGTCAAGTGGAGTGCCATTCGCCACGGGAATGAGGATATCACGAATATCACCCTGTCTCTGGGCAAGCTGCTGGAGGCGAGCCTGAATACGGAGAAGGATCTGGTGCACCTGAAGGATGAAATCGAGCTGGTGCAGGCTTACGTCCATATTCAGCAGGTGCGTTATAATCACCGTTTTGACGTGACCTTTGCGTATGATGAGGACATCCTCTATGCGCTTGTGCCCAAGCTCTGCCTGCAGCCGCTCGTGGAGAATGCCATCCTACACGGAATCGGGCCGCTGCCGGAGCAGGAGGGTCTCATTGAAATTACGGTTACCCGGGAGGGACCGAATCGATTGGCGGTGGAGATCAAGGACAACGGCGTCGGCATGGAGCAGTCCCGGCAGGCGGGCGGAATGCGTAAACGTCCGGGCATCGGTCTCAACAATGTCCAAGAGCTGCTGCGGCTGCTATTTAAGGAAGAGGGCAGCATGGAGATTATTTCTTCGGAGCGGGGAACGCGAATTCGATTTTCTATCCCGCTGTTAATCTCAACGCCTTATCAGAACGATCACTTGATTTCATCATAACGGGCAGATTATTCGCCTCTGGCCTATGTAGGCTTGGAACCGGATTGAAAGCTGCGAGGAGGAGAGACCTATGTGGAAGGTGCTGCTGGTGGAGGATGAGGTGTTTGTGCGAGAGTCCGTGCGGGAGATCATCGCGTGGGAGGAGCTTGGATTCAAGGTGGCGGGAGAGGCAGGCAACGGCGCCGAAGCGCTGGAGATGATCCGGAGCAATCCGCCCGATCTCGTGCTGACCGATATCGTGATGCCGGAGATGGACGGCGTGGAGCTCCTCCGCAGAACCCGGGAAGAAGGGTATGCCTCAAAGTTCGTGATGCTGACCTGCATGAGTGAATTCGAGTATGTCCGGCAAGCGATGGAATACGGGGCATCCAACTATATCCTGAAGCTGTCGATGAGCGTGAATACGCTGAGGGAGACGCTGCACAAAATGAATGCCGAGCTGACCAAGAGTAACCCGAGCCCGAACCCAAGCCAACCTGTTTCGATTCCGGTCGCGTCCACGGAGACGGTGCCGCCACAACCGGCGCATCATGCCTCCCCCGAGGAAATCACGTCGCACCCGGAAGTACAGAAAATATTGCAGTACATCCATGAGCACTACGAGCAGGACATTACGGTAAAATCGATGTCGGGCTACGTGATGATGGGCGAGAATTACGTCAGCGCGCTCTTCAAGAAAAAGACCGGACGCACCTTGATTCATTATTTGCACCAGGTCCGGGTGGATAAAGCCATCGCGTATTTGCTTCAAACCGACCTCCCTGTTCACGAGATCGGCCTTCGGGTGGGGTTCGTGAACGACAATTATTTTATAAAGATATTCAAGCGGTTGACCGGCTTCACGCCGAGCAAATACAGACAACACAACAAAGACGCTAAATAGAACGATTCCATGCAGGGCATAGGATTCGCCGAAACAGGAATTCCATCGTTTTGTTCCATTATCTGAATGGATATGTAGCTTAAAAGCGGCTCCCGTTCCCTGCTACGATGAGAGGGCATCACACCAATATGATTCTCGGGGAGGTCTCTAATGTGAGAAATAAAAAAGGATGGGCGATGCTTCTCATCGGCGTATTGCTAATGGGTCTTCTTGCAGGCTGCAGCGGCAAAACAGCGTCATCCGCGAATGAGGGACAAGGAACGGACAATTCGAAAGCGCCTTCATCAGGCGATCCGGTCAAACTAACCATGTGGGGCGGCGTACCGCCGGAGGCCGGACCGCAAGAGGTCATCGACGCGTGGAATGCCGAGCATCCCGATATTCAAGTCGAGTATGTCCGCTACGTCAATGACGATGACGGGAACCTGAAGCTCGATACAGCCATGATTACAGGGCAGGATGTCGACCTGTTCGTGAATTACACGCTTTCTCAAACGTCCAAACGGGTGGAGTCCAATTTGGCCTTGGATCTGAGCCAATTCGACGATTACAATATCGACGAGAAAATGGGGCCCGACGCCGAAGGCTGGAAAATCAACGGGAAGTATTACGGGATGCCGACCACGAAAAGCGCCTTCTTCGTCGCGCTGAACAAGGATGCCCTTGATGCGGCCGGCCTGCCCGTTCCGAAGGACTGGACGTGGGATGAACTGCGCGAATATGCCAAGAAGCTCAAAGTCGGCAATAACTACGGATTTATTCAAAATATGGAGCCGTTCGTCGATCCGATTGATTCGGTGTTATCGCAAGAGGGGTACACCAAGGCGGACGGAACTTCGAATCTGGACCACCCGCTGGTCAAAAAATGGCTGGAAACCCTGAACGTCATGATGAAGGAGGACAAGACCACGCCGCCGCTCGGAGAGCAGCTGACTTCCAAAATGCCGGTGGAGCAAGTGTTCCTGAGCGGGGAAGTGCCTATGCTGAATATCGGGGCTTGGCTGCTGCGAAGCTCGAATAACTTTACGGACTTCCCGCGCGACTTCACCATCGCGTTCGCCCAAGTGCCGAGATTAACGGACAGTGCGGACAGCTACGTGACAAGGGGCGGACTCGGTGATTACATCTCCATTAATGCCAAATCCAAAAAACAAGCGGAAGCTTGGGAATTCCTGAAGTGGTATGCGGACGGAGGCATGGCTCCTATGGCTGCGGGCGGAAGATTGCCGGCTTCGAAGGACGCCGATCAGGATGAGGCGTTAAACAACCTGCTCGGTGATAAGAAAGACACGTATGACCTGGATTCCTTGATGCACGTCTTGTTCGAAGACAAAACGCCTACGTACGTTAGGAGCTTGCCGCAAGAGGTGATGGATATGCGGGCTCAGGAGTATGAGAAGTATTTCCTTAACGCCCAATCGCTCGATCAAACGCTGGAGGCCATGGTGAACCGGCACAATACGTTTTTAAAAGAAGGCAAATAAGGAGCTGTCGGCTCCAATAGAAGGGGACTATCGCTTCGGGCGGCGGTCCCCTTTTTGTTCGGCTTCGACACTGCCTATCTCGGCATGATCCGGGCTGGGGAGTTGATTGCCGCTTTTTTCTCGTCAGCCATAGAACAAATCTACGGAGACGTTGAAATTCACACCCCTGCAATTGCATACTTCTGTAGCATAAATTCAAAGGTTTTGTTCCTTATCCCCGCTTGGTCCCGACTGCTATGCTTGAGATGAAAAAGACCAAGAGGAGTGGGGCTATGTGAAAACATCCTGGATGAAACGGCAACAGTATCTCGGCTATCTGTTTATAGGGCCAAACATGGTCGGCGTGATGCTGTTTTTTATTGTGCCAGCCTTGTATTCGTTCTATCTCATGTTTACGGACTACAAATTTATGAGCTCGGACACGAAGTTCGTGGGCCTGGCCAACATTCAAAAAATGCTGGGCGACGAGGTCTTCTACATTTCGATCAAAAATACGCTGTTCTTTCTGTTATCCGTTCCTATATCGATCGGACTGGCTTTCATCGTTGCCGTGGTTCTGAACCGCTCGGTGTATTTAAAAAAGCTGCTCCGCGCCTTATATTTCATGCCTTACATCACCAGCGGCGTCGCCGTGGCTTTCGTATGGATGCTGCTGTTCCATCCGAATAACGGCCCGATCAACGGAATCCTCAAGTCGTTCGGGATAACCAATCCCCCGGGATGGCTGTCCACCATGGATTCGTCCATGTATGCCATCGACATCATCTGGATCTGGTTCATGCTCGGTTATAACATGATCATCTACCTGGCCGCGCTGCAGGAGGTCTCAACGGAGCTGCTGGAGGCTGCCAAAATCGACGGGGCCCGCGCCTGGCAAACGGTTCGCAGCATCCTGTGGCCGCTCGTCAGCCCCACGACCTTCCTGCTGCTTATTACCGGTCTCATTATGACCATCAAGCAGTTCGGGATCATTCAAGCCATTACGCAAGGGGGCCCGGGCAACAGCACCACCGTGTTATCCCTGTTCATATACCAGAATGCCTTCCGCTACTACGAAATGGGTTATGCATCCGCGATCTCCTGGGCGCTGTTCTTGATCATCATGATCTTCACCGTCATTCAATGGATCGGCCAGAAGCGCTGGGTTCACTATTAAGGAGGAAGGACAATGACCAAAGCCTTATACACCAAAATAATCGTCACGTTCATTATGCTGTTCTTCAGCGTGGTTATGATCGTTCCTTTCCTCTGGATGATCAGCACCTCGTTCAAGATGCCGGCGGAAGTATTCCAGTACCCGATTAAGTGGATTCCCGCCCAATTCATGTGGGATCATCATGTGAAAGTGTGGACCGGAGCGAACAGCTTTGGCCACTACTACCTCAACTCGCTTAAAGTCGCCTTGATCAGCACCGTCGGCGCGGTATTGCTGTCCGCTTTAGCCGCTTACGGTTTTGCCCGGATCGAGTTCAAGGGACGGAATGCCATGTTCATGATCTATTTGTCGATGATGATGGTCCCTCCTCAGGTCCTGTTTGTGCCGAAGTTCATCATGTTCGACTGGGTCGGCATTTACAACACGCATTGGGCTCTGATATTGCCGGGCGTATTCACGATATTCGGGGTGTTCATGATGCGGCAGTTCTTCCTCTCCGTACCGCATGAAATTTCGGAAGCTGCCTTTATCGACGGAGCAGGACATTTCCGCATTTTTTCCCGGATCATTCTGCCGATGGCGAAACCCTCGCTGGCCACGCTGGCCATTATCGATTTCTCCTGGCACTGGAACGATTACGAGAACGCCTTGGTATTCTTGATCGATCAGGATCTGTATACCGTTCCGCTGGGGCTGCAAAATTTCATCCTCGAAAATACGGTGGATTATAACGGCATGATGGCGGCGGCGACCGCAGGTATCATTCCGATGATTCTCGTGTTCCTGATCGGTCAGAAATATATCATTCAGGGCGTGGCGAGCTCGGCTGTAAAAGGATAGCCCATAATCCATGTTCACAGATGAGCTGGACGAAAATGAAAGGAGAAAGAGCATGAGAAACGAAACGGAAGTAAGCGACATAACGGTGATTGGCGGCGGTTTGGCAGGGGTCTGCGCGGCGGTGGCGGCCGCGAGGCTCGGACAAAAGGTAGCGCTCGTGCAGAACCGCCCGGTTCTGGGCGGCAACTCCAGCAGCGAGGTGCGCGTATGGGTATGCGGCGCGACGGCCCACGGGATCAACCGCTATGCCCGGGAAACCGGCATTATGGGCGAGATGTTCGTGGAGAACCAGTACCGGAATCCGGACGGCAACCCGTATCTATGGGATTTGATCGTGCTGGAGACCGTGCGGGCCGAGCCGAACATCACCCTGTTCTTGAATACGGACGTGCATGAGGTAGAAGCGGACGGAGATTCTGACGCGCGGCAGATCCGTTCGGTTACCGGTTGGATGATGGGCTCGGAGCGGCGCATCCGGTTTGAGAGTCCCGTGTTCCTGGATTGCACGGGGGACGGGCTGGTCGGATTCCTGGCGGGAGCGAAATACCGGCTCGGACGGGAAGCGCGCGATGAATACGGGGAAGAGTGGGCGCCGGAGACGGCGGACGATGTGACACTCGGCAGCACGCTGCTGTTCTACACGAAGGATGCCGGACATCCGGTAAAATTCGTGCCGCCCGTCTTTGCCAAGGATATTACGCAGACGCCGATCCCGATCAAACGGGTCATCCGCAGCGGCGACTCGGGCTGCCATTACTGGTGGATCGAATGGGGCGGCGAGCTCGACACCGTGCATGACAATGAGCGCATCCGCGATGAGCTGTGGTCAGTCATATATGGCATATGGGACTATATCAAAAATTCCGGCAAATTCGATGCCGCCAATATGACGCTGGAGTGGGTCGGCGCTCAGCCGGGCAAGCGGGAATACCGCCGGTTTGTCGGCGACTATGTGCTCACGCAGAACGATATTATGGCCCAAGAGCCGTTCGGGGACCGGGTGGCCTTCGGCGGCTGGTCGATCGATCTGCATCCGCCGCAGGGCATGTACGCCGAAGAGAGCGGCTCGAAGCATATGCATGCGGACGGGAATTACCATATACCGTTCCGCAGCCTGTACTCGGCGAACGTGGCCAACCTGTTGTTCGCCGGGCGCAACATCAGCGCCACCCACGTGGCCTTCGGCACCACGCGGGTGATGGCGACCTGCGCCGTCCTGGGCGAAGCGGCCGGCACGGCGGCGGCGCTGTGCGTCCAGCACAGCCTCTCCCCGCGCGAGCTGTCCCGCAGCCGGAGCGGGGAGCTTGGGCAGACGCTGCTGAAGCAGGATGCCTCCGTGCTCGGGGTTGCAAACCGCGATCCGCTGGATCTGGCCCGAAGCGCCAAGGTCAGCGCATCGTCCCACCTGTCCAGGATCGCGATCGAGGAGGCGGAGGCGCCTTACCCGCTGGAGCGGGACATCGCCGTGCTGATGCCGGCCGATCCGGGGCTGGCGGGCGAGGTGGCATGGCTGGTGGATGCGGAGCAGGAGACCGACATGATGGTGGAGGTTTGGAGCACGGGACGTCCGGAGAATTACGTGCCGGCCGCGTTAGAATTTCGCACCTCCGTCCGGATCATCCCGGGGCAGGGACAGTGGGTCCCCGTCCAGCTGGATTGGCAGCCGGCGGAGCCGCAGAACGCCTTTATCATCGTGCGCAAAAATCCGGATCTGACGCTGTATTTGTCGTCCAAGCCGATGAGCGGGCTGCTTGCCTTCGAACGGGGGGCGCCAGCCCGCGTCTCCAAGGAGTTGGAAGACCATGATGACAGCCAGCCGGTGGTGGAGTGGAGCATGAAGGGGCTGGTCCGCAAGCTGTTCTGCCTGCGGTCGGCGATCGGTTCAAGGGCGTATCAACCGGAGCATGTTATTGATGGATACAAGCGTCCTTACGGCGGTCCGCATATGTGGGTATCGGAGCGAATCGCAGACGGGGAGACGCCTTGGTTGAAGCTGGAGTGGAAGGAAGTGCAGTCGGTCCGCGAGATTCACCTGATCTTCAACGATGATGTCAACGAGGATCTGATCAATCTGCATCATCATCGTACGCCGTTCGACATCATCCCTGAGCTGGTCCGTGCCTACAGACTAGAAGCACTGAATTCGGAAGGGAAGTGGATCACCCTTGCCTCGGAGGCGTTGAACCGCCGCCGGAGAACTGTCCACCGTTTGGAGGAGCCCGTTCCATGCGCGGCGCTTCGATTGGTGGTGGAGCGCACGAACGGCTCTGATTATGCCGAGGTTATTGAAGTGAGGGCTTACGGTTAGTTTTTCAAAGCTAACAGCTCTTGTGTGTATTCAACAGGTGCTTAGCCTGCCTGGATAGGACTTGATGAGCAGACAAGCTTATATGCTAAACCGTAGTCAATACAAACGAAGCAAAGGCAGCCGTTCATCCGGCTGCCTTGTTCAGTTGGGAATGTCGGCGGAAGATCGTCAGTTCTGCTGCAGCATCTCCAAAAATGCTCCTGCCGCCAGCGATGGCGACTGGTGCTTCCGAACGGCGACGCCGATATATCGATCCGGTAACCGAGTATCTGTTCGAAGCTCCAGCAAGGAACCCTCCGCGATGCGGGGCGAGACAAAGGCCCGCGGCAAGAAGGCTGTTCCATAACCGCGCTCGGCAAATTCCGCTAACATGTCCAGGCTGTTCAACTCGAAGTCGGCTTCCACTTCCACCCCTTGCGATCGGAACCACCCTTCGATGAAGGATCGGGTCGAGCTGCCAGGGGATAACAACAAGAGGGGAAGCTCCGTCAATTCTTCCGTCCGTAGAGGCCTGCGAGCCCAATCTGCGAAGGCCGTTCCAACCACGGCGCAATAAGGCGAAGTACGGGAGTCGATGATATGGATTTCCTCGTCCGATACGGGAAGGTGAACAAAGCCGAGATCCAACGAGCCTTTCTTTAAGCGCTCCACGATGCTGCTGGTTCGCTCCTGTGACAGCTGGATGCGGATGTCGGGATAGCGGGCATGGAATCGGTCGAGCAAGGAGAGGAGAAAGTCCTTAACGATAGCCCCGTTCGCGCCGATCCTCAGCCTGCCTTCGCCGAACTGCTTCAGCTTCTTCAAGCGGCGCTCGGCTGAATCGAGTTCGTTGAAGGCTTGCCGGACATGCTGATACAGGGCTTGGCCTTCTTGCGTCAGGCGGACACCCTTGGATAATCGGTCGAACAGGCCCACGCCGAGCGCTTCTTCCAGCTGTTTGATGGCATAACTCACAGAAGGCTGCGTCATATGGAGGTTTTGAGCGGCTTTCGTCAAATTGGACGTCTCGGCGGCATGCAGAAACACCCGATACCATTCGGTGTTGGCGATCATTTGTCATCAATCCTCTCTATGGCATCCCTACGATATTACGATTTCATTTATTTCAACTATACCCTTAAACTAAATGAAAAGGAATCGAAAGTATTCGGGAGGTAGGGACATGGCAGGAAGCACGTTTGGAGAACGATTGAAAATGACTACGTTCGGGGAATCGCACGGAGAAGCAGTCGGCGTCATTTTGGAGGGCGTCACGCCTGGCGTTGAGCTGGATGAGGCCTACATCCAGATTCAGATGGATCGCAGAAGGCCGGGGCAATCCTCCGTTACGACTCCCCGCAAGGAATACGATAAGATCCGCATTGTATCCGGGCTATTCGACGGGAAAACCACGGGCACGCCACTGTGCATCATGCTGAACAACACCGACATGCGCCCGTCGGCATACGACACCATCAAATCGGCCTATCGGCCCGGGCACGCGGATTTCACTTATGAGAAAAAATACGGGATACGCGACTATCGAGGAAGCGGAAGAGCTTCGGGAAGGGAGACGGCTGCGCGAGTGGCTGCCGGTGCCGTGGCGCGCAAGCTTCTGGAACGTCGGGGGGTCTCGATCCTGGCCTATACGACTGAGATCGGCGGCATCCGATGCGAGCAATTCGACGTCGATGCCATCGAACGCAATGCTGTACGGGCATGTGATCCTGAAGCGGCCGTTCGCATGATCGAGAGGATAGAACGACTGGCCGAAGAGGGCGACAGCTGCGGGGGAATCGTCGAGTGCCGTATCAGCGGAATCGCTGCGGGATTGGGAGAACCCGTATTCGACAAGCTTGACGCTGAGCTGGCGAAGGCGATGTTGTCCGTGGGAGCGATTAAGGGCATCGAATTCGGGACGGGCTTCCAAGCCGCCTCCATGCGGGGAAGCGAACATAACGACCAGATGGACGCGGAGGGATTTCGGACGAACCATGCCGGCGGGATCATCGGCGGGATCAGCACCGGGGCGGACATCGTGTTCCGAGTCGTCGTCAAGCCGACTTCCTCCATTTCGATTCCCCAACGGACAGTCGATGTGGAGGGTAATGAACGGGAGATAACGACGATCGGCAGGCACGATCCCTGCATCTGTCCCCGTGTCGTACCCGTGATCGAAGCGATGGCTTGCATGGTCATCGAGGATCATTACAAACGTCAAGCCGCTTTGCATGACGAATAGCCATGAACAGCATACGGCAAAAAAACCGGAAGCAGTCTGCTTCCGGTTTTGTATTTGAAGATCTAATGCGGCGCTCAGGTCCCAAGGGGGCTGGGGAGCTGAAATCGCATTAAATCAGGGTTTGCAAGGATTCCGGCGTGAAAGGGGCAAGCTCGTCGAAACGCCCGTCTCGAACCTTGGCAGCCCATTGCGGATCCGCCAGCAGAGCACGGCCGACGGCAACCAGGTCAAATTCATTTTCCTCAAGACGATTCAGCAGCTCTTCGAGGTCTCTTTGGCCGGCACCCTTACCTTGGGTGAAGAGGCTGGTGAATACTTCATCGAGACCGACGGAACCGACGGTGATGACCGTTTTTCCAGTCAGCTTCTTGGCCCATCCGGCAAAGTTCAGGTCAGAGCCTTCAAATTCAGGCTCCCAGAAGCGGCGGGTCGAGCAGTGGAATATGTCGACGCCAGCGTCTGACAGCGCGGTTAACAACTGCCCTAGCTTTTCAGGCGTATCTGCCAGCTTGGCTTCATATTGGGTCGTCTTCCATTGGGATAGACGGATGGCAACAGGGAAGTCAGGACCCACCGCTTGACGGACTGCCTTTACGACTTCGATCGCAAAGCGGGCACGCTTCAGCATGTCGCCTCCGTATTCATCGGTACGCCGGTTCGTTCTTTCCCAAAGGAATTGGTCGATCAGGTAACCGTGGGCACCATGGATTTCTACGCCGTCAAAGCCAAGGCGTTTGGCATTCGCGGCTGCATCGGCATAAGCTTGAATCACCTGCTCGATTTCATCCTTGGTCATGGGTTTCGTGACGACTTTGCCGTCCAGGTCTAGTCCGGATGGCCCGATCGGAAGTGCTTCCGGGTTAGGCTCGGCACCTAGCGGTCTTGTCATGCCGATGTGCCAAATTTGCGGCATGATCTTACCGCCGGCTTCATGGACCTGACGGACCACCTCGGCCCAGCCGTTCAATGCGGCCTCTCCATGGAAATTAGGTATATTAGGGTTATCGGTAGCCGCCGGGTGGTTAATCAGCGTTCCTTCGGTAATGATCAATCCGACGCCGTTCTCCGCACGCCGGCGGTAGTAAGCGGCCACATCCGGGCCCGGAACGCCATTCGGGGAGAAGCCTCGGGTCATGGGAGCCATCACCACGCGGGAAGGCAGGGTAAGGTTACCGATGGTATAGGGCTCGAATAGGGATGCGGTGGATCGGATACTTTGATTTTGGTTGCTCATGTATGGAATCCTCCAATATGTTTAATATGCTTTTCTGTATTTTCATAAAAATAGATATATATAATAAAAAGAAAGAGCTTTTAAGCTTAATCTTCAGGTTGATTTGCTTTTTAAGCCTAAAGCTCTTCCTTGAGTTGTTCGATAAAACGCTTAATGCCCTCCTCATTACGTCTGTAATATGTCCACTGGCCCGCTCGATGGGATTCCAGTAGACCAGCCTTTTGCAATTTTACGAGGTAGCCAGAAACGACCGACTGAGCGAGTCCTGTTTTTTCTGAAATGGAGCCCACGCAGATACCGCCATGAAAATCACATTTGGAAGGCATGTGCTCCTGCGGATCAAAATGTTCTTCCGGGTGCTTCAGCCACTCCAGGATTTTGAACCGGGACTCGTTTGATAGTGCTTTGATGGTTTGTAAGGTATCCATAAGCTCATTATATCTATTTTTATAGAAATGTAAATATGTTTTTTGTGAATGTTCTACCTTCGGTAAGGTTCGACGTATAGGAGCAAACATAAACGTGATGGATCCCTGAACCTTTTTGCGGCTTGGGGATCCATCCTATGCAGGTACCTTATGTATTCACTCTTTTTTTTATTCTTTGAAGGCCAGACCCTTCTCGGCCAAAGCGGCGCGCAATACTCCGATCGCCTTTGGACCAACTCCGTGAAGCGCAAGCAGCTCTTTCTCCGTCGCCCGGGTAAGATCGGCAAGCCGATGATAGCCGGCAACGATCAGGGCTCGCCGTGCCGGATTGCCGGCTTTAACGGGAAAGTCGCTCTCGGCCGCAGCTGCAGGGGGGTTGTCACGCATGGAAATCCCTCACTTTTTCGGTTATTTGTCAAAAGAGCCACGGACTTCCGTGGATGAGTCGATGGCTGAGATTAAGCGTGCATAAAACAATCAGTAAGATTATGTTACAGAATGACTTGGCTGTAAAGAGTTAATCCGATCTTCATGGCGAAAAGTAAACGATTCATGAAGGGTTCAGATAATCTTCATAAATCTATTGACATTATCAATGAGAATGATTATCATTGTGCTGAGTATTGATAATGATAATTGTTCTCAATAATTATTATTAATAAACAATATCTACAATACATAGAGGGTATAGGGGGAGAAATTCAATGCGGAGTATGAAGGGTCTGGTATTTATTGTATTGATATTTGCTGTGGTTTTAGCCGGCTGCGGCGGGGGGGCGGCATCCAATGAAGGAAGCGGCTCCACGGCAGCGCAGAATTCGGATCAAGGGGCCGCCCAAGGCGGGGATAAAACCGAGGCCGCGCCGGAAACCCGAACCATCAAGCACGCGATGGGCGAAACGAAAATTACGGGTGTTCCGAAGCGCGTGGTGGCGCTGGAATGGCTTTATGCAGAAGATGTTCTTGCGCTGGGTGTTCAGCCTGTCGGCATTGCAGACATCGAAGGGATGAAACAGTGGGTGAACATTCCGGTGGAGATCGGTTCGGACGTAACCGATGTCGGCACTCGTCAAGAGCCGAATCTGGAGCTTATCGCTTCGTTGAAGCCGGACCTGATCATCGGTTTGAAATCCAATCTTGAAGCCGGTTTTGAAACGTACAACAGCATTGCGCCAACATTGGTGTTTGATCCTTATCCGGCTGAGGGACAAGGGGATCAGTATGAAGAAATGATCAATACCTTTAATACGATTGCTGACGTGCTTGATAAAAAAGACGAAGCCGCAAAAGTGCTTGGCGATTTGGATCAAACCTATGCCGATGCCAAAGCCAAGCTTGAAGCTGCGGGCATGACGGAAAAACCGTTTGCGCTGGCGATGGGTTACAGCAACCAGAATGCGGCGGTATTCCGAATATCGACTGATAATTCCCTCGCTGTAAAAATTCTTGAGCACATCGGGCTGACCAACGCCCATAAGCCGGGTCAATTTGAGGTCTACGGATTCACCACTGCGGACGTCGAGGCGCTGCCGGCTCTTCAGGACGCGAATTTCCTGCACATTATCCAGGACAGTGATAACGTTATCGAGAATCAATTGAAGGACAATCCGGTTTGGAAAGGCCTGAACTTTGTTAAAGAAGACCGCGTGTATGCACTTGGCGGTGACATGTGGCCTTACGGCGGCCCGTTGTCTGCCCAGACCATGGCTCAAAAGACAGCTGACCTGCTCACGCAATGAGTTTCGGCGAGAAACCGGCTCAAGGCTCCACGCCGGTGAGCATCCATCCGGCCCCGCCTGTTGCCTCAGGTAGGGGCTGGAAGCCGTTATGGATGCTGGCTGGAGGCCTTGCGGCACTGCTATTTCTTACGTTTATCAGCTTAACGCAAGGGCTTGCGGATATATCGGTCAAAACGGTTGTGCAGGCGCTGGTGTCTCCGCAGGATATTGCAGATCACCACCTGATCCGCAGCGTGCGCCTTCCGCGAACGGTCATGGGCCTGCTGGCGGGTGCGGCCTTGGCGGTGTCCGGCGTGCTCATGCAAACCGTAACGCGCAATCCGCTTGCCTCGGAAACGACGCTTGGCGTGAATGCGGGCGCTTATTTGGCTGTCGTGGCCGGGATGATCTTCTGGCCGGGATTGCTGCACCAATATGCCCTTCCACTGGCAGTGGCAGGCGGAACGCTGGCGGCAGTAGCCGTCTATGCGCTGGCTGGCAGGACGCACGGCTCTCCCTTGCGGATTGCATTGTCCGGCATGATCGTAACCCTGGTCCTATCGTCCGTCACGAGCGCGCTGCTGCTGTTGAATCAGCAGACAACACAGGGCATTTTACTATGGGGTTCTGGCTCGCTGATCCAGAACGATTGGGATGGCGTAGCTTTTTCATGGCCGTGGATCATCGGCGGGTTAGTCGTGTTATGCATGGCGGTACGCCAATGGGACATCCTCACGCTTAATGAGGAATCGGCGCGCTCCCTCGGCCAAAAGGTCGGCACCACCCGCTTGCTTGCCATGGGGGCAGCTATCGTGCTGGCCTGCGTGACCGTGAGCATAGTCGGTCCGATCGGCTTTATCGGGTTGATTGCTCCCCATTTGGTCCGCTTGTCCGGCGTAGTCCGGCATGCAGGGTTAATTCCGCTGGCCGCGTTATGGGGCTCTGCTCTGCTTGTCGGGGCCGACACGGTGGCCAGGATGTTCGTGAACGCCTACGGGGAACTCCCGGTCGGAGCCATTACGGCCATGATCGGTGCCCCTTGCCTGATCTGGCTTGCGCTTCGGGTATCCCGCTCGTTGATCGGGGGACGCGGAGCCTCGGGGGGATCGATGATGGCGGGCACAAGCCTGCGCCGGATTCCGTATCCGGTCCTGGTTGCACTGTTCAGCGTGCTGCTGGTGCTCGTCTGGGTGTTCAGTCTGGTGAGCGGCAGCTTGCGCATCCCATTTACGGAAGTGGTGGCCGTGCTTACCGGAGGCGGCGAGGAGATGTATCGCCAAATTCTGCTGGACTTCCGCCTGCCAAGGCTGCTCACGGCCGGCTTGTCCGGCATAGCGCTGGCCGTCAGCGGCAGCCTGCTGCAGAATGCGGTCCGCAACCCGCTGGGAGATCCCCAGGTGATCGGGGTAACCAGCGGGGCCGGAGCCGGGGCGCTGCTCCTGATGGTAGGCTTCCCGCAATTGTCGGCCGGCTGGGTACCGGTCGGCGCGGTGATCGGGGGAATGGCTGCCGCTGCTTTGGTATACGCGGTGTCCTGGAAGAGAGGGCTTCACCCGACAATTCTTACGCTGGTCGGCATTGCCGTCGCCGCGCTGGGTTCGGCCATCATCAATTTGATGATTGTCCATGCGAAGGTCGACGTTGCGCCCGCTTTATCCTGGATGGCGGGGAGTACCTATAACCGGGGCTGGACGGAGGTGCAGCGGATTGTTCCGGCGATCCTCATCCTGCTGCCTTTGGCGGCATGGCTCGGACGGAAGGTGGATCTGCTGACGTTTAACGAAGAAAGCTCCACCGGACTTGGCTTGAATGTGAGGAATACCCGGATGTATGTCGCCATCATTGCGGTACTGCTGGCTTCCATCGCTGCCGCGAACGTCGGCTCTGTCGGCTTTATCGGGCTGCTTGCGCCGCATGCCGCCAGAATGCTGGTCGGTGCCCGTCACCGGCAATCGATGGTGATTGCGGCGCTGCTCGGCGGAATTCTGCTGGCTGGGGCAGACTGGATCGGCAGGGTGGTCATCATTCCGAAGGAGCTGCCTTCGGGTATCGTTACCGCGCTCCTGGGAGCACCGTATCTGTTATATTTAATGGGGAAATCCAATAAACTGAAGAAGAAATAAACCGTTAGGATTGTAATAGCGAAAGAGGCTATTCCATCGTCGCCAAGGGGTGACATGGAATAGCCTTTTTGCGTACCATCGCCCCTGGACTGCCGGGGGTGGCCAAGCTGACGATCGTTCCGTTCGTCGTGGCGTATGAGGATCAGGCTTCCGTGTACCGCACAAACGACAGGATGATATCCTGCGGATGATCACCGAAGCCCGAACCGTATAGATTCAGTCCGTTTGGATATTCCGCGTCTTTTTTTACCTCAAAGCGGACGCGGATCGGCCGGTTAAAAGCAAGGTCCAGCGAATCGATGGTCGTGGCACTGGATGCATGGCCGTCGACCTGGCTGCCTTGTTTCGTCACGCGCCATTCCGTCAGCATGCCGTACTCGCTGCCGCTCCTCCATTTATCCGGGGTGAGCTTCCCTTTGCGGTCGCCAAAATCACCGGGGCTTCTCCAAGTACCTACAGGTAGGTCGTTGATGCTGACGGTGATGTCGGACGGCCATTCCTGCTGGAAGGAAGGCGCCTCGGAGCTTAGTTCCGCGCGGATGCGCAGCTCATCGAGGGCCGCACCAGGGGGCATGGGGTTGGCAAAATAATATTCGATGTATCCCGCCCCCGAGAACCAGAGGAGCGCAGCCTCCGTTCGTTCCGGCATGTAAAAGGCGCGCGGATCGTCAGGCGATCCGATCAGCGAGCCGTCCCGAGCCGCCATGCCGCACGTAGGCTCGATGAAGCAGTGGGAAAACATGCCGATCGGCATGTGGATTTCTTCCGTGCGCTGCAGCCCTTCTCCCGGCTTCGAGGGCAGCTCGAGAAGAATGGAGCGGCAGGTGACGGCGCAGATTTTTTCCCGATTCGCACCTTGCGAAGAAACGATCAGCTCGGCTTGCTCCAGCATTTGGACATTAATGGACACCGTAGGCTGGGCAATCCCCAGCGCCTCCGCCAACTGACCGACGCTCATCGGTTTATCGCCGAGCGCTTCAAGGATGCGGACCCGGACATCGCTGGATAAGGCTTTGGCGACTTCCACGATCCGGGATGCCGGATAACGGTTGGTTTCCAGCTTCGATTCGTTCATAATTCCCTTCCTTTTCTGAAGCGTTATAGTGACTCCAAGTGTACAATAAATTTGTTATATTGTAAAAGTATAATGTACATTGCAATAATTATATATAGGTGCTAGAATAGGGTCAAATTCAGAACAAGGAAAGGTTGTGTTCGCTTCATGAAGATTCCTGTGGCAGCGCCCATCCGTACGGACATTCCACGTCCCGAGTATCCGAGACCGGATTTTGAACGAAAAGACTGGCTGAATTTGAACGGGCCGTGGTCGTTCACGCTCGAGACCGACGGCGCTTTGGAGCAAGGCGGCGCGGGCTCGAAACGGTTGCAAGGGGGAGACGCCGGTCTTTTTGATTCGGAGATCACGGTGCCGTTCTCGTGGGTCAGTCCCTTATCCGGCATTGCACGAGACGAGAAGGGAGTTGGCTGGTATCGCCGGTCCGTGAGATGGGAGCCGGCCGAGAAGCCATCGCGGATCTTCCTGCGATTCGGCGCCGTGGATTATTTGTGCGACGTATGGGTCAACGGCAAGCATGTCGGCTCGTTTCAAGGCGGATACGGAACCTTCGAGTTTGAGGTGACCACCGTTTGGAATACGGAACAAGACAATATTCTCGTGGTTCGTGCCGAGGATTACGACCATAACTACCAAGCCCGCGGGAAACAGGGGTACGGCGAGATCAGAGGGATTTGGCAGCCGGTTTGGCTGGAGGCCCGGCCGCAAACCTACTTGGAGCAAGCAACCTTTACGACTTCCATGGACGGCCGCATCGAATTGAAGTCCAAAATCCAGGCGCAGGAAGCAGGCACCGTGACACTTGGGCTCTCGTTCGCTGGGGGCTCGATCACCCATCAGACGGAGTGGGAGCTGCAAGAAGGCGCGAATGAACGGATAACGGTGTTCCAGGTCGACGATCCGCAGCTTTGGAGTCCCGAAACCCCGCATTTATACGAGGGGGAGCTGCGCCTGGCGGGTTCCGCCGGCGAGGATGTCGTTCATACTTATTTTGGGATACGCGAGATCGGGACGGCGAAGTTCGACGGCCGGGATTACCGCTGGATTACGTTGAACGGGAAGCCGGTTTATTTAAACGGAACGCTGGACCAGTCTTACCATCAGACGGGATTCTTCACTTACCCGACGGATACTGAGATGCGGGACGAGATTTACCTGATGAAACGGCTCGGGCTGAACTTCGTGCGGATTCATATTAAGCCGGAGGAGCCCCGCAAGCTGTATTGGGCGGATAAACTCGGGATTCTGGTGATGGAGGATATGCCGTGCTTCTGGGGCAACCCGGACGAGACGGCGCGTTCCGCCTATGAGCGCGAGGCGCTGGAAGTGATTGAACGGGACCGGAATCATCCGTCGATTTTTTCGTGGGTTATGTTTAACGAAACTTGGGGGCTTCGCACGGATAGCGAGGCTGCCGGCCTGACAGGCGGCGAAGGACAGCAACATTATTATCTCCCGGAGACGCAGGAGTGGGTGCGGGAGAAGTACCGCTGGGCCAAGAGTGTTGACCCTACCCGGATCGTGGAGGACAATTCGCCATGCAATTATGATCATGTGGAGACAGATATCAACACTTGGCATTTTTATATCAACGGTTATGAACCGCTGCGTAATCATATCGAGGAAATTGTACAGAAGACGTATCCTGGATCGGAGCATAACTACATCGGCGGCAACCAGCAAGGCGATGCTCCGCTCATGAACAGCGAATGCGGAAATGTGTGGGGAATCGACGGGGGAGCCGGGGACAGCGATCTCGCATGGCACTATCGTTACATGCTCAACGAATTCCGCCGCCATGATAAGCTGTGCGGCTTCGTGTTCACGGAATTCCGCGACGTCACGAACGAGTTCAACGGCTATTATCGGCTGGATGGGACGGACAAAAAATTCGGGTACGAGGATTTTGTGCCAGGCATGACAATCGCCGATCTGCACACGCCGGACTTTATCGTGATCGACGCACCGCCGTGCCAGACGCTGGACCAAGGGGCTGAGAAGACCATACCGCTGCTGCGTTCCAGTTATTCGGATCAATATCACGGGCAGAAGCTGACCGTTGCCTGGGAATTATCCTATGACCGGCTTGGCACGAAGGTCGTGGCGGATCAAGGAACCCTGGAAGTGGCATGGGACGGCTACGGCGTGGCGCCGCTGACCGAACTGCAGCTTCGCATGCCGGAGACCGATGCGGTCGCGATCCTCGGTGTTCGTCTCCTGAATGCAGGAGGCGTCGTCGTAACGCGTAACTTTACCACGTTTGATGTGCGTGGTGCAGAGGAACAAGGGAACGATGGAGCGGATGTCACTACCTTAAGCATTCCCGTCAACTCGTTCCGTGAGCAAAGCTTTGCCTACATGTGGGAGGCGCTTCTAGGCTCCAAAGTAAACGGCGGCGGTGAAGGGCGGTTCGTCTATGACGTGCAGCTGCCGGACCGTGAGGAACAGCCGCTGATCCGCGATATCGACATTGTTTTCGAGGCAGGCGCGAAGCGCTTATTGGCAAGAAATATCGAGGGCGCGCGGCATCGCGCTCACGGAATCGACTTTATGCACGGGGCGTCGGCGGACGTGGAATATAATCCAAGCACCTATTATATGACGGATGAAGAGCTGCATGAATCCCGTGTATCGGTGTGGGTGGACGATGTCAAAATCGGCGAGGCCGTGCTCGCGGATGACCCTGCCGACAGCCGGGGCGTGCTGTCGTGGCACTATCAGCCGGTTCATAACCTTCTGGAAGAGGCCGGTTCGTACGGCTATCTGTGCCAGGCGCAGGTGCCGGGCAGACTCGCGGCAGAGCTGGACCGCAAGCGGAGCTTCCGTCTGGAGCTGCGCACCGAGGAGGGCGGCATCAGTTTGTATGGTCGGAATGCAGGCCGTTATCCGATCGATTTGCTGGTACGGTGCCGGTGATATAAGAAAGGTTGATGAATGGCAGCCTTGAGTTTAGTGGTGAGGAATATGGGAGGCGATCAAATGCGACCGGCCCATGGACCGACCCAGGGAACAGCAAAGGAGCATCGTTGTAGCGTACGCTACAACGATGCTCCTCTTTTAGTTAACTCCTACTTACGGAGTCGGCTGCCAGGTTTCAGACGGCGTAAACCCGTCAGCAACATGGTCCTGGTCGAACTCCAGGATGGTGACGTATTGACCGATGATGTTGCGATTTTCATCGTATAGACTTAGGTACACGACTTTATCGTTGACTATTTTTTCATTATCATAGTCGGATTGGTGGTAGTATCCCCCTGTGAGCTGTACCTCTCCCGAACCGGATGGAATTGGGCGCAAGCTGCTCATTTGGTAAGCTTGGTACCCGTACGGCTGCAAATTGCCCTTCAATTCGTCTACGCTCAATCCCGAAGGGAGCGAGGAGGTCGGCATGTACATCTCATACGACCCTTCCACGAAGAATTTGGCTGTCGGAAACTCGGCGCGAAGCTTGGACATGTCCGCGTAGACGAGATAACCGTACTTAAACGGCGTGGTGAAGTTTCCTCCGCTCAAGAAGAAATCGATCAATTCCTGCTTGGTAACGGCAGAAGCCCGCAATCCGATGTCGTTGGTCAGCATCGGCGCCGTCATGAAATCGTATTGATAATCGCCGGAGTCTACAACCGCACCGTCGCGAAGAATCTCTACCCTCCAGGTACCTGCGGTATCCTTAGCAAATTTGCCGTCCGGCAGGTTACAGCTGGTATATTGGCAGGTCAGGAACGGCGTGGAAGCGTTCGGCTCATATAAGAGAACCGTGTACAGTTCCCCCAGCTTGATTCCGCCTACATTGCCTTTAATGAGGTTGTAGTACATCTTTTCCCCTACCAGCACTCCGTTGTTGCTGTGCGTCCCCTTGTGGGAACCAATCTTTAGACCCTCTTGGATCGTTCTTGGGTATTGAATGAAAATTTCGTAGACCTTCTTGCCGATTCCGTCTCCGCTCGTGACGGTCAAGCGAACCCGTACATCCTTCATGCCTTTGATCTCCAGGTTGAATGCAGGATTCTCGTCGGTGATCGTCCCGGAAGCCAAGGTATTGGCTCCATCCTCCCAGACGGTATAGTCTACCTTGTGGTAAGTCGCTTTCGTGACAGATACCGTAGCCGGTACGGGCTGAGTCATACTGCGGTCCGTCACGATGCTGTATTCGAACGTGTCCGGACTAAAGCCGGTGACTCCCGTAGTGTACTCGTTCGCATCCAATTGGTTCATGGTGAAGCCGGATACGGTGAGATCCACCAGGCGGGCGTCTCTGCACTGGTCTGCCGTTCCTGTGCAAGGAACGGGTTCTCCGCCGTTTCCGCCACCGTTGCCTGGTCCCGGGTTGCTCCCATTATTGCCGCCGCCGGAGCCGCCATCCACCACACCGCCGCCATTGTTGCTGCTGTTGTTGCCGCTGTTATTGCCGCTGCCCGTGGTGCTGCCGCTTGCGGGCGGTGCTGTTATTGTGTTTGCCGCATCGCCGGCAACCGCGCCAGGGCGCTTCTGGAATGTAGAGCCGGCGGCATCCGCGTTAACCGTTGCATTGGCGATGGTGCCTTGACCAAGCAGTTTGGCAACGGCGTTCAGAACGAGATCCATGACCGAAGCATTGGCATTGACGTTGATCTCCGTATTTTTTGCTCCTTCTTCCACGTTCAACTGCTTAACGGACCCGCTAGGGATGCTGACTTTGATGTCCGATGAAAGCACGCGAACATCCTCGAATTGGCCGACAAGCTGAACTTCGGAGCCTTGAGGCATGTTCTTCGCGATTTCCACATTGGCGAATCCGCTGTCGGTCACGCTGGATTCCTCAAGCTTGACCGGAGAATGGACAACCACATGCTGAATCGCGGATTCTCCGACGACAACGACACGCACGGTGCCGGTTTGCTTGTCAACGGATACGCGTACCAATACAGAGTCCTCGAAGTGGACCGAGTTGGCTCCCCCGCCTTGAATGGTCGTGGTACCTTTGACGTTTACTTTTTTGAAGAAGGCATCACCCTCTCCGACGGCCTCGGTCAGCGTAAGGTTCCCTTCGATCACCACATTTTGAAGGGTAACGCCCGGCGCGGCTACGATGACATTCCCTTTGATCGTTTCGACGCCGGCAGTCGGTCCGTAAGTTCCAGCCTTATCGTATGTAATATCCGTCGGAACCTTGTACTCCAGTGATTTATCGAGCAGGGTAACGGCCTCCGCGCGAGTAAGTTTGCCCTGCGGATTAAAGTTCCCTTTGGCGCTGCCGGTGATAACGGCTTTCTCAGCCAAGGCGGAAACCGCCGGTTTACTCCACTTGGAAATGGAGGAGTCGTCCTTAAAATCGGTTGCAGGCACGGTTTCGGCGGAGACAAGCTCCGTCAATTTGGCTACCATGACAGCGGCCTCTTCGCGGGTAACCGTATGGTCTGGGCGAACCGTATTGTCGTTATATCCATCGATGTAGCCTGCTTTCACGGCTCTGGCGATTTGGTCATAAGCCCAATGAGAAGTTTCCAAGTCCTTAAACGAGATGCTGCTTGGTTCGGATACTTCAAAAGAACGGTTGATCAGCGTTACCAATTCGGCCCGCGTTACAGGACGATCGGGGTTAAATTTCCCGTTGTAGCCCTGAAGCAGACCCTGATCGGACCAGCTGCGCAGCCGGGTTTCCGCCCAATGTCCTTGAAGATCGTCCGCATTCGGTTGTGCGGCCCATGCCGTCGTCATGATGGACAGCGAGAAGATGAGCATGATCATGACAAAGACGGGTTTCTTTAGTGCTTTCGTGATGTGCATTCTAGTAGCCTCCTGGTAAGATTTTATATGAATATAGTTCTTAAAACCCTCTTCAATCATTGCTAAATACCTAATATGAGATTAAAATACTAGGACTATGTTATTATATTTTGGAATATTGATAGAGTCAAAGAAAATATTGGAACGAAAAAAAGACCATTTCCATCATGGAATGGTCTTTTATATTAAATATAAAGCAATCTACGATTCGTCACCGCTTCTTCCAGAACAGCTGCAGCGCCACCTTGGCGCACCATAGGGAGAACAGCAGGAACAGCAGCGCCCAGGCGAACGCCGGGAGCACGGTCATGTTGGCCAGGTTGGACGCGTCGCCCGCTTGCTTGGGCTGGGTCAGCGCCATGGTCAAGAGGGTCAGCGGACCGACCACGGATTCTTCCAGCACGAGAAAGGCGAGCAGCAGATAATAGAAATTGCGGACCTTATCGCCGAGGAAATAGAAGATCAGATTCACGATCATAAATATGATAAGCCACCATAATCCGTAACCGGCGCGAACGAAGAAGATGATCATGATGAGGGCTAGCACGGTAATGGTGATCAGGCCGATAGCCTGTTTTTTCTTGGCATAGCCGTAGAACATCAGAATGGCGAACAGGGATGCCGACGTATAGCCTGCAAGCGAGACTACGATCGGACTCCACCCGCCGGAAGCCAGCATGGAATAGGTGACGCCGCTGTGATCGGGATTCAGCTCGATGCTGAGCACCCGGCCCGACATGAGAAGGGTCATGGCGGCATGCCCCAGCTCATGGATCATCGTATCCAGAATACGGAACCAGGAAGAGAAGGGGATCAGCCTCGTCAGAAAAGCCGCGCCGGCCAGAAATAACAATGCTTTCAGCCATTTATTCATTCGAAGGTCCTTTCAGCATAAAGTCATTCGCTAGACTATCATTCCGTCCATTATAATACAGATGAGAAACATGTGAAAACTCAGGTGGCGCCCATAAGTTAAATGGTATAATTGAAGTTGTGACGGAGGTTCATGTTCGATGAAAAACGATAAGCCTAACAACGACAATCACATAGATTCGATAAGACATACTACGCACGTGACCGACCAAGGGATTCGCTTTGCCGAATTCGAGCTGGCCGGTGATGAGCAGGATATTCCACTGCCGGACAAGCGGCCGGATCTTCAGGAAGAGGAGATCGTTAATCCTAACGAGCAAGCGAAGAATTCCCTGATTGTGAAGCCGCAGCAGCCGCTGGACATGAATTGGGGCGAGGACTTCCGCTATGTGACCAAGGAACAGCAATTCGTGCAGAAGGCGAGGGAACTCGCATGGCATGTGGAGGATGAGGCCCCTTTCGTAGCCTTCAAAAGCTATTGGCCGACCTACGACCAGATGGCCAGCGACCAGTTCAAATGGTATTTTTACTGGCGGGAGGAAGTAAGGTCCGGGCGATATCCGGATACGGACCTTTCCTATCTTTTTGTCTATTTTTACGAGCTGATCCATGGCGTGGGCTGGAGCGATCCCCTGCAGGGCTATGCATTGATGGAGCAAGCGTGGACGGCCTACCGCAAGCGTTATGCCAAGCTGGATACGTATCTACGGGAGTGGTTATATGATTTTATGATCGTGCATGGCCTGGATATGCCGATCCGGGAGACGTACCAGCGTTTTCCGCGCGTCTTATCCGCTGAGCTGAAGGAGAAGGAATGGAAGCGCCGGTTCTCCCTCCAGCCGGTGGAGCTGACGTGGGAGCTGCTGCTCGATTTGCTGGATTATGACGTGGAGAAGAGCCGTTTTTACCAGGAGAAGGGACGCAAGGACCTGGAAGGGTACGCTCCGAAGGTGATTGCGCTCGTGGACAGCTATTGGGCCAAAATGAAGGGGCAGCGTCTTATCGACCGCTTTCAGCCGCGGCCCCGGCAGGTGAAACGGCATTTATTCCGCAGCGCGGTGTACGATCACGGGTTATACGGCCGAACCGTCGTGCTGACGGTAGTGTCCTTAAGCGAGCACGCTCCTTTACGCTCCTATATAACCGGGCTGGTCCGCTTGACCGAGAATAAGCTGCGGGAATTGAGGGGCTTCAAGGGAAGGCTGCGCGGAGCGGATGCGGTAGAACCCGAAGTGGAAGAGATCATCACCCGTTATCTGAAAAAAGAGATCCAGGAGCAGATGGAGGCCGAGCGCAAGCAGAGCCTGCCTGAGGTTCAGATCGATACGGGGAAGCTGCGCCGCTTGCAGCGGGAATCGGACCAGGTCCGCGACATGCTGCTTACGGAGGAAGCCGGGCAGCTGGAGGTTGAAGCGGAGAACAGCCGACCTGCAGCGGAAATTGTAACGGATGCGGGGACCTCTTCGGGCTATGGGGGACATGCAGCAACTATCAGGAGAACGGGTGCGTCTTCAAAGGGGCATTCCTCTCCAAAATCCGCGGCGAAGAACCCGGAAGTGTTCCAGGCAGTGATGGATTTTGATGCGGTTATTTATGAAGAGACGCCAGTTCCAGAGGAAGCCCGGAATGAAGCTAAGGAGCAAGAAGCGCTTATTGTGACCGAGAAGGAAGAAAAGGCAATCGCTGCTTCGGAGGATGAAGGAACAGCGCTCGCTGCACCCGAGAGTAAGGAACCATCCGTCCCGGCGGCTGGTAAATCATCTGAGGGTGCGGTGGTTTGGAATACGGACGGACTGGATGAGGATTGGCAGGAGCTCGGAGAGCGTCTTAACCTTATACACTTGGAGGTTCTGCACGCCCTCAAGTCCGGATCGAACCGAACACAGCTGCAGCGGATTGCGGAGCAGGCCGGCTCCATGCCGGCGCTGCTGCTTGATGAGATCAACGAGGCCGCGATGGATACCGTCGGCGATCTGCTGATCGATGGGGAGTCCATTGCGGATGACTATATAGATATGCTGGAAACATTGAAGTCCGTATAACCGGACGGATTGACATCGATTGGAATCGTTAAGACTGTAAGATGCTTGAAAGAGGTGGAACCATGACGGAACTGAAAATACCGAAGCGGCTCACGACCGCCCTCGTGAACTCTTTGACGGCCGGGGTCGTGCCGCGGGTGGGGCTGGAGTTCATCGCCGTCGGCCGCAAGCCGGAGGTGGAGTCGATCCTGCGCGACATGGATAATATCGCCGAGGGCGGCGCCGCCTTCCGGCTGATTACCGGCCGCTACGGAAGCGGCAAAAGCTTCCTGCTGCAGATCATCCGCAACTACGCGATGGATCGCGATTTTGTGGTGGCGGATGCGGATCTGTCGCCGGAGCGGCGGCTTGTGGGCACGAAAGGGCAGGGCCTTGCCACATACCGCGAGCTGATGACCCATCTGTCCACGAGAACGCGTCCGGACGGAGGCGCGCTGGAGGCCATTTTGCAAAAATGGATCGCCGCGATCCAGCAGGACATCATGCAAGAGACGGGCCTGCGCCCGGATGACCCTGCGCTGAACGATAAGGTGGAAACGCAGATTTATGCCGTGACGAACGGTATGCAGAATCTGGTGCACGGTTTTGATTTTGCTAAGGTTCTCGCTGCTTACTGGAACGGCTATAAGCTTGGCGACGATGACCGCAAGGGTGCGGCGCTGCGCTGGCTCCGCGGGGAAGTCCCGACGAAGACGGAGGCCCGCAAGGACCTTGGCGTCGGGGTCATTATCGATGACGACAATTGGTACGATTACATGAAGCTGTGGTCCGAATTTACGGCGGCCATCGGGTATAAGGGATTGCTGCTGTTCATTGACGAAGGGGTTAACCTCTACAAAATCACCAACAGCGTGTCCCGCCAGAGCAACTACGAGAAGCTGCTGACCATGTTCAACGACACGATGCAGGGCAAAGCGGAGCATCTGGGCATCTATATGGGCGGAACGCCGCAGTTTGTCGAGGATGAGCGCCGGGGACTGTTCAGTTATGATGCGCTGCGCTCCCGCCTGATCGACGGACGCTACGGCAGCAGTTCGCTGAGAACCTACACGTCGCCTATCCTGAAGCTGGACATGCTGTCGTATGAGGAGATTCTCATCCTCCTGCAAAAGCTGCGCGACATCCATGCCCTGCATTTCAAGTACGAAGCGCAGTTGACGGATGAGCAGCTGATCGCGTTCATGCAGACGGCCGTGAACAGGCTGGGAGCTGAGGAGCTGCTAACCACCCGCGAGGTGGTGCGGGATTTCATGGATCTGCTGCATACGCTGCATCAGCATCCGGAGGCCGCGTTTGAAGAGCTGCTAGGCGAGCGGGCAGCAGCGCAGCCGCAGGGCAAAGGGCAAAGCGATGCTCCTTCGGACGATCTGGACGATCTGCTGGCGGAGTTTGAGCTATGAGCGCGAACCCGTTTTCCAGACTGGCCCCGTTCATTCAGGAGTTTATCTATAAAAAAAGATGGGACGCCCTTCGCGAGGCGCAGGTGGAAGCCTGCCGCGTCCTGTTCGATACGCCCAATCATCTGCTGATCGCTTCCGGCACGGCATCGGGCAAGACCGAAGCCGCATTCTTCCCGGCGCTGACGGAGCTGTACAACGTGCCTTCCAGCTCGGTCGGGATCCTGTATATCGGGCCGCTTAAGGCGCTGATCAACGACCAATTCGAACGCATCACCGATCTGCTGAAGGAAGGTCAGGTGCCGGTATGGCATTGGCACGGCGACGTGTCCCAAGCCGAGAAAACGAAGCTGATGCAGAAGCCGTCGGGCGTGCTGCAGATTACGCCGGAATCGCTTGAAGGGCTGCTCATGAATCGTCCGAACGCCATCCCGGCGCTGTTCCAGGATTTGCGGTATGTCATCATTGACGAGGTGCATGCTTTCATGGGAGCCGACCGGGGCATTCAGGTGCTGAGCCAGCTGACTCGGATCGAGCGGATGGCTGCCTGCTCCCCTCGCCGCATCGGGCTGTCGGCGACGCTCAGCGATTACGAAACCGCAGCCGGCTGGCTGGGCGCAGGCACGAAGCACGCAGTCGAGGTCGTTTCGCCGCAAGGGGGGCGGAAGCTGCGGCTGTCGGTGGAGCATTTCTCCTTCCCGGATGCCCGGGACGAGAAGCAGGCGGAGCAGCTGGAGCTTGCGCGCAAGGCCTACTACGATTTCGTATACGACAACACCCACCTGAAAAAAGCGCTGGTCTTCACCAACAGCCGTTCGGATGCCGAGCTGACCACGCTCGAGCTGCGGCGGATTGCGGCCAAGCGCGAGCAGCGGGATGTCTTCCATGTGCATCATGGAAGCATCTCCGCCATGCTGCGCGAGGAAGCCGAGGCCGCGCTCCGCGAAGGTCCGGGGCCGGCGGTTGCGGCGGCCACCCTGACGCTGGAGCTCGGCATCGATCTCGGCGAGCTGGAGCGGGTCATCCAGCTGGGCGCGCCGTACAGCTGCTCCAGCTTCGTTCAGCGGCTGGGGCGCTCCGGCCGGCGGGGGGATCAGGCCTCCGAGATGATGTTCCTCTGTCCGGAGGACGAGGACGAGGAGGCCATGCTGCCTGCGCGCATGCCGTGGATGCTGCTTCGGGCCATTGCCGTCATTGAGCTGTATATTCGCGAGAAATGGGTCGAACCGCTGGCCCTGCGGAAGAAACCGGTTGGCGTGCTTTACCATCAGACGATGAGCACGCTCAAGAGCATGGGCGAGGCCGAGCCGCCGGATCTGGCGCGAGCGGTGCTGACGCTCCCGGCCTTCCGCGGCATCGAGCCGGAGGAATACAAGGAGTTCCTGCAGTATTTGCTCCAGACGGATCACATCCAGCGTACGGAGGAAGGCAGCCTGATCATCGGCCTTGGCGGGGAGAAAATCGTGAACAACTACCGCTTCTATGCGGTGTTTAAGGACGATGAAGAGCATGTCGTCTATAACGGGTCGGAAGAAATCGGATCGATTACGACCGTGCCGCCGCCGGGCTACTGCTTCTCGCTGGCAGGCAAGCTGTGGAAGGTAGAGGAAGTCGACACGAAGCACAAGGCCCTGTACGTGAAGTCGGCCAAGGGCAAGGTCGATACGTTATGGCTTGGCGCAGGCGGCGATGTGCATACCCGCGTGGTGCAGAAGATGCGGGAGGTGCTCGCTGACAGCGCCATCTATCCGTACCTGGCACCGGGTGCGGTGAACCGCCTGGAGCGGGCCCGCCGACTTGCTCGGGAGAGCGGACTGCTGAAACAGGTGGTCATACCGGCGGGCGGCGATTCCCTGTTCATTCTGCCTTGGACAGGCAGCAAGCAATTTCGCACGTTGGAGCGGTTGCTGAAGCATAATCTGTCGGAGCGGCTTGCTCTCCGTTCTATCGTGCCGATGGAGCCGTATTACATGGTGGTCGCGGGCAAGGTCGATAACGAGACGCTGATGGAGGAAATTAAGCAGGAGTTGGCGAACTGCGAGGACGCCGGCGCGCTTCTCGATCCCGAAGAAGCGCCGTATCTCGGCAAATATGACGAGTTCGTCCCGCCGAAGCTCGTTCGCACCGCTTTTGCCGCCGACGGACTGGATCCGGAGGGGCTGGCAGAGGCGCTGGGGCTGGCACGTGGAGCAGCGGGAAGGGGAGCTGCGGATGGGTGACAAGGAAGAAATACTTCCCGGTGGGAATGTTAACGAAGTCGTACGTATCGGAAATAACGTTCACCGAACTACGAAATGGAGTTCTTTCGTGCATGACTTGCTCCGATACTTGGATAAGCAGGGTTTTGAAGGCGCCCCCAAGTTCATAGGCATTGATCATGTCGGTCGCGAGATCTTGTCCTTCATTCCTGGAGAGGTGCCGGGAAACCAATATCCTGATTTTAAACCCTATATATGGTCGAACCATGCCCTTATCCAGAGTGCAGCGTTGTTACGGCGTTATCATGACGCCGTACAGGGCTTTGCTGTAACTTCAATCCAACCAGAGGTTGCACATACCTCTCAGGCTTCGGGGGAATGGGACGATGAAGTGATCTGTCATAATGATGCCGCGCCATACAATATCGTTTTTCAAGATGAAGTGCCGGTTGCACTAATCGATTTTGATTTGGCAGCGCCAGGTCCGCGTATCTGGGACATGGTTTATATGCTATACACCTCAGTCCCGCTGGCAAGCTTTGCAATAGATTACACGACAGGGACATCGATACCTTATCGATCCGAATTGCATGCTGCGGATCGCACGCACAGAATATCGCTGTTCTTTAAATCCTATGGCATATCACCGCCTCCCAACCTGAAAGAATGGACTATAAGACGCCTCAAGGCATTATGCGATACACTTACAACCGGTGCGGCACAAGGCAACAAGGCTTACCAGAACATGATCGATGAGGGACATGTGGCCCATTACGAAAAAGAGATTCAATTTCTGCAGGCACACTTTGAAGAGTGGTACCGATGAAGGGTACGATTTGAAGAGTGCCTGCCTTTTTTCATATTATCCCTCCAAGGGTTGTTGAGCATAACTGAAAAAATATTTGTAACCCCTTCCAAAAAAGCATTGTGTTCACCTCACATATGTGGTAACTTATGAACATAAAAACGTTTTTATCGCAAAGGAAATGGAATGGTTATATGGGTAAAGTAACGATCAAGGATGTGGCAAGAGAAGCCGGAGTCTCCATTTCTACGGTTTCGAATGCATTGAATGACGTAGATGTATTGAACCCGGAGACCAAATCCCATGTGCTGAAGGTGGCGGAGCGGCTCAATTACGTACCTAACCTGAACGGAAAGCTGTTGAAGTCGGGCAAGACCAAGATGCTGGGCTTTTTTACAACAAGCGTGTCAGGGCCTTACTTCTACACATTGGTGGAGTCGATGTCACGGGAATGTGACCGTCTGGGTTATGGTTTGAACGTGTTTGTGACGAAGGATAAGCAGGTGATCATGAGCAATATTATGGGCGGCCGGGTGGACGGCGTCATTATCTTCGAAGAGCTGAAGATCGACGACAAAGACATCGCTGCCATGGAGAAGGATAAGATCAAGGCCGTTTTCCTGGATCGCGAGGTTCAGAACGAGACGATGGGCAGCATCATATTCGACTCTTACGTAGCCGGTTATGAAGCAACCAAGTACCTGATCAGCCTGGGGCATAAGAAGATTGCCTACATCTCCGGCGTGGATACGATGTTTGACAGCGTGCAGCGGAAGGAAGGGTATCTGGCTGCGCTCCGGGAGTGCCAGTTCCCGATCGACGGAGACTACATACTGCAAGGCTATTTCGAGGAAGAGGGTTCCTATAACGCCGTCAAATCGTTTCTTCACTTACACCCAGGCAAAGTGCCGGATGCTTTTCTCGCCGGTAACGACGTGAGCGCCATCGGCTGCATCCGGGCCCTGAAGTCCCAAGGATACGAGGTTCCGCAAGACGTCAGCGTCGTGGGCTTCGATGATATCGATATCGCACAGTATTTTACGCCGCCTCTATCGACCGTTCGCAACCAGATTGCCAGACAGGGAATTCTGGTCGTGGATCATCTGGTGCGCATGATTCAGAAGAAAGAGAAGGGCAAGATTCAGAAGCTGCCGGGAGAACTGGTCGTTCGCGGCTCCAGTCATGTGAAGATGAATAGGAATGAACCGGTTTAGCTGAAGGGAACGATTGCGTCAAACTGTTTTTTTTAAATGATTTTAAAAATTAGGGGTTTTTTTCGCAAAAAATAAAAACGTTTTTATTGCGAAGCGTTTTTGATCAAAGGGGGTTAAGCAGGTGAGCAAAACAGCTGCAGTTCAGTCAACCGGCACGGGAGCGGTTCAACCCACCGGGAAGAAGCCCATGGGGCAGAGGATCAAGGAATTCTTTATGGATTACAAGCGGCAATGGGAGCTTCAATCGATGATCATTCCCGGCGTCATCTTCATGTTCATCTTCTGCTACATACCGATTTACGGTTTGACGATTGCGTTTAAAAATTACACCGTTATCGATACGCTGGATTCCGCGCCGTGGGTTGGCCTGGACAATTTCAAGATCATTATGTCGGACAAGTATTTCTGGGACTCCGTCGTCAACACGCTGGGCATCAGCTTCTTGAAATTGGCGATCGGCTTTGTCATTCCGATTATTCTGGCCATTATGATTTACGAGGTTGGCATGGGGCGCTTCAAAAAATTCGTCCAAACCGTCTCGTACCTGCCTCACTTCTTGTCCTGGATCGTATTGGGCGGCATGCTCATTACTTGGTTCTCGACATCCGGCCTGTTCAACGAAATATTGCTTGCTCTGGGACTGATCTCGCAGCCGCAAAACATTTTGCTCGATCCAAGCAAGTATTGGTGGATTGCAACGCTGTCGGATATTTGGAAAGAGGCCGGCTGGGGAACGATTCTGTACCTGGCGATCATGGCCAAGATCGATCCTACCTACTACGAGGCCGCAAGAATCGACGGGGCCAGCCGCTTGAGACAAATCTGGAACATCACCCTGCCGAACATGAAGATGATTATCAGCTTGAATTTGATCCTGACTGTAAGCGGTTTATTGGGATCGAATCTGGATCAAACCTTGGTGCTCATGAATTCGCAGAACCGTGAAAAGGCCGAAGTCATTAACTCGTACGTGTACCGGATGGGTATGACGCAGGGAGATTTCTCCTATGCCACAGCGGTTGGTTTGGGCGTATCCATCATCTCCGTCATTCTGCTCGTTACGGCGAATAAGGTGACCAGTAAATTAAACGATAATCAATCCGTTCTATAGGTCATGCAGAAGGGGGTATAACGGTGAATTTCAAAGCAGCAAAAGGAGATCTCGACAGCCGGATCTTTGATACGATCAACATCATTTTACTGGTTACGTTTACGATCATCATCGTCGTTCCGTTATGGAACGTCGTCGTCTCATCCTTCAGCTCGGGCAGGTCCCTTGCCGAGGGCGGGTTCATCTTCTGGCCTACCGAGTTCTCCCTTGAGAATTATCAGGCCGTGTTCAGGGATGCCAACATATGGAATGCTTTCTTCATCTCGGTGGCCAAAACCGTGATCGGGGTCATCACGCACGTGTTCTTCTGTGCCATGGTGGGTTACGGCTTGAGTAAAAAATACGTCCGCGGCCGCAAGTTTTACGTGGCGATGGGCGTTGTCACCATGTTTTTCTCGGGCGGCATGATTCCGACGTACTTGTTGATCAAAGACTTGGGGCTGCTAAACAGCTTCTGGGTTTATATCATCCCGGCTCTGTTAAGCTTTTACGACGTTATCATTCTGATGAACTTCTTCCGCAACGTGCCGGATTCGCTGGAAGAGTCGGCAAAGATCGACGGCGGGGGCGACTGGAGGATATTCCTGAGCATCTTCATTCCGCTTTCCATGCCGGCCATGGCCACAATTGCCCTCTTTAACGGAGTCGGGCAGTGGAACGATTTTATGACCACCAAATTGTATATCACGGATCAGTCGCTGTATCCGTTACAGATGATGCTGTATGAGATTATTGTGCAGTCCCAGACCCAATCGATGCAAAATATCGGTTCGGTCGCGATTCAGACGACGACCAAAGGGGTCCAACTAGCAACAATTGTCGTGACGACGCTGCCGATTGTTGTGATGTATCCAATATTACAGAGATATTTTATCTCCGGCATGATGCTCGGAGCTGTTAAAGAGTAGCGAAGCCGCAGCTCTTTAAGGGAGTGGAACAGAAGCACGCCTGTAAAGACAAGGGTTTATTGAGAAAGCGCTTTTATTTAAAGGGAGGGTTACAGGATGTTGATGAACAAGGCTATGGGTAAGAGAGGACTTACGCTGCTTACGGCTTTGATGGCCGTTGTGCTGGTTGTGAGCGGCTGCGGCGGATCGGGGGGCTCCGGCTCCAAGAAGGAGAATTGGGTTTCGATCGAGGACCGGTATACGCCGGATCCGGAAAAGCCGGCTTGGCAGCTGGACAAAAAAGAAGAGACCACCGAGCTGACTTGGTACGTGAATGCGGACTGGTGGAACACGGATTTCGGCAAGGACGTTGTCACCAAGAAGATCAAGGAAGACCTGAATATCAATATCAAATTCATTACGGGTGACGATACCAAATTGAATACGTTTTTTGCCGGCGGGGATATGCCTGATTTGATCACGACGTTTGACTCGAACTCCCCGGTCGTGCAAAAAGCGGCTACATGGGCGCTGCCGCTGAACGATCTGGCCGAGAAATATGACCCTTATTTCAATAAGGTAGCGGCGCAGGATACCCTCAACTGGTTCCAATTGAAGGACGGCAAAACGTACGGATACCCGAACTATTCCAATACGCAGGAAGACTATGACAGCGGCAACATTCCTGCCAAAACGGCATTTATCATCCGCAAGGACGTGTACGAGGCTATCGGCAAGCCAGCGATGGGAACGCCTGAGGAATTCCAGGCTGCTCTCGCGGATATCAAGAAGCAATTCCCTGCCCTGATTCCACTGGGCTTCAACTCCATCGGCGAAGGCACGGGCTCGCTCGGCGACGTGCTGCAGGATTTCATCGGCGTGCCGCTGGAAGACGAGAACGGCGGCTTCTATAACCGGAACCTGGATGAAGATTATCTGACTTGGGTGAAGGCGTTCAATACCGTATACCGTGACGGCGCGATCAGCGATGACAGCTTTGCCGATGACGGAACGGCTTTTGAAGAGAAGGTGAAGGCGGGCAAATACGCAACGATCATGCTGGACGGCACGCCGCAGCAGGGCGGAAACCTGCAGAGCTTCTACAGCAACAACAAGGGCAAAGAGTACATCGCAATTGACGGACCGCAAAGCACGGTCGGACATGCGCCGACTTTGAACCAATCCGGTATCACGGGCTGGATGATCAGCTTTATCACGAAAGAGAACGCAGACCCTGCCAAATCCATTCAGCTCTTCACGTACCTGTTAAGCGAAGAAGGACAAATGCTGATGAACTATGGCATCGAAGGCGAGACTTACCAAGTGAACGCGGACGGAACGGTGGAATTCCTGCCAGACGTGAAGGAGCTTCAGATGAACAATCCGGATACGTTCAAGAAGGACTACCGCATGGGCGAATTCATGTTCTTCGGACATGACCGCCACAAGGCGCTGAGCGGGGATGCTTTCCCGGATGCGATCAAGCAAATGCAGGAATGGGGCAAAGGCAAGCTGACGCCGCACTTTATTTTGGAGAATATCAACCCGGATCAGGGCACGCCGGAAGCGCGCTCCCTGACGGCCATTAATACGAAATGGAACTCCACGCTCGTCAGCATGATTCGCTCGAAGGACGACGCAACCTTCGATAGCCTCTTGAACGATTATAAAAAGTTCCTGGACGATAACAACTGGGATAAAATCGTCGAAGTCCGCAACGAGAAGATGAAGGCGAACAAAGAGAAGCTGGGGCTGAAATAAGTTTGCGTTAATGGATGGAGGGGCCCCTTTCTTGACAGGAGAGGGGCTCTTTCCAAGTTATCTTCGGTAGGCCATGGGTAGGAAGACACAAGAAACCTGGAGGGAAACAACATGCTGAACATCACCATCTACCAATCAAACGGTGAAGAAGAATTATTCGTGAAGAAAGACAAGGCGCAGCTGATGCCCGTAACTACGGGTGCAGCGAAGCATAAGGTTGTCATCGATGAGGAGCAGACGTTTCAGGAGATGGACGGCTTCGGCGCGTCCTTCACGGACTCCGCTGCTTATTTGATCCATCAGGTGCTGGAGACGAAGCAGCGTTCCGAGCTCATGACGCAGCTGTTCGATCCAAACGAAGGGATCGGGTTATCCGTACTCCGCCAGCCGATGGGAGCATCGGATTACGCGCGTGACTTCTACAGCTACAATGATATGCCTGAGGGCCAGACGGATGTAGAGCTGGAGCAGTTCTCCATTGCGCATGACGAGAAAGATATCATTCCTCTCCTGAAGGAAGCGCTCAGCTTGAACCCGGATGTCAAGCTGATGGGTTCCCCGTGGAGCCCGCCCGGCTGGATGAAGACGAGCGGGTCGATGATCGGCGGAGAGCTGAAGCCGGAATACTATTCGGTATATGCTGATTACTTTGTGCGTTACATCCAGGGGTATGAAGCCAACGGGCTGCCGATTTATGCCGTCACGCCGCAGAACGAGGCATTATACTCGCCGGGACATTACCCCGGCATGATCATGCTGCCCGAGGCACAGAGCGATTTCATCAAGAACCATCTGAAGCCGCAATTCGTAAAGAACGGCATCGGTACGAAGATTCTCTGTTATGACCATAACTGGGACAAGCCGGACTACCCGCTGACCGTATTTGAGCAAGCGGCCGACGCGGTGGATGGGGTTGCCTGGCACTGGTACGGCGGCAAGCCGTCGGCCCAATCGGAAGTCTTCGAGGCATTCCCGGGGAAAGAGGTTCATTTTACGGAAGGATCGGGCGGGGAGTGGATTCCGCCGTTTGAGCAAGCCTTCTCCAATGTGATGCGGACCGGAATCGAGATTCTCCGCAATCACAGTAAATCTTACGTGCTGTGGAATATGGCACTGGACGAGAAGAACGGACCTACCGTGCCGGGCTTTGGCAAAAGCACCTGCCGCGGCATCGTGACGGTGAATCAGCAGACGAAGGAGCTTACCTATACGCTGGACTACTACGCGCTGGCGCACTTTAGCAAGGTGATCCGTCCCAAAGCGCGGCGTGTGGCATCTACCAGCCATGAGTTCATCCGTTCGGTAGCCTTCAAGAACACGGACGGCTCGATTGCCGTCGTGTTGTTCAACGACAGCGAGGCTTCGGAGAGCGTGGCGATCCAGCTGCGCGGGGAAGAGGCGTTGCAGCTGGAAATGCCGGCCAAGAGCGCGCTGACAGTCAAGATGGAGAGCAACTGATTGGAGGCTGCGGTGGCCTCTATAACAGCAACTGATTGAAAGCTGCGACCTCTATAACTGAATGATAAAAAGCCTGGAACGATGGTTCCAGGCCTTTTTCTTTTTTTCGTTAGAGAACGGAACGTATAAACCTCTAGAGCTTATGGTCCTGATCTCGCAAGACAACGCTCCGTTCCGGTATACGGACTGCCTTCCGGGGATATCGATCGATGTTTTTATTAATGCGGCAGGCTATTTGATACTCGCCATTTCGCCTTACATCCTGTACCGGCTTCCTAAAGAGGGAAGCCTCTTTGCGTGTAGTTCTTGCATGACTGTCGCTGTGTTCCCGAAATCGTGCGGGAAAGTACGTTACGCTTATTCTTTTGTCAGACCGAACACGTAAGACTCCAGGAAAGACTTGAGCTGAGTGAAGGATTCCGGTCTTGCGCTGTATTTATATCGTTCATTCGGCATTTTGAAGTGCATGCGCAAAAGACCCGCGGTTTTAAGCAAGGAAAGGTGGTAGTGCAGGTTACTCTTCGAAAGTCCGGTCTTCTGCTGCAGCTCCGTAAACGTGACGGGGCCGTCAGCGAGAATGTGCAGCAGCACGAGCCTCTTCTCGTCAGCCAATCCCTTGGTCATGCGCAGCAGCTGGTTGGTCGGCGTATCCTCGTCCTGCTGCTCATCGTCTACGGCATAACTGATAATGAGCTGTTGATTGCCCACTTCGTCCATCCGGTTTAACGGCTTGATGTGATAAGTAGGGATGAGAAGAATGGCGCTATATTCGTCTTCAAGATCGAGCACGATCCCGTTCGTTGCCTCATCGATCAGATCAATACAGGAAAGCTCCCGGCTCCGCTGCTCCATGCGGGCGGCGGAACGCCCCAGCAGGTCGTGAATCTCAGGCAAGATCGTATAGGCCCGGTGCCACTCCGTCATGATCTCAAGGCTCTGATCGCGGAATGTTTTCAGCCCCATCGGAAATCCGCCTTCTAGATAAGGCGCTAGGATTTCGTACAATTGCCCTTCTCCTAAATCGGCAAACCAGGCAAGAAAACGCTCGATGTTGTCTTTTTTCGGGCTGTCTACGATAACCAGGTGCAGATAAGCAACGATCTCGCACAGGTCCAGCTCTTCCAGCTTATCCGTAAAAGACGCGGGCAGATTCTTCTGAATTTCCTTCCTCCATTTATTCCCTAGATCATGCATTTGGTTTTTATTATCTGCATATGTGAACAAGCTGGTTACCAGCTCGTGAACAGGCGAATAGTCAACTCTGATATGAGTCATGATCATCCTCTCCTCCAAGCACTCATTATTCCATTTTTATGATACCACATCCCAAGGAAAATAAATATTGAACTTTTTATTAGTTCATATATAATTGAACTTAAATATTTAGTTCAAAAAAATATGAACTAACGAGCGAGGGAAGAGGAGTGACTGGATATGACCAATTGGTTCGTTGTGGAATCTCTGATCAAGCAGCAGCAGGCGGAGTTGGATCGAGAGGCCGGAGAGGCCTGGAAATATACGCATGATCGGGTACGTTTGTTGGCACGCTTCTTCCCAACGAAGAGAAGGCAATTTCAGCCGGTCAAGAAAAGAGCCCGTAATTTGAACTAACGGGCACAAGGAAGAACCGATCCATATCCATCTACGGGAAAAAGGAGTTGAAATGAATGGATCTTTTGGCTGAGAATCGTTTAAGCGAGTGCGCCGTACAGGTGCCTGAATCGATAATGTACAGCGAAGAAAACCATGACGAGCTGTTGTCTGCCGTGCTTAGGCTGCCCGAAACCTTAAGACAACCGATGTATTTGTACTATTACGAGGATTTCAACACCTTAGAAATTGCGGAGGTGCTGCAGATTGAGCCCGAAAATGTCCGGAACCGCATGAGCAGAGCCCGCAAGAAGCTTAAAATGATGCTGGGCAAGAAGCTGGGAGCGATACGGGACGGCCGGGAAAGAGCAAGAAAAGCTGCGCATTCGTCCCCTTGACTTCTTCCGTGAAATTCGAGTATGATTTCCAGTAACTTGAATAACGCGAGACAAAAGCAATGAAGAGAAAGAGTACCTTGGCAGCGTCTTTGAACAGAGAGCCCCGGCAGGTGAAAAGGGGTAAAGAAGGAGCCTCGGGAATATGGCCTCTGAGCTGTGCACCGAAACCCTGCTTGGGGTTGTAGGCTGTGCCGGAACCCGCACCCGTTACCGTGCTAGGGTATACACGCGATATATTGGCGTCGTACCCGAAGAGGTGAATGCCGCAAGGCATGAATGAAATTGGGTGGTACCACGTGAGCCGTAAGCTCTCGTCCCTTTGGGATGAGGGCTTTTTTTGTTGTCCATAAAAAAGGAGGATGAACGACATGACGAACATTTTTATCGGCGGTGCCTGGCCTTATGCCAACGGATCTTTACATTTGGGGCGGCTTGCCAGTCTCCTGCCCGGCGACGTGTTGGCGCGTTATTTCCGCGCGAAGGGCGATCGTGTCCTGTACGTATCCGGCAGCGATTGCCACGGCACGCCGGTGGCGGTGCAAGCGATTCAAGAGGGCGTGACGCCGGGGGATATTGCCGATCGGTACCATGCGGAGTTTGCGGAGTGCTTTGCACAGCTGGGTTTCTCTTACGATTTATACACGCGAACCGATCAGGCGTTTCACCATGGCGTGGTACAGGAGCTGTTCCTGAAGCTGCTGGACAACGGCCATCTGTACCGTAAAACCGTGCTGCAAACGTATTGCGAAACCGATCGGCGGTTTCTGCCGGATCGTTATGTGGAAGGAGATTGCCCCGTATGCGGGAGCAGGGCCCGCGGGGATCAATGCGATGCCTGTTCCACGATGCTTGATCCGTCCGATCTGACGAACAGGACCTGCAAAATTTGCGGGAACCCGCCGGTGGAGCGGCCCACCGAGCATTTTTATGTATCGTTGTCGCATTTCCAAGCTGAGCTGGCGGATGATTTGAGCAACGCCCAAGGCTGGCGGGATAATGCCGTGCACATGACCCGAAGATACTTGGAGGAAGGACTTCAGGATCGGGCGGCTACGCGGGATCTGACCTGGGGCGTGGACGTCCCGGTTCCGGGCTTCGAGGATAAGAAAATCTATGTTTGGATTGAAGCGGTCAGCGGCTACTTGTCCGCCAGCAAGCAGTGGGCCGCGGAGACGGGCGGCGATTGGGAGCCCTTTTGGCGCAAGGGGCCGGGCGAGGTGACCGCCTACTATGTTCATGGAAAGGACAATATCCCGTTTCATACGTTGATCTGGCCTGCGCTTCTTAAGGGAGCCGGGGATTTGCATCAACCGGATCGGATCATTTCTTGCGAATACATGACACTGGAAGGGAAGAAATTCTCGACCAGTCGCAATTGGGCCATATGGGTGCCGGATTTGTTAAGCCGGTATCAGCCGGACTCGGTTCGTTATTTCCTCCTTGCGAACGGTCCCGAGAAGCGGGATGCGGATTTCTCCTGGAGGGAGTTCATTCACAGCCATAACGGCGAGCTGCTTGGCGCGTTCGGGAATTTGGTCAACCGGACCCTGGTGTTTGCGAACAAATCGTTTGACGGGAAAGTGCCTGAGGGCAGCATATCCGATGAGTGGCAGGGCCGGGTGGAGGAACTGTACCGACAGGCCGGGGCGCTTATTGAGGAGGGTCGACTGAAAGAATCGTTGGAGTTGATTTTCAGCGTGGTGCGCCAGGCTAACAAATATTTCGATGAACGGAAGCCGTGGATTCAGGTCAAGGAGGATCGAGCCGCCTGCGGGACCACGCTGTACACCTGCATTCTGATTATGGCCAATCTGGCAAACCTGCTGCAGCCGTTCATTCCGTTCTCTTGCGATAGGATCCGGGACTTTCTCTCGCTGGAGCCGCCTGCGTGGAAGTGGTGCCACGTTCCGGCCGACAGGCCGATTCATGGGGTGGAGCTGTTGTTTGAGCGCATCGATCCAAGCCGGATTGAGGAGGAGAGCCATCGGCTGAGGGAGCTGTCCCTTTAATGGGGGAACTCTCCGCTGCCCATCCAGCGGGTCAGATCCAGCAGGAGGGTGGGAGCTATCGTGGTCATGATGAAATTCGTATTCGTGCCAGGACCCTGCGAGGTGTGTAGAGATCAAGGGGTCTAGGGATCGAGAGTCGCGGAGTCAGGAAGGAAAGTATCAAGAGTCGAGGAATGAGGAAGCAGAGTATCGGGAGTCGAGGATAGACGGAACAAAGTAAAGAATTGAGAGTCGAGGATCGAGAAGTAAAGTAACAAGAGTCGAGGATCGAGGAAACAAAGTATCGAGAGTCGGGGATCGAGGGAGCAAAGGAACAAAGTATCAAGAGGCGAGGATCGATGAAGCAGAGTATCACGTCGGGAATCGATGGAGCAAAGTATCAAGGTCGGGAATCGATGGAGCAAAGTATCGAGAGTCGGGGATCGAGGGAGCAAAGGAACAAGAGTCCAGGATTGAGGAAGCAAAGGAACAAAGTATCAAGAGGCGAGGATCGATGAAGCAGAGTATCAAGAGTCGGGGATCAAGGAAGCTAAGTAACAAGAGTCCAGGAGCGGTGCGGTGAAGCAAAGTAACAAGAGTTTGGGATCGGGGGTGCAAAGTATCAAGAGTCGAGAAACAATGGAGCAGAGTAGTAGGGGGATTTTGGCAATGGGCGAAAACTGATGAAGCAACGTCGCGTGAGTGATGGAGGTTTGCGGTTTGGATGGGTCTGGATTTGTGACGTTTGGAGGACAATGGTTCCGTTATTTCTATGTTTTTGGCCATATTGCAGCGATTTGAGGACAGGAGATCCGCTATATTCAAAATTTACTGGGATTCAACCGTGTAAAAGCTGCATTAACGGATCCTATGTCCGCATTGGCCCCAAAGAGGCCCGAATATCAGCAATTAGCGGAACCAGTGTCCGCATGGACTCAAAAAGGAACGAAGATCAGCGAATGGCGGAACCATATCCGCTTATTGGCCTAAAGAGGCCCGAATATCAGTAAATAGCGGAACCAGTGTCCGTATGGACTCAAAAAGGAACGAAAATCAGCGAATGGCGGGTCCATACCCGCTTATTGGCACCAAAGAGACCCGAATATCAGCAAATAGCGGAACCAGTGTCCGCATCCGTCTCAAAAAAGAGCGACTTTGAGCGAGTAGAGCATCGGACGATGCTCCTTTGAAGCCTTATGAAGCGAGAGTACGCCGCTTGAAGCACCAGTAAATACAAAGCGAGCCCAGCGGAAATGCCGCGGGCTCCTCTTCATTCAAGCTTTTACAAGATCAGCGATCCGTTTCGTGAATCCAATCCGTCAAGACGGCGTTAAAAAGCTCAGGCTCCTCGAACATCGGATTATGGCCGCTTTGCTCAAAAACGACCTTTCTCACGTTTGCTTGCGAGCCGTCTACGGCATCCCATAGCGACACGGGGCCGACCAAATAGTCGTACCGTCCAAGACCGATGAAGACGGGGATATCGACCTCTTCCAGGCAATCGATCAGATTCAGCCGCGCGAAGGCTTCTCCCCATAAATGATCCAAGACGGGCATGCTGGTGAAGACCCCATCCCACATCCAAGCCGCATCAAAGGCATAATCATAAAAGCTGTGGGCTCCCATCCGAATGCACATATGAGCAAACCGCCGTTCAGGCTCCATTCGGATATCCTCCTCCAGCAGAGCGATATCCGCTTCGAACTGCCGTTTCCGCTCAGGGCTTGCCGCCTCATTGAAAAAAGCGATGCTCTGCTGCCGCCGCTCCGGACTATTGGAGGGGCCCGTATTCAGCAGGATCACCTTGCTGACGCGTTCCGGAAAGGTTTGGGCATACGCCAGCGCCATAAAGGCGTGTCCTGAATGCCCCAATATGATAAAATCCTCCAGTCCCAGCGCTTGTCTTGCCCTTTCGATATCATCCAGAACCTTATTCAGCGTATAGTCTTCCGGTTCCAGTGTCCGAGGAGGCTCCACAAAGCCTCGATGGTCCAGAAAAATCAATTGAAATGACGTATAAAGCTGCTCCGAAAACAAGCGGGGGTAGTAAACGCTGCTTCCCACCACCAATATGGGCTTGCCGTTTCCGCGAATGGAAACATTCAATGCAAAACCTTCGCTCATTACCGTATCTCGCGTATTCATGTGTACGTCCTCGTTTCGTTTTATATTTTAATCGCACCAGCCCCTTTCCTGTTCGGATTCCATTACATTCTCCATAGAACGTTCCAGCATTCTATATCACCTCGATTAGCGTTCGTTCAAGCTCAGTATAGCATAGGAGCGCAGGCACTCGGTGTACCGGATATCAGGCATTCATACATCGTGCGAAACTACTCCCTGTGCGCACGGCACGTGGCCGGGATATGCTTGGAATGCCTGTCGACCCAATATGCTGCTGCTGCAAAAAAAGCAAAGTATACAAATTAGGACCGCTTCGAAAATCCACTTTATTCAGCGGTGTTCCGAATGGTCAGGGCAAGTGCAGGATAATCCGCGGCAATCGCGTCCTTGCGCTCGAGGATGCGGTCAAATTCAAAGGCAGAGCTGAACAATTCCGGCTCGGGCTTGAACGTCACGCTGGTTCCCGTCTCTTGAGTCAAACCAACCGTCAAAAGACCCGTCTGCGGTATGCCGTGCCGGTATTCCTGCCGGTATATGTTCCCGTCACGCCGAATTTCCACGGACAGCTGCTTGGAAAGGGCGTTGACCACGGCAATGCTGATGCCTTTTTCCGCGCCGGGAACCAGAAAGTGCGCGCTGTTGTTGAAGCGGTGGACATCGGTCAGAATCGACTGCACAACGGGGACATCGGAATTCGGGAGGGCCTGCACCGGAATGCCTCTTCCGTTGTCGGTCACCGTCACGCTGCCATCCTCATGCAGGAAAATGCCGATCTGATCGCCATACCCGCTCGTATGCTCCAAAATCGAATTTTCCACCACGGCCCAAAGCAGCTGATGAATATCAAAGCCATGCGAGGGCCCGAAGTACATCCCTGCATTGTTGCGGGTTTCCGACATCTCCAGGTAATCGCTGGCATCGAGCAGATCGCCGGCAGCGGACAACAGCAGCAGGAACGGCAGGCTTCGATGCTGGGGAAGAGCGTAGCGGCCCCCTTGCTCCTGGACGAGCAGGTCTGCGCCGAGCAGCGCCTTGAGATGATGATACAGCTGACCCGTCGTCCCCATGTTCAACCGTTCCACCAACTCGGATCCCGATAGCGGCTCCGCCATGACGGCCTTCAAAATATCCAGGCGCTGCTTGTTGCCCAGGGCAGCGAGGATTTTGGCCGCCTTCTCCGTATTCATGTCCAGCAATTGATTCAATCGGCGTTGCTGTGGCTCCCAGCGGATGTTTTGTCCGTTCAGGTGCACCTGCCCGGAGTAGAAGACAGAGCCGTCTTCGGGATTGGGTTCATTTATGGTGGGCGCTGTTGCGATTTCTTGGCGGTATGGATTTGATGCGGATGCAGGTTTTCGTTCCATAAAAGCTTGATAAACAAGCTGCTGCAGCTCCGCCATTTGATTCTTTAAGACATCCATCTCTTGGAATAGATCACGTGTCATGTGGAATCATCAACCTCACTTTTGAGTATTATGATATTACGTAATTATTATATTACGTAATATCATTATTGTACACCCATTATATGGAGATCGTTGTTTGAAAAAGCGGCTTGTTTGTCTATAGTTGTTTTTTCTCTGTTGTTGGCACTCCGATCGGCTTACAATGAACGCAAAGGCTGGTGACATTCATTTGAGCGAAAGAATCATTCGTAGTTTTGGGCAGGGCGACATGCCTCTGCTAGGCGAGTTATATCAGGCGGTATCCGCCGAGAATGCGCTGTTCTGGTGGGTGGGTGACCGGGAGAATTGGGAAAACGTGTTTTGCGCTATCGAAGACGGGAAGATGGTAGCTAAGGGTCAGGTCGGGATCATAAACGTGATTCCGCCGGGATGTGCCCCGAACTGCAAGCATCATATTTACGTGAATCTCAAGGCGGTTCCGCATCGTGAGCGGGATTTCGACCTTTTGGACGAATTGTATCAGGTCCTGTATGAACGGGCGGTTGTCTTAATGAGGACTTTGCCGAAGACGTACGAGACGTATTTGTGCGTGGGCAATTATGTCCATGAGAGCGCCAATAACGCTTTTTTTACGGTGAAGAAGGGGTTTCAGCCGCTGGAGAACCTCTATGCCATGAAACGATCGTTGGAGGAGCCTATTCCTGCCTTGCCGTTAGATGATCGCTATCAAAATCGATTGTGGAGGATCGAGTCTGCGGAAGAGGAAGTGGAGTATCTAAAGCTCGAAGCTGAAATTTGGCCGGAAGCGCCGCTGGGTCTCGAACGATTACGGGAATATAAGGCGCATTCCAACTGGATCGCCATGAATGTTCTGGAAGGGGATACGATCGTCGGCAGTACCATGGCATGGCAGGAGGAGGGGGATGGCGTGATTGAAGATGTGTTTGTGCGGGAACCGTGGAGACGGCGGGGGATCGCCAAATATCTGCTTTGCCGTGCCATGTCTTATCTTCAGGCGCATGGGTCCGCCACGGTCAAGCTGCAAGTAAAGGCAGCCAATGATACGGCGTTGTCACTTTATCAGTCGGTCGGCTTTGCCAAAGACCAAGAGGAGCACCGGTTTTACCTGCCGCTGGAGCAGGAAGTCCGCTAATACAAAGCCCACGCCAGGAACGAATCCTGGCGTGGGCTTTTCTATATGAAAATAGGAGTTATGAGGTTGATTCTTCGCCGCCGGATACATTCGGATTGGCATCCAGAATGCCTACCGTGACATCCCACAGCTTCGGCAGGAAACGGAGGGTCTCTTCGGCCCGCTGGAGCAGGTCATCGGTGGACGTTATGCCAAGATCGGCCAGAATCGCATCGAAAGCGGGTACATACTCCTCCTGAAATTCAGGAGTCCCGTCAACCTCCAAGATGTTGTGGCAGCGGGCGAAGGTGGCCACCATCCAGAAGACGGCTTCCCGATGGCTTCCGTTTAGGATCAGCTCGCGGCTGCCGTCAATGGCAATCGGTCTTGCTTCCGGCGTAATGTCACTGCTGAAGAAGAAGGGCGTCTTGGCAATCGCAGCAGCGGCGTCGAAGGTGCGGGCCAGTCCGTTGAGATGATTCATGGCTTGCTCGGCAGTCATGTCTTTACAGCCCAGCAAACGTAACAGCTCCTCGTAGACCTGCTCTTGGTTATATTCCTTCAGCACGTCGCGAACTGCCGCATAGCGGAGTCTGACCGTGGGGTTGCGAAGCCCGGCGACCAGAAGCATATGGGTGGTTACGCCGGTAGGGAACAGCCAAGAGGTCACCTGGCGATGCCAAGGAGCGGAAGGATCTATGGATTGGAGGCCGTTCATGATACGTTCGCGCACGTTCTCACAGCGGCGGGTGACCCAGATCCGGTCGGCAAAGTGCCGCGAGACGTCCGTCTGCAGCTTGCGCAGCTGCCCGGTCGGGTCGGACATCAGGGTGTCTACGCGGAAGCTGCCGGCCAGATGGTAGGACGTTAATACTTGCTCGGGCGAAGCTAGGTCCTGCCAGGACAGATAGGTGACCTCGATCAAGGCGTCCTGGTAGATAAACTTCCCCGGTTTCAGCGGGGGCTCCGGATCCGCGGTGACTACAACGACGTCAATGTCTGATGACGGAGCCATCTCGGCATCGTCCGGCTTGCCGACCGTGGAGCCGCTGAAATAGGCACCCATGAATCCAGGCTCCCTGCTGGCATGCTGCAAGACCCAATCCGTTGCCGCTGCTCGTGCTGATCCAACGTTCATAATCAGATTCCTCCTCTACCTGCATGGTGTCGCAGAACATAACAAAAATATCCTAATTTTCATTCCTTCATCATTATATGGACTTCCCTTCTAATGTACAACCGCTTACAAAGGGGGCTTGGTCCGTCATCCACATAAAAAAGAGATGGAGATGCATGCAAAGAGAAGATTAATCCTTATGGATGCAGGATACTGGAAAAGGCTCGATACATATAAGCTAGCACCGGTCTCCGCCAGTGTGAAATAAAAAACGGACGTTCCCATACTCGCTGTCGTTCGGCGATCGGTAATGTCCGTTTTTGGCGTGATTCTCTATTCTATTCATCTGCAATCACAAGCGTTGTATTGGTTTTCTTGAAAGTTGGAATAAAGCTTGGATGGACGTTCGCATCCGTCACGATGGTATCGATTCTGTCGAGCGGAGCGATGGAAATGGTAACGTCTTTGCCAAACTTGGTGCTGTCCGCCATGACAATCACCTCTTTGGACAGCTCGATCATTTTTTTGCGCGTGATGGCTTCTTCCAGGTTGTAGTCGGAGATGCCTTTTTCGATGGTGATGCCGCTGCAGCAGATAAACGCCTTCAGCACATTCAGCTCATGAAAGTTGAAGATGTATTCATACGCGACGACGGATTGCTCCTCCCGCCGGATTTTGCCGCCGATCATAATCAGCTCCACGTCGCTGTCCATCAGTTCGATCGCAACCGGAAGTGAATTCGTAACCACCGTCAGCTTCTTCTTATGCTTCACGTATTTGGCGATTTGGTACGTGGTCGAGCCGCTGTCGATGTAGATGCAGTCGCCGTCATGAACGAATTCGCTACATTTGCGGGCGATCCGGTCCTTTTCTTCCAGCTGGCTGACCATGCGCTCATCCATGGAGGATTCGCCGAACCGGGACTCCACGAGCTTCACCCCGCCATAGATCTTCTCAATCCGCCCTTGCTTGGTCAGGGTGTTCAAATCCCGTCGCAGCGTATCCACGGAGACGTTCAGCTCTTCCGTAAGCTCCGTGATCTTCAGTACTTTTCGAATCGTAAGCAGCTCAAGTATTTTCTTTTGCCTCTCCAATGGAAACATTCGCTCACCCATTCAATCCGCCTTAGTGGTTGATGCCTGTATTCATGTCTAGTTTACCGATTCGCACGGCCATGTTCAATACAATTACCTACATTATTCATAAGTTAGGCATCTGTTAAGGATGAATATGGTCAATAGTTAGTATTGATTTATGAATGATATATGCATAATTTACTTACATTTAACAGTTCCCATGATTCTTATTTACATATGGTTTCTATACTGAGGATGTGTTTAAGGAGGTGAGCCGTTTGCTGAAGCTAGAGCATATCTGCAAACAATTCGACGATAAAGTGGTTTTGGATGACATCAACGTAGAAATCGGCACGGGCGAGATTGTATCGCTGCTCGGTCCGAGCGGGAGCGGGAAGACCACATTGCTGAATATTATTTTGGGACTCACCCGAATGGATCAGGGAAAAATCGTGTTCCAGGGTCAAGATCTGAGCAGCGTACCGATGAAGAAGCGGGGATTCAATATCGTGTTTCAGGACTATGCCTTATTCCCGAACTTGAATGCCTACGACAATATCGTATACGGCCTGCGCAATAAGAAGGGGAGCGTAAGCGAGCAGGAGGTCCGTGAATATATCGATTTTCTGGAGCTCCAGCCCCACTTGGACAAGCGGATCGGCGAACTGTCAGGGGGGCAGAAGCAGAGAGTGGCCCTGGCCAGAACGCTAGTCACGAAACCGAAAATCCTGCTGCTTGATGAGCCGCTCAGCGCGCTGGACGGCGTGATCAAGGAATCGATCAAGCAGCGGATCCAGTCGATCGCCAGGGAATTCAAGCTGACCACGATCATTGTGACGCATGACCCGGAAGAGGCGCTGACGCTCTCGGACAAAATCCTGATCATCCATCAGGGACAGATTGCCCAATTCGGCACGCCCCAGGAGATTGTCCATCATCCGAGCAATGATTTTGTGAAGCAGTTCATTATCAAGCAGCTGCATATCAAAAGGCAGAACATCTACAACCTGTTCGGTGAACAGTATGCGTAGCGCGAAGCCGGAAATGCGGGTTATCTTTACCGTCATCCTGTTATTGTTCGCCGTGTTTCTGTTCCTGCCGCTGCTCATATTGCTGATCCGCTCCTTCGGATCCGATCAGGGATTTACCCTTGGACACTATGCATCCATGGGGTCGAATCGGGAATTCGTCGCGGCGATCGGCAACAGCGTGAAGGTATCGGGCGTAACGGCCGTAATCACGACCGTTCTGGGGTTCGTACTCGCGTATTCCATTCATTGCACCAAAATATACCGGCCCGTCAAAGGCCTGCTGAAAACCGTCATCATGGTCCCCATGCTGCTTCCGACCATTACCTATGGGTTCGCCATCATGTATTCGTTCGGTAACCAAGGCTTGATCACCCGGCTTGCCGGGCGCAATCTGTTCGATATCTACGGATGGAACGGGCTGCTCATCGGCTACGTCATTTATACGCTGCCGCCGGTTTTCCTGCTGATTCATAACGCGTTTAAGTACATTGATAAAAAATTCATCATCGTATCCAAGTTAATGGGTGACGGCACGATGAGAAGTTTCATGAATACGATTTTGCGTCCCCTTGCGGGAGCCCTTGGCGGGGCCTTTGTGCTGTCCTTTATCTTAAGCTTTACGGATTTTGGGATTCCGGCTTCCGTCGGCGGTACCTATCCGGTCGTGGCGACGCAGCTGTACCAGGTGATGCTGGGTTCCATTCCGGACTTCAATCAAGGCGCTGTCATTGCGGTGATGATGCTGATTCCGGCCGTGTTCGGCATCTGGCTGCTGAATTATCTGGAAAAGTGGAATTTCCACTATGACAAGCTGTCGGATATCGAGCTGCCGCGGCAGCGCGTTCGGGATATCGCCTTCGGCGTGATGTCGTCGGCCATTGTGACGGGCATGCTGTCCATTTTTGCGGTGATGTTCATCGCTCCTTGGTTGAGCAGTTACCCCTATGACATGACCTTCACGTTCCAGCATGTGCGGGATGTGATTCAATCGAGCGACTTGACGGGGGTATATCGCAATTCGCTCTGGGTCGCCTTCTTGACGGCGCTGTTCGGTACCTTGATGGCGTACTTATCCGCGCTGCTCAATGTGCGAACATCGTTAAAAGCCCGGTCCGCGGTAGACATCGTATCCATGATAACCAATACGGTGCCCGGCATGGTGCTGGGGATATCCTACCTGCTCTTCTTTAACGGGAGCAGCCTGAAGGGAACCTTTATCATTATCGTTCTGTGCAACATCGTTCATTTCTTTACGACGCCGTACCTGATGGCCAAGAACTCTCTGTCCAAGATGAATCCCTCCTGGGAAACCACGGGAGAACTGCTGGGGGATAGCTGGTTCAAGACCGTGTATCGGGTGATCCTGCCGAACTCGGCCTCAACCGTCATTGAGATGTTCAGCTACTATTTCATCAACGCCATGGTGACGATCAGCGGCATCATTTTTCTCGTATCGGCCCAGACGTCGCTCGTCGCCAGCAAAATCAAAGAGCTGCAGCATTTCGCCAAGTTTAATGAGATCTTCGTGCTGTCGATGCTGATCTTCTTCACGAATCTGATCATTAAGCTGGTGTGCGACGCATGGCAGAGGAGAACGGCGCAACGCTAAAGCTGCCCTATTACGTGCTTGTCCGCTATGTTGCCGGATATGTGGTTGAAAAACATACACCCGGCAGAGACGACGTGTCGTACTGGGGACGCGAATGCGTTCGCCTTTGTCTGCGGATTTCTAGATCGGAGGTACGATACGGTATCGCAGCGGACATCAAGCACTGAACCTATTTTAAAGCCAATAAAAACATTCAAGGAGTGAGTTAATCATGATGAAGACGCTGAAGGGAATGCTGCTGTCATTGATCGCAATCAGTATGGTGTTTGCTTTGGCCGCTTGCGGCAGCGCGGGGGAAGCGAAGAAGGTAGTCATCTACACCAATGGGGATGAAGAAGCCGTTGCGGCAATGGAGACCTCGTTGAAGAATGCCGGATATGAAGGACAGTATCTTGTCCAATCCCTGGGCACCTCCGAACTTGGGGGCAAATTGATGGCGGAGGGGAACAAAATCGAGGCGGATCTCGTCACCATGAGCTCCTACTTCATCGAAAGCTCGCAGAGCAAGCATTCGATGTTTAAGGTTCTGGCCTTTGACGCAGGCGCTACCGATTCTTATCCGGCATATTACACGCCGATTCTGGCGAATACCGGCTCCATCTTCGTGAATACGGAAGTGCTGAAGGACAAAGGATTGCCGATGCCCACCTCCATCACGGACCTGACCAAACCGGAATTCAGCGGACTCGTATCGATTCCGAACATCATGGATTCTTCCACCGGCTGGCTGCTCGTTCAGGCCATTATTACGCAATACGGCGAAGATGCGGGACGTAAGGTGCTTCATGACCTGATCGCCAACGTGGGACCGCATCTGGAGAGCTCGGGCTCCGGTCCGATCAAGAAAGTGCAGGCGGGCGAAGTGGCGGCCGGGTTTGGACTCCGCCATCAGGCGGTAGCGGCTAAAGCCACCGGTGCACCGATTGACTACGTAGATCCGGTCGAAGGAAACTTCTCGCTGACCGAATCGGTTGCGGTCGTGGACAAGAAGAATGCAACGACGGATCTGGCGATGAAGATGGCCGAGACCATCGTAAAGGATGCCCGCAAAGATCTGATTGCGAACTACCCGGTGGCCCTGTACGAAGGGGAGACCGTCGATGAAGTCAACAAACCTGCATACTCGATGACCTTCGAGAAGCCGCTGACCGTGGAGCTGCTGGAAGAGCATCAGCAATTCTTCAACGGATCCAAAGAATAAGCCGAATTAGGAGCGATGCGACATGAAAACCTACAAGCTTTTGACACCGGGACCTTTGACCACAACCAAGGCGGTAAAAGAGGAAATGCTCTTTGACCGCTGCACGTGGGATGATGAATACAAATCGATTACGCAAAAAATCAGATCGCAGCTCCTGGCACTGGCCGAAACGGATCCAGAGCTGTACACCGCCGTGCTGATGCAGGGAAGCGGCACGTTTGCCGTCGAAGCCGTCATGACGTCCGCCATTTCGAAAGACGATAAGGTGCTGATCGTAACGAACGGCGCTTACGGCGAGCGGATCGTGAAGATGGCGGAGTACATCGGACTGAATTACGCGGAGTACAAGGTGAATTACGATGAACATCCAAGCGAGGATGAACTGCGGGCTAGGCTCCATGAGGATCCGCGGATTACGCATATCGCGATGGTTCACTGCGAGACGACCACCGGCATTCTGAACCCGCTGGAGATGATCTCGAAGCTGTCCAGGGAATATGGAAAAACCCTCATCATTGATGCGATGAGCAGCTTTGGCGGCATGGAGATCGATGTTCAGGGGCTCGGCATCGATTACCTGATCAGCAGCGCGAATAAATGCATTCAAGGCGTTCCGGGGTTTGGCTTCGTGATCGCCAAGCTGGAGAAGCTTGCGGCCTGCGAAGGGATTGCGCGCAGCTTGTCGCTCGACCTGTACGACCAATGGAAGGGCATGGACAAGGACGGCAAATGGCGTTATACCTCGCCGACCCATGTCGTGGCGGCTTTCTCCAAAGCGTTGGATGAGCTGAATGAAGAAGGCGGCGTCCCTGCCAGGTTCAACCGTTACCGGAATAACAATCGCCTGCTGCGGGAGAGATTGGGGCAGATCGGCATCCAGGCTTATATCACCGATGACAAACAATCCCCGATCATCACCACGTTTTTATTCCCGAACGAAGGGTTCAACTTTGAGCATTTTTACGCTTATATTAAAGAAAGAGGTTATGTGATCTACCCGGGTAAGCTGACCGACGTGGATACCTTCCGCATCGGGAATATCGGGGAGATCTATGAAAAGGATATCGAGCAATTATGTGCGATTATTGAAGAATATATGGGGGTGACGGCACAATGAACCGAATCGAAGGCGTTATATTGGACTGGGCCGGAACGGCCGTGGATTTTGGATGTTTTGCGCCCGTGAACGTGTTTGTCGATATTTTCAAGAATTCGGGTATTGAGGTAACGATGGAGGAAGCGAGAGCGCCGATGGGGATGCTGAAGATCGACCATATTCGTGCCATGCTGTCTATGCCGAGAGTGTCTGCGCTATGGGAGGCGAAGTACGGCAGAGCTTTCGGTGAGCAGGATGTAGAACGGCTGTATGCGGAATTCGAGCCGGCCTTGATGGTCTCCTTATCCGAGTACACGGACCCGATTCCGGGTGTCATTGAGGCGGTTGAAGCGCTGAAGGCGCAAGGCTTGAAAATCGGTTCCACGACCGGTTATACGAGCGGCATGATGGAGGTCGTGGTTGCCAATGCGCGGCAAAAGGGGTACAGCCCGGATGTTTATTTCACGCCGGATGACACGCGCTCCCAAGGAAGACCTTACCCCTACATGATCTACCGGAACATGGAGTTTCTTGGATTATCGGCTTCATGGAAAGTCATTAAGGTCGGCGATACCGTCTCCGACGTGAAAGAAGGCGTGAACGCAGGCGTGTGGTCGGTTGGCGTTGCTATCGGCAGCTCCGAAATGGGCTTGGGCTTGGAAGAGTTTCATGCCCTGTCAGAGTCGGACCGGGAAGCCGCGATCTCGAAAACCGAGGAAACGTTTATCCGTAACGGGGCGGATTTTGCGATCCGGACGATGAGCGAGCTGCCGCAGTTGATCGAGAGCATTAACGGCATGCTGGCTGAGGGAAAAAGACCGGGCATTCAGCGCTAGGATGGTATTTAATGAAGAAACCGCGAATGATATTCTTCGCGCATAAGCTCTGGTCTCGGTTTCTACTTTGCTTTTTTGTTGGCTTCCTTCATTGAGAGGGTGCTCACTTTAAACCTCAATAAAACAGATCCGGCAGAATTGCCGGGTCTGTTTTAGATTGAGTTAAGTTTCTAACGCGAATCGCTAACAATGAATGAGGTAGCATTTAGATTTCTTTATTCTTACGATCCCCAAGTGTTTTTGCCGAATGATCTACTAGCAATTTCTTTATATCTATCAATTCGTTCTTGAGACTATCCATTTCCGATTTCAACCCTGAATTTGAAATAGCATTACTAACAATCAGGTAAATTAGTAAGTAATTTGCTGCTAAAATAATGATAAAAAAAATGAGTTCTTGTACTCCAACAACCATGAAGAATCCATCCTTTCAACAATGGAACTAAAAACCTTTTAGTTTATTTACTCATTCCAAAAATAATGTTTGTTTACAGAATATTCTAATTATAGCATGACTCTGAATCTAAACAGGAACATGTAGTTGATCTCTGAGGGAAACCAGGTCAAGTGGTCTCATATCATGCATCCAACATTTATGTTCTAAACCTGAGTTCGCTCAAATGGTATAGCTCACCAACATGGGCTTAATTGTGACCGCAAAGCTGATCAGGGGTATATTCACCTCACCGAAAAAGAGCAGTCCGCATGGACTGCTCTTCTTTCAATTTATTGCACATACGTGCCGATAAACTCCTTCACTTCCCGGTCGTACCCTTGTGGATCGAACTGGCGTGCCAGGCCGTGGCCTGCATCGGGGACGATGAACAGCTTCTTTTGCTCCGGACCGTTCTCGTACAGCTCATACACCATCTCGGTAGGGACGAACAGATCCCCGCCGCCGTGTATGAACAGCGTCGGCGTCTTGGATTTCTTCACCTGCTCCAGCGCGGAGGCCTCGCCGAAGGAGTATCCGGCCCGGATCTTGGTGAGCAGGCTCGTGGATTGAACCAGCGGGAAGGATGGAAGCTTATACATGCGCTTCAGCTGATAGGTCAGCTCATCCGTGACCGAGGTATACCCGCAGTCCTCGACGATGGCTTTTACCTGGGGCGGAAGCTCTTCGCCGCTGGTCATCATCACCGTTGCCCCGCCCATGGACACGCCGTGCAGGACAATCTGGGCGTCTTTCCCTGTATGCCGGATGACACGTTCAATCCATCTGAGATAATCCATCCGCTCCGGCCAGCCGAAGCCGATGTAATCGCCTTCGCTCTTTCCATGGCCACGCGCGTCGGGAAGCAGGACGTTGTAGCCCAGGTCCTCATGGTACATTTGGGCGAATCCGCTCATCTGCTCCGAATGGCCGGAGTATCCGTGCGCGATCATGACGGTTTTATCCGTAGGCACTTCGGCAGGTAAATAGTACGCATGCAGTTTCAAGCCGTCGTCTGAGGTAAGACTCCATTCCTCGAAGCTTTGCTTGGCCCACCAATCCTTGCTGTCCGCAAAGGGATTGTCGATATTCGAGTTGGCTTCCAGGTCCGGGTTGCCGTTCAGGAAGGCCTTGTCGGCCCGGGCAATAGCGACGTTATAAAAGTAGAAGCTGGCTGAAATTATAATGATTGCTAGTAAAGCGATAATAGCTGCAGACATGGTCATAATCCTTTTTTTCTTAATGATGTATATCCTCCCGTCGGTGTTGATCGTATGCGCCGAAGGCATGCCGAGAGGAAGGAATGTGCCGAATCGATAGCTTCCTTCCACCTATCATATCGTACGTAACTTGATTCATCCATATGGCAGATCACATTCGTTTCGGATGGCGTTACATCAATCTTATCGGATGGGAGAACCTAATCCATAAGAGCTGTGGCAGGAGGTGCGAAGAGAGGAACATGAACAAATGCTTTATCGGCCTGATCCTTGCCGTCGTCACGATTTTCGGCTTGCCGCTGCCATCCCATGCCGAGGTGACCGATTATACATCACCGAAAAAGGATAGTGCCCAGCTGCAGTATCAAGATATACTGATGCTGTTTCTGCTTCCCCATATCGATGAAGTGGTCGATCGGCATTATAGCCATACGTTGAAGGAGCTTCCGGTTGTCTATCCCTATTTCGTGGACGTGATTCAAGTGAAGAGAGTGAACGGATTCCGCGGCTTTCATTTCGTCATCACGCTGGAGGCGCGCCCGGTGGTCGGCCCCCATATCCCGGTGGGCAAGGACCGCCTTGTCTTTGAGGTCGCTCCGACGATTCCCGGCGGTATGGTGAAGCTGGTAGAATACAAGCATCTGGAGACGTATGAGCTCCCTACGCATTGGCAAGACATCGTGAAGTAACGGGGGCTGGGCTGTTCAATGTAAAAAAACAAGCAAACGCGGTGTTCGCGTTTGCTTGTTTGGCATGCAGGATAGAGTGCACTTATCAGGTGTAACAACTATCAGTTGCTCTAGGGGAACCCTATCGGCTCTCATAAACCGGCCGATCCGGCCCGGGTTCAGCTTGGCTCCAGCCGATGCCGAGCAGGACAACGATGGCGATGAAAGCAGCCGGCAGCACCCATTTCCAAGAATGCGCGAGCATTCGAACTGCCGGGGACATCAGGGCCAGTATCAGTCCGATCAGCACAACGCTGAACAGATGAATCCCCGGCGGGAGCAGGAGGAATACGATGTGAAAGACCGACGTGAACATCAGAACCGGGATAAGCGACGTTCCCAGCACGACGGCCGGATGGGTTAAGGTTTCGCGCGGGTCCCGGGTAAATGCCGCCCACGTCAGAGCCGCGAAATGAACCAGCAGCGGTATCGCGAATAAATAACTTGCGCCCGGCAGAAGCCAGGTCGAGCCGATGAGCAGCAGCAGGAACAGGAGTGCGCCGCCAAGCAGCATCTCCACTTCATTTGCTTTTCGCACCACCCAGCGGGTAAGCGCGACATGAGCGATGAGGGTCACCAGCACAAAGCTGACGCTGTACAGAAGCGAATCGTAGGTTGCGCCTGTAGGCTGCGTCATTTTGCCTGCCCACAACGCATCGATGAGCGTCCACAAGCCATAGCTGAGCGCGGTTGAGAGCACGACGGCCAGAATCGGAGTTCCGAGCCCGATCAGGCTTCCCTTAACGGTAAGCAGGGAGAAGCGGGCAAACAACCAAGCAAAAGCCAGCCATAGCGCTGCGATCGCCACAGTGATCGGAATCGCCCATTGCGCAGGGTAATGAACCAGCAGGCCAAACAGATTGAAATAGATGCGGTCGCCTGTGGAGGTCAGGTCAGCCAAGTCCAGATTGCCAAAATGCTTTGCCATGGCGAGCGCATTCTCGCCTTGATGCTGCATGGTCTCAAGGGAGACATTCTCCGTGTTGTCCATCGGGGTATGGTAAGCTGCCCACCCGTCGCCATAGGCAAAGTTCAGCCCCGGGAGGCCATGCTCCAGCGCCACCGTCAGATCGGTATCGTTCGGCAGTTGTTTGTAGAGATCCACCAAGAGGGAGTTGCTGACAGGATTGGATACGGCCCGGGCATATTCTTCAATGATCCGTCCATTGCCGTCGCTGGTCTGGAACATGAAGGACGAGCCCTTCGATCCCCGCGCTTCAAAATTCGCAATCATGCCGATCTCGCGGTGCGCCGGGTCCTGAAAGAACACCTCGGCACCGAGCAGGCCTCTTTCCTCCCCGTCTGTCAGCAGGATCCAGATGTCATTTTGCGGCGGAGTTCCGGCCTGGATCGCTCTTGCCGTCTCCAGCAAGGAGGCTACGCTGACCGAAGCATCATTCGCCCCGGGGCCGGTAGGGACCGAGTCATAGTGCGACATCAGAAGGAGCGGTTTACCAGATCCGGTTCCTTTAATGACGCCGAGAATGTTCGTAAGCTGCACGTCGGCGTCGACGTACTTGGTTGTCAGACGGTCATTAAACTCCTGAACCTCCGGGTTCAAGCCGAGCTGCTTCATCTGTTCCACCAAATAAGCCCGGACTTCCGCATTGGCAGGGGACCCCATCGGGTGGGGCTCTTGGGCAATCCGTTCGACATGTGCCATGGCGCGTTCCGCCGAGAACTCGGTTGCGGGTGCATCGATCTTTCTGGCTTCCGGCGGCTTCTCGAACCACAGCATGAGGGAGATAAAGAGTATGACGGCCAGGATGGTTGTAAGCGGCAGCCAATAAGGAGGTCTGCGGTCCGGCGGTCTGCTCAATTGAATTTGCATGATCAATACTCACTTCCTTTTAGGATCATTCAGGGTCATTCGCGGTGTGATCTTTCATCATATGTAAGAAATAGGCCCTTACACAGCGTAGTTCCAGAATATGACATGTGTCAATATAAGATTGAGAACGATGGCTCCTTACCCTAACAAAAGAGCCTCCATCAGAATGGAAGCTCCTTTAATTTATATTCGATATTCATCTGTTCATACCATGCGTTTAGTCCGGTCCAGAGCTGCTCGCAGAGTTCATAGACATGATCGATTTGGAGAAGCTGTCCGCGCATGACCAACTGTGCCAGCTCGTCATAACCGGAAGGTCGGGATGGGAGGGTAAGGGATTCCTCCAACGTCCGGGCCCTAGTATGATAAAAGGTTCGGTTGGCAAGCCCAATCAGCTTGGCCGTCTGCCAGGTCAGGTCCTTAGCGCCAAGCGGGAGATAGTTTAGGTTCCCGGACTGGACGTTGTTTCGGATTTTGCCCATCGTTTCGTAGGGCTCCCAAATCATGAATTCCCGCATCGTTTCTTTGATCGCCTCGTCCGAAACTTCAAGGGGCAGCTTCCGAATCTCGGCGAGCAGGTTCCCCAGATCGTAGATTTCCTGCAGGTGTACATAGGCGCCGGCTTTAATTGCCCAGGAGTCATCCACTGACGCGGCAGCCTTGAAGATGTCCTGTTTCTGTTTCATTCCGATTTCGATTTTGAATGGGGGATATATGAATTCGTATCCGGGCAGGGAGACTCCGTCCTGCGTAACAACCCGAAGCTCAATGTCCGAGTAAGGGCCATCCATTCCTTGCGCAATCGAACCGTACAGGCCGATGGCCAGAATGTCATCGCCGTGCAAGTGAAGCAGCCGGTCTTTGATGTGATGAATGATGTTCATTTTCTCTTCTCTGGTCGTAGCCGCAGGATAAGATAGCATAAAGAAATCCCCTCCGAAGAAAGTTAGTTATCTATATTATAGTATAAATAGAACGGGTGCATTAGGGGGTGACGGGTTTTTGAAGTTTAAGAGCGTTCTAACCGGGTTCGTCTTGGCGACGGTGATTGGTTGTTCTGGATTAAGCAAGATAGCTGTGCCTGAGGATCTGCTGGCGGAAGAAGATGAATTACGAATTCATTATTTCTACGAGGATGCAAATGCCGCGAAAGGGCCGAATGAGCAGACGCATGTTGCATGGTGGAGTGAAGAGGTCCGTATGTCCGATGCCGATCGAGAGGTTTTGCAGGCTGCCATGTTGCATAATGTAAGGGACGAGACCGGCAGGCAAAGGGCGGATGCTATAGGACTAGCCAGATTTCCGATTATTGTATTGGTGAATGATAAGGAAATCGTCTTGAAAACGGATGACTTAGATGATGTTATAGATTTTCTTAAAAAGAACAGGCAGGGATCATAATATTCCAATTCCCTTACCCCATATTATGGTAGTATATCCTTGCGGAGTGTGCAGGAGCTGCCGCATCCGCAGCCAATCTATAGCTGAGGTGAGAAGAGATGAGTAAAGCTGAGCAGAGTAGAGGTAAGACCAAGCAGGAATTGGACCGGGTTGTATTCATTGGCCGCACGTTTGAAGAGTACGCGCACATGTTTGATTTGAAGATGCCGGAGCTTGCCGGTAAAAGGGTGCTGGATTGCCCTTCCGGCGCGTGTTCGTTCACCGCTCACGGTTCGAAGCAGGGTCTCGATATAACGGCAAGCGATATTGCTTATGATCACAAACCGGATGATCTGGAGGCCAAGGGACTGCGGGATATCGGGCATGCCATGGAAACGATGGAGCAGGCAAAAAGCAATTATGTCTGGGATTATTACGGGGATGTGGAGGGGCTCCGCCGGCATCGCGAGCAAGCGCTCCGCGATTGCGTTAGGGATATGCGGGAGTTTCCGGATCGCTATGTCGCTGCGGTACTGCCGGAGCTGCCTTTTGATAACGAACAGTTTCACCTGGTGCTGTCCGCCCATTTTCTGTTCATGTACAGCGACCGATTGGACTATGACTTTCATGTCCAGACGGTTCGGGAGCTGCTGCGAGTGGCCTCGGAAGAGGTGCGCATCTTCCCGTTGACCGATTTATCGGGGAGCCGCTACGTCCATTTGGACCGTCTGATTCATGAGCTGGAGGCAGAAGGCTTGCGGGTAGCGGAAGTTAAAGTACCCTATGAGTTTATGAAGAACGGCAATTCGCTGCTAAGCATTCGCAAGATATAGAAGCTTGAGAAGGCAAGAAGCGAGGAAGCCGGCAATGTGCCGGCTTCCTTTTTTTCTGGGGATGGTGATTGTAGCCAGAGCAGCAGGATCTGTCGTATTCATTGATCCCATGTATGCTTCAATCCTACAGGAGCACGGAGAATGGTATTCATGGTGGGAAGGACAAATGACAAAAACTCAATATTGATATGATGAAGTTGTTTGCTATAATGTGTTCAACAGAGAGGGGGCGTGAAGGTGGGCGGTCGGGTGTTAACGTAAACCCCGATGCCCATGAACCTATGGCACATGACCAACCACTAACGAAAGAAGCTATATTAGATGCGGCTGAGCAGACGCTTCGGCGTTATGGCCCAGACAAAACTTCGGTTGTCGATGTGGCCAAAGCGCTGCAGGTGAGCCACGGCTCGCTGTATCGGCATTTTCCCAGCAAGGCCGCTCTCAGAGAAGCCGTCACGGAGCGGTGGCTGCAGCGGATTGCGGAGCCGCTGCAGATCATTGCAGACGGGACGGACGGCAGCGCCACCGATCGCTTGCGGTTATGGACGGATACCCTGATCCGGGCTAAGCGGACTTACGTTCTCGAGGATCCCGAGATGTTTGCCATGTACGCGTCCGTGACGCTGGAAGCTGTCAAGATCATTGATACGCATGTGAATTTGTTAGTCGGGCAGATCGCCCAGATCATGGATCAAGGGATGCGAGCCGGTGAATTCAAGCCAGGCCAGCCGGAATCGGCGGCGAAGGCTTTTTTCATGGCCACCTCCTTGTTTCACCATCCAGCCCATGCCTATCAATGGACTTCGGATGGGATCGAAGCCGCCTTTGAGTCGGTGTGGACGTTATTGTTGGCCGGGATTTCGATGAACGGTTAGCGGGAATAGGGATACGGCCAACCGCCGTCATCAGAATGCGGCAGGGCACTTTGGGAGCTAGCATGAAGAGATCATTCCTTATGTAAAAAAGATGCTATTCTTGGCGATACTCGCATGGGATAGCGTCTTTTTTGTTTTGGTTCGTTTACGAATGACAAAATTATAAATCTGTCACTTGTAATTTGTTATTGGGCGACATATAATCAAATTACTAATAATAAGAAGTTGCAAATCAGAACATCGATCTGGGGCAATAATCGTGTATCTCAATTCATATGCGGGAGGTTTTATCATGACAAAGGGCTTATCGGGCAAGGTAGCAATCGTAACGGGAGCATCGAGAGGCATCGGGCGTGAAATTGCAGAGAGACTTGCGGAGAACGGAGCCAAGGTTGTCGTAAACTATGCAAGCAGTCCGGCTAAAGCCGAGGAAGTGGTGGGCCGCATTAAGCAGGGCGGCGGCGAAGCACGGGCCATTCAAGCCGATATTAGTCAGGTAGCGGAGGTCGAACGGCTGTTTCGTGAAACGATCGAAGCCTATGGCGGAATCGATATCCTCGTGAACAATGCCGGCATCATGACCACCAAGCCGATTGCGGCCATGACGGAGGAGGATTTCGATCAGCAGTTTGCGATTAACGTGAAGGGGACTTATTTTGCGATCCAACAGGCTTTTCATCATATGAATTCGGGCGGTCGCATTATCAATTTCTCGACGTCGGTCGCTGGGCAGATGTTCCCGACTTACAGCGTGTATGCAGGGACGAAGGGAGCTGTGGAGCAGTTTACGCGTCAGCTGGCCAAGGAATTCGGGCCTAAAGGGATCACGATTAACGCAGTGGCGCCCGGGCCGGTTAATACGGAGCTATTTACCGTTGGCAAATCGGAGGAACAGATTGCGGGGATTGTCAAAATGAATGCCTTCGGACGTCTGGGGGAAACGGATGATATTGCAGGTGTCGTGCTGTTCCTGGCCAGCGAAGAGTCGAAATGGATCACGGGTCAAACGCTGCGGGTGAACGGCGGGTTTGTATAATATCGCCTCTATCTCTATGGGAAAAAATAAAAATGCACCGGGATTCCGGTGCATTTTTGAAATGCGGCAGGCCACGCCGATGCGTCATAATGCCTGCAACATATTCTTGTACCCAAGGATTTTTCTTTAGAGAGCGCTATTTCCCTCAAGCCCCTCAAGCCCCTTCAAGGCACCCTTAATCCAGGTCCTTCCACTTCAGGTCCAGCGTCGGAGGCGTGTAGCTGTCCATGAGCTCTAACAGCTTGAGCGGATCATCGGACATGTTGATCAGGTTCAAGTGAGAGGAGTTGGAGAAGCCCTCGGTAATGCTGTACTGAATCAGCTTCATGAACGGTTCGAAATAATCGCGGATACTGAGCAGCCCGATCGGCTTCTGATGAATGCCGATTTGCGACCAGCACAGCACCTCGAACAATTCCTCATAGGTTCCAAAACCGCCCGGCATGGCAATAAACCCGTCGGCCAGCTTGCCCATCGTCGCTTTGCGTTCATGCATATCGGCTACTTCAATGAGCTGGGTCAGCTCGGTATGTACGATTTCCCCCTTGAACAGCCCTCTCGGCATGACCCCGATCACTTCGCCGCCATTTTGCAATACGGCGTTGGCTACTTCACCCATCAATCCGATGTTGGAGCCGCCGTACACTAATTTGTATTGGTTGTGGGCAATATGCCTGCCAAGTTCGGCCGCTTTTGCTTTATAGTCCGGATGCTCGCCCATGTTCGATCCTGCAAATACGCATATGGATTTCAATTTGCACACTCCTTACCCAGATGTTGATATTTCGTTCGAGTAATTATACTATATATAGTGATTTATGTCATGGAATGCTCGGCATATCCTTTCGGCGCCGACATGGCACCTTTTTATTTTATGGCATGCATGTTCGTTTTATCATGGATTTAATCTCGGATTGTGTAAAAAGAAGGATGCAGTCATCCCAAGAAATCGCGGAGGTAACACACGTCATGGATATGAATGAAGCGCAGCAATGGATTAAACAGTTCTACGGTGAAAGAGGCTGGGCCGGGTACGGTCCCTTTATCCGGGTTGGATTTTTGATGGAGGAAGCAGGGGAAACGGCGCGCGCCGTACGCGCTTATGAGATCGGCAGGGACCGCCCCGATGAGGAGGTTCAGTCGAGGGAACGGCTCAAGCAGGATCTGGTCGAGGAGATCGGCGACGTGCTCGGCAACATTTCGCTGCTGGCGGATCTCTATGATATTTCGCTGGAAGAAGCGTTTACGGCGCATCAGCAGAAGCTGTTGAAACGGTTTGGTTCTTAAAGGGGACAGGCTAGTGCCTGTTCCCATTCAGTTGTGGTAGTCCTTCGGAATGCTTTATAGGCGAAGGATGCTGCAGGCGCAAAACTTATGAAGTAAAAGGCTGCTCCAGGTTCCCAGACCTTTTGGAGCAGCCTTTTTTTGAATATGATAAATCGTTATGAAATCCTAGGATACCAACACCTTGCGGAATTCCTGCGTCAGCAGCGGGACGACATCGAACAGATCGCCGACGATGCCGTAATCGGCAACTTTAAAGATGGGCGCCTCCGGGTCCTTATTGATGGCAATGATGACCCGGGATTGGCTCATACCCGCCAAATGCTGGATCGCGCCGCTGATGCCGCAGGCAATATAGATCTCGGGCGTGACGACTTTGCCGGTCTGCCCGATCTGGAGCGCGTAATCGCAGTAGCCGGCATCGCAGGCGCCGCGCGATGCGCCGACCGCCCCGCCGAGCAGGTCGGCGAGCTCCTCCAGCGGCTTAAAGCCGTCCGCGCTCTTCACGCCGCGCCCGCCGGAGATGACGATTTTGGCTTCCGATAGGTCGATTTTTCCCGTGGTTTTGCGGACAACGTCCTTTATCACGGAGCGCAGGGAAGGAGCCGGGTAAGCGATGTCCTCAATGCCGGCGCTGGCGCCTTCGATGGCTTCCGCGGCGGGAATATTGTTCGGTCGAACCGTGACCACCCACGGTCCGTTCTGAAAGACGCGTTTCTCAAAGGCTTTACCCGCATAGAGCGGACGCGTGAATACCGCTTCTCCGCCTTCGTTGTGAATGGCGGTGACGTCGGAAATCTGTCCGGCATTCAAGGAAGCGGCCACCAGCGGTGCCAAGTCGCGGCCGATGGCCGTATGTCCGAAGAGGACGGCATCGGGCTGTGCCTGACGGATTACCGCTTCGATGGCGGCCATATAAGCTTCGGGATTATAGCTCTCCAGATCCTCATGCTCGACGGTATAGATGGTATCGGCACCATAGCCGTTCAGGGCCGATACGGCCTCCGTAATGTTGGAGCCCGCAACCAGAATACGGATGCTGTCGCCATCTTCCGCAATTAAACGGGCAGCGCCAAGCGTCTCGAGAGCAACCTGACGCAGCTTCCCATCCCGGTTCTCGGCATACACTAATATCGTTTTGCTCATATCATAACCTCCTAAGATCCATTTGGGGTTGAAAGTAAAGAGAGTTTTACGATGTCGGCCAGCCTGAGCGTCCAGAGCGAATGCGGGTCATTCCTACAATCGCTGCTGCCCCCGATTTCCAAGACGCATTAAGCGAAAAGCGTGCATGACGGACATCCCGTAAACCATACAATCAGAATACATAAGGCACGATGGCAGGGGCTCTGCCGCTGCCATGTAACCGCATTCAACAATGAGAATCGAAGGAATTCACAGGTTCAATTTGTCCTTTTATTAAATCACTTTCGACTGCGTCCGCAGCAAGGATACCAGCTCATGCGCCACTTCGGCAGGCTCCCCCTTCAGAATGCGCCCGGCGCTTCGCTCCGGCGGCAAGGACAGCTCGCTTTGCTTCGTTGCCGGCTGAATATCGGGTTCGGATAACCCGAGATCATCCAGGCTCAGCGTCTGAAAAGGCTTCTTCTTGGCCTTCATGATGCCCGGCAGCGACGGATAACGGGGTTCGTTCAATCCCTGCTGTGCGGTGAAGATGGCCGGCAGCTGGACTTCAAGCACTTCCAGATCGCCTTCCGCATCCCGGTGCACTTCAGCGGTGGTCCCGTTCAGCGTAAGTTTGGTAATGGAGCCGGTGTGCGAAATGCCGAGAAGCTGTGCCAGGCGGATGGCCACTTGGCCCGAGCCGCGGTCCACGGAGAAGTTGCCGCCGAGGATCAGATCCGGGCTTTCCTTGGACAAATACGCATGCAGCACCTTTGATACCGCATATTCATCGTCCGGAATCCGTTCGTCGGAGATCAGCACCGCATCGTCCGCCCCCATCGCAAGGGCGGTCCGAAGGGCTTCTGCCGTACGGTCGGGTCCGACCGACAGGAGCGTCACGCTGCCGCCGTGGTCATCCCGAAGCTTCACGGCTTCTTCTACCGCATATTCGTCATACGGATTGATGACGAATTTCACCCCATCCTCGGCAATCGATCCGTTCTCAATCGTGATTTTTTCCTCCGTGTCAAAGGTCTGTTTAAGCAATACGACAATCTTCATCGGTTAAACTCTCCCTTCAATATGAATATCAGCAGGACTTATTGTCCGCCGGAAACACCGCTCAGAAAAAAGCTTAGCGTCTCATCCGCTTGATCGGACAACGAATATTTACGGCCGGAGATCAGCCAAGAGGTTACCGCTTCGTCCATCGCACCAAAAATCAGGTTGCGGACCAGCTTGACGTTCAGATCGGAACGGAATTTCTGTTCTTGGATGCCCTGTTCCAGGATATTCTCGATCAGTACGATATATGGCTTGAGCGCGCTGCCGATTTCCTTGCGCAGCTCCAAATCGCTCTGCCGCAGCTCAATCTGCGTGACATATGCAAGTTCGGGATTGCTCTCCAGCTCAGAGAAATGGATGCTGCACACCGTCCGCAGCGCTTCCACGGCGTCCGTGGTTCCTTCCACGCTTTCGTGGAATTTGCCGACCAGCTCCCCAAGCTTTTCTTGGAACAGGCGGATCAGGATATCCTCCTTCCTCTTAAAGTACAGATAGATGGTGCCGTCGGCCACGCCGGCAGCCTTGGCGATCTTGGATACCTGGGACCGGTGATAGCCGTTTTCGGCAAAAACTTTCAGGGCGCCCTGGAGGATCAGGTGGTATTTTTCATTTTTTTTACTTGTCATATGCTCACCCCGGTGTTAGAATACAGTTAAAATTATGAATGAATACTCATTCATTTCTTGTATCCATCATAAAATACGTTCATGTCATTGTCAACGATGGGTTATCGATGACGCGTAAAATGAATGAAGCAGACCTGGAAGAGCAGCAGAATAAGGCGTTCATATCAGAGCAATAGACGGCAGTTTAACCGGAAGAAACGAATAGCTGGGTATCCGAAAGGCAAGTACACAAATAGGATGTAGCGTTGTACAGATGAAGAGATGCAGCTAGCAGTCATGATGTTCGGTTTAGAGTGGTCGGCACGGCACGATGTGGAGGTCTTATTTTTGTCTCTATAATGAAAGCGCTTCATATATTGCCCCAATCTTGACACAATGACGAGCCGGTTTTGGAAGGAGTGACAGGAGCTGTAGAATTGGACGCTGCAGAGACGAAATGAAGGGTGTTGAAGAAGGATCTTTTAACGCAAGGGGCTGAGAGGGATGATTCCAACATTAATCAACGCGCTGCTCTTTGTCTTGATCACGGGCTGGGCAGTGTACATGTTCGCCACCGTGGTGTATCGCCGTTACCTGTATATCCGTTTGGGCAAGCCGGCGAATCTGAAGAAGGATCTGAAGGAGCGCCTGAGCCAGTTCGCCATCCAGGTGTTCGGACAGAGCAAGCTGTTTAAGGACCGCAAGAGCGGCATCATGCACTTTATCGTGTTTTACGGATTTATCATTTTGCAGTTCGGGGCGCTCGATATCATCTGGAAAGGGCTATCGGGTCACAGCTTGCCGATTCCGGGCCATGCGGGCTTCATCCTCATGCAGGAGATTACGGTTGCGCTGATTCTGCTGGCCATCGGTTATGCGGCATATCGCCGCTATGGCGAGAAGCTGAAACGGCTCAAGCGAGGATGGAAGCCAAGCATTGTCGTGTTTTTCATCACCACGCTGATGGCTTCGGTGCTGCTGACGATGGCCTTTGAACGGCTCATGGAAAGTCTGGCATGGTCGGCCATGGCACCGATCTCCTCGAGTATCGCGGCCGCGTTTGCCTGGATGCCGCCGGTGGCTGTAACGGTGTGTTATTACGTATTCTGGTGGCTTCACCTGTTGATTCTGCTGTCTTTCCTTATTTATGTGCCGCAATCGAAGCATTTTCACCTTATTACGGCGCCGATCAACATTCTGGTTCGTCGCACGGATCCCCCGGGCAAGCTCAGCAAGCTTGACTTGGAGGATGAAGAAGCCGAGGAGTTCGGGGTAGGCAAAATCGAGGACTTCACGCAGAAACAGATGCTGGATTTCTATGCCTGCGTTGAATGCGGACGATGCACCAACGTGTGCCCGGCCTCGAACACGGGCAAGCTGCTGTCGCCGATGCACATGATCGTGAAGCTGAGGGATCATCTCACGGAAAAAGGTGCCGCGCTCACCTCCAAATCGGCGTGGATGCCTGCTTCCGTGTTTGGGTCGCCGGGCGTCCACTCCATGGGCGCAACGGATTTGGCGCTTGTCGGCTGGAAGGGCGAGGGCATCACCGACATCGGACCGACGATGGATGTGCAGAAGCGTTCCTGGCACCAAGTCGAGGGCGTAGACCCGAAGGATATTCAATTGATCGGCGGCGTCATGACCGAGGAAGAGATTTGGGCGTGCACGACCTGCCGCAACTGCGAGGATCAGTGTCCGGTCGCAAATGAGCATGTCGACAAAATCGTGGATCTCCGGCGACATCTCGTTCTGATGGAGGGCAGCGTGCCGCAGGAAGGCCAGCGAGCCATGCAAAACATCGAACGACAAGGCAACCCTTGGGGAATCAGCCGCGCGGACCGGAGCAAGTGGGTGAAGGAGGTTGACCCGGAAGGGACATTGGATCTGAAGATCCCGACCGTGAAGGAAAATCCGGACTTCGACATTCTGTTCTTTGTCGGTTCCATGGGTTCCTACGACAATCGCAGCCGCAAGATCACCCGAGCCTTCGTCCGGCTCATGAATGAAGCGGGCGTCAACTTCGCCATTCTCGGCAACGAGGAGAAGAACTCGGGCGACACTCCGCGCCGGATGGGCAATGAATTTCTGTTCCAGCAGTTGTGCATGGAGAACATCGAGACGTTTCAGAAATACGATGTGAAACGAATCGTCACGGCTTGCCCGCATACCTTCAATATTTTCAAGAACGAATATCCGGAATTTGGACTGGAGGCTGAGGTCGTCCACCATACGGAGCTGCTGGATCAACTGGTGAAGGAAGGGCGTCTTAAGCCCAAGTATCAGGTTCAGGAGAAAATCACCTATCATGACTCCTGCTACCTGGGACGGTATAACGACGTATACGATCAGCCGCGCAGCGTGCTTCGCGCCATTCCCGGCGTCGAGCTGCTGGAGATGGAGCGGAATCGCGAGAACGGGATGTGCTGCGGCGCCGGCGGCGGTCAGATGTGGATGGAGGAGGACGCAGGCAAGCGCGTGAACCTGGCGCGTACCGAGCAGGCGCTGGCCGTATCTCCGACGATGATCAGCTCCGCCTGTCCGTTCTGCCTGACGATGCTGGAGGACGGCACGAAGCTGAAGGAAGTGGAAGAAAGCGTGAAAACGCGAGATATTGCGGAAATTCTGGAGTTATCCGTATTCGGTCTATCCGAAATCCATGAACAGGAGGTCGTTGTGCAATGAGTAATACCATTACCAAAGAAGCCGTCAGCGGTTCCGGGGTCGCAAGTCGAAACATCACTAAAGCCGCCGTGATCGGCTCGGGCGTCATGGGATCGGGGATCGCCGCCCATCTTGCCAACGCAGGCATTCCCTGCCTGCTGCTCGACATCGTTCCGAATTCCTTGACCGCCGAGGAGGAGAAGGCCGGCCTGACGCTGGATCATCCGAAGGTACGAAACAGGCTTGCCGCCAAAGCGATTGCGGCTCTGCCTAAATCAAGCACCGCTCCGCTCTACAGCGCTGATTTTGCGGGCCGGATCACGCCGGGAAACACCGAGGACCATCTAAGCCTGTTGAAGGATGTGGACTGGATCATCGAGGTGGTTACGGAACGCCTGGAAATCAAAAAGAGCATCTTCAAGCAGATTGAAGGCGTGCGTAAGGAAGGATCGATCGTCAGCACGAACACCTCGGGCATTTCCGTCAATGCGATGGTCGAAGACTGCAGCGAGGAATTCCGCAGCCACTTCCTGGGGACGCATTTCTTCAATCCGCCGCGTCATATGAAGCTGCTGGAGATTATTCCGGGCTTTGATACCGATCCGGACATTACGAAGTTCATGGTTGAATTTTGCACGAAGCGCCTTGGGAAAGGGGTTGTGCTTGCGAAGGACACGCCGAATTTCATCTCGAACCGGATCGGCACCTACGGACTTCTGGTCACGCTGCAGGAGATGGTGAAAAACAGCTATACCGTGGAGGAAGTAGATGCGGCCACGGGTCCCGTTCTGGGACGTCCAAAGAGCGCCACCTTCCGCACGCTGGATCTGGTAGGCATCGATACGTTTGTCCATGTGGCCAGAAACGTGTACGACTCCGTACCGGACGGCGAGGAGAAAGACGTGTTCACGGTGCCTGACGTCATGAATGAGCTTGTCGCTCGCGGCTGGACCGGGGAAAAGGGTGGCCAGGGCTTCTATAAAAAAGTAAAAGGCGATCAAGGCAGCAAAATCCTATCGCTCAATCTGTCCACGATGGAGTACAATCCGAGCGCCAAAGTGAGCTCCGCTTCCATCGAAGCCGCCAAAGCGGTAAAGGGAGCCAAGCGGAAGATCAAGGCTTTCCTGGGAACGCAGGATCGTTACTCGGAGCTGGCCTGGAATGTATTGAAGCAAGTGCTCGTCTATGCGGCCGGCAAGCTGGGAGAGATCGCGGATTCCATCCAGGACATCGACAACGCGATGAAATGGGGCTTCAACTGGGAGCTCGGTCCCTTCGAGACCTGGGATCTGATCGGACTGCCGGAATCCGTGCAGCGCATGGAAGCAGAGGGCGTGACCGTCCCGGCGTGGGTGAAGGAGTGGGTTGCCGCAGGCAACAAGTCCTTCTATCAAGAGAAGGACGGCGAGGTGTTCCATTATTTCAAAGGCGAGTATAAAGGCGTTGAGGTTCAGCCTGAGCTGATCTCGCTGCAAGCGCTCAAATCGCAAAACCGGATCATCCGCTCAAATACGGGGGCGAATCTGATTGATATTGGGGATGGCGTTGCGTGCCTTGAATTCACTTCGCCGAACAACGCGATCGGCGCCGATATTCTGGTCATGATTCAGCAGAGCGTGGAAGAGGTCAGGGCCAATTACCGCGGACTGGTGCTGGCGAACGAAGGCCGGAACTTCTGCGTCGGCGCCAACCTGATGCTCATGCTGATGGAAGCGCAGAGCGGCGACTGGGATGAGGTGGATTACATCATCCGTCTGTTCCAGGGCAGCATGATGAAGCTGAAGGGGCTGGAGAAGCCGGTTGTGGCCGCGCCTCACCGGATGACGCTGGGCGGCGGCGTGGAGGCGTGTCTGCCGGCGGACCGGATCATCTTCTCGGCGGAGACCTATTTCGGCCTGGTGGAGACGGGGGTCGGTCTGATACCGGCAGGCGGCGGCTGCAAAGAGCTGGCGCTGATGACCAGCAACCGCCATCCCGACAAGGACAGCGACCTCCAGCCGGAGATCAACAAAATCTTCGAGATGGTGGCGATGGCCAAGGCATCGACCAGCGGACATGAAGCCATCCGCATGGGGTATGGACGCAGCGGGGATACGGTGGTCATGAATCAGGATTACCGGATCCATGAAGCGAAGCAGGCCGTGTTAGCGATGGACCGGGCGGGTTATGTCCCGCCGCAGCCGGGCAAAGCCCGCGTTGTCGGCCGCGATGGCCGGGCCGTGCTCCAAATGGGCGCGATCGACATGAAGCGAAGCGGCTATATCAGCGATCACGATCTGTTGATCGCGAAGAAGCTGGCGCATATCCTGACGGGCGGCGACGTCCCTGCGGGAACGGTCGTGAGCGAGCAGCATCTGCTCGACCTGGAGCGAGAAGCGTTCCTCAGCCTGCTCGGGGAGGCCAAGACCCAGCAGCGCATGCAGCATATGCTGGCAAAAGGCAAGCCGCTGCGGAATTAAGGCGATTCAGCTTGGACTGTACTTCCTTGGCAATTTTGAGCGTCTTGCCTTCCGGTCTCTCCTTGCCTGCGGCATCTTGAAAAGCAATCAGGACATGACGAACGATAATGTTGGTATAGTCCTTAAAGCTTCACAGCTAACAGATCAGCTATCGTCCGCAACGTGCGATTTGCCAAATCAAACGTGCATACGGTACATGCGGCAAACTGTCCGCACTGCTGGATGTTTGGGTGATGGCGGCTCTTTAATCAGTTCCACCCGTTACGTACTCATTTCAAGGCCGATGAAAGGCCAGCAATCATATCGGTATTGGATCCAACCATTTCTAGTTGATGAGGTGAATGGCATGAGAGAAGCAGTCATAGTATCCCTTGCTCGCACCCCGGTGGGGAAGGCGAAGAAGGGCAGTTTTGCCCAGACGCGCGTAGAGGATCTCGGCAAAGCCGTACTGGAAGCCGTCATTGAGCGTGCGCCGGGCCTGAAAAAGGAGGACGTCGAGGACATTATCCTCGGCTGCGCGATGCCGGAAGGCGAGCAGGGCCTTAACGTTGCGCGGATTATTTCCTTGTATGCGGGTTATCCGGTCACGGTGCCGGCCTTGACCGTCAATCGCTTCTGTTCGTCCGGACTTCAGGCGATCGCTTTTGCTGCGGAACGCATTATGCTCGGCCATGCCGAGGTCATCGTCGCCGGCGGCGTCGAGAGCATGAGCCATGTGCCGATGACCGGCTTCAAGCCGGCACCGCATCCGACGATCGTCGAAGAGATGTCGGAGGTTTACATCGGCATGGGCCATACGGCGGAGGAGGTAGCACGCCGCTTCGGCATCACCCGCGAGGCGCAGGATGCCTTCGCGGCCAGCAGCCACCGCAAGGCCGCAGCCGCTATCTCCGAAGGCAAGTTCCGGGACGAGATCGTACCGGTGAACGTAACGCTGGCTGCTGCCGATGAGCAGGGCAAAGTGCGCAGCAAAACCTTAGCCATCGATACGGATGAAGGAGTTCGGCCGGACACAACACCGGATGTGCTGGCCAGACTGAAGCCGGCCTTTGCCCTCGGCGGCTCGGTTACCGCGGGCAACGCGTCGCAGACGAGCGACGGCGCGGCGGCGGTAGCCGTCATGAGCCGCGAGAAAGCCGAGGAGCTGGGCCTTACCCCGCTGGCTACCTTCAAATCGTTTGCTCTGGCCGGCGTGGAGCCGGAGATTATGGGCGTCGGCCCCGTCGAAGCGATCCCGAAGGCGCTGCGCATGGCGGGCATCGAGCTGGATCAGGTGGATGTGTTCGAGATTAACGAAGCGTTCGCTTCGCAATGCCTCCACATCATCCGCGCGCTGGGGATCGACGAGAGCAAGGTCAACGTCAACGGCGGCGCCATTGCACTCGGCCATCCGCTCGGCTGCACCGGCGCCAAGCTGACCGTCAGCCTCGTCTCCGAGCTCGCCCGCCGCGGCGGCGGCTACGGCGTCGTGAGCATGTGCATCGGTGGCGGAATGGGCGCAGCGGGAGTGTTCGAGGTGCACGCCGCTGGGGCGTAATTGCCTCTTCCGAAGGAGTCGTAACTCGTTCGTTATTGAAATAAAAACCAATCCTGTCAGTTGTCAGGCCCAGGGAAGCAGCCTCCTTCTTGACTGGGGGAGAGCTGGAACAAGTCCCAAGGAGGGAAATGTGGCCAGCCAAGATCACCAGGGTCGACGACCAATCCAAGCATGCCCCGGACCACGCATCGTGCGCACGGGGAGCAGTGCGCACGATGTACCCGTGTCCGCTCCGTACACGACCGGACACGGCACCACTCACTCCAACCACAGGGGAGTGCAAGGATTGCCGGAGGCAGGGGTTTGAACTTAGGGGATTAACTAGTTTGAAGCTAACCCAGCGGAGAGGGCGGAATTGTACTGGATAAGCGGCAGCGGTCGCCTTTGAGTTTGGATTTCTACTATAGATAGATCCATTCCCCGAAATCCAAACTCAACAGCGATCGGAAGTACAATCCGCACGCGGAGCGCCAATATTGCGCCGCAGTAACACATACACCATCTATGATCAACCAGCAAGTTCGCAACCTAGCAACACCAAGGCCACCATTGCACTCCACCTTATTCCAATTCCGAAAGGGGAAACCAATCATGAGCGATAACCAAACCAAAGAACCGAAAATCAAAGGCGGCAGCTTTGTCATCGACAATCCCGATATGCAGCGCATCCTGACACCGGAGGATTTTACGGAAGAGCATCGGATGATCGGCGAGACGGTGCGCGATTTTATTGACGGCGAAGTGGTGCCGCACGATGAAGAGCTGGAGAAGCTGAATTACGAGATGACGGTAGACCTGCTTCGCAAAGCAGGCGAGCTGGGCCTGCTCGGAGCCGATGTGCCGGAGTTGTTCGGCGGAATCGGACTGGATAAGGTCAGCTCTACGATTATTAACGAAAACTTGGCGAAGGGATCGTCCTTTGCGCTTTCTTTCGGGGCTCATGTGGGCATCGGTACGCTGCCGATCGTGTTCTTCGGCACGACCGAGCAGAAGCAGAAGTACCTGCCGGATCTTTCGACCGGCGCGAAAATCGCGGCTTATTGCTTGACGGAGCCGACCTCCGGCTCGGATGCGCTGGGCGCCAAAACGACGGCACGCCTGTCCGACGACGGGGAGTATTATATTTTGAACGGATCGAAGCTATATATAACTAACGCCGGATTTGCGGATATCTTTATCGTCTACGCCAAGATTGACGGAGAGCACTTCACCGCGTTCATCGTTGAGAAGGAGATGGAAGGCTTCACGCTCGGGCCGGAGGAGAAGAAGATGGGCATCAAGGGCTCGTCGACGCGTCCGCTCTTCTTCGAAGACGTGAAGGTGCCGAAGGAGAACCTGCTTGGCGAGATCGGCAAGGGCCACCGGATCGCCTTCAACATCCTGAACATCGGCAGGTACAAATTGGCAGCCGGCACCGTCGGTGCAGCGAAGGAATCGATCGAGCTGAGCGCGAAATATGCTAACACCCGCAAACAGTTCGATACGCCGATCTCGCAGTTCCCGCTCATGCGCAAAAAGCTGGCCGACATGAACATCACCGCTTTCGTGATGGAGAGCATGGTGTACCGTACGGCAGGACTGCTGGACGAAGCGATGCAGGACATCGATTACAACAGCGAAGATGCAGGCATCCACTCGGCGGCCGCGATCTCCGACTATGCCATCGAATGCTCGATCAACAAGGTGTTCTGTTCCGAAGGACTGGATAACGTGGCAGACGAAGCCGTGCAGATTCACGGGGGCTATGGGTACATCCAAGAGTATAAAGTGGAACGCATCTATCGGGACTCCCGCATCAACCGCATCTTCGAAGGCACGAACGAGATCAACCGGCTCCTGATTCCGGGCACGCTCGTGAAGAAGGCGATGAAAGGCGAAATCGCGCTCCTGCAAAAAGCGCAAGGCCTGCAAGGGGAGCTGCTGCAGCTGGTACCGGGCCAAACCTTTGAAGGAACGCTGGAACAGGAGGCGCATTTCCTGGACATGAGCAAGAAGATTTTCCTCCTCGCCGGCGGTCTGGCCGTTCAGAAGTTCGGCACGAAGCTGGAGAAGGAGCAGGAGGCCTTGTCCAACCTGGCGGATATGATGATTGATATTTATGCCCTCGAAAGCGCATTGCTGCGCACCCGCAAGCAAATCGAACGCACCTCGGAGGAAAAGGCAGCGAGCATGATCGAGATGACGCAGGTGTTTGCTTACGAGGCGTTCCAGCGCATTGAAGCGCTCGCCAAAGAAACGCTGGCTTCGGTGGAAACCGGCGACATGCTGCGGATGCAGCTGTCGGTGCTTAAGAAGCTGACGCGCTGCACGCCGGTCGATACGGTGGCCCTCAAGCGCAGCATCGCAGCCCGCGTGGTCAAGAACGAGCGGTACACGGTGTAATACGCGTCAACGCCAATACGATGCGTAAGTAACCGCAAAAGAGAGAGATTTTTCTTGGAGTAGGAAAGAAGGAGCATTCCTTAGGAAAGGGTTGGTTTTGTATGGATACAAAGCCTTGGCTGCCGTTTTATCCGCCCGAAGTAGCCCCCGCTTTTGATTATCCGAAACAGAATTTGGCATTATTTCTCGTAACGTCGGCGCAGAAGTTTCCGAATCGTCCGGCCCTGTATTTCATGGGAAAGACAATCAACTACAGAAGTTTGCTGGATGCGTCCTACCGGATGGCGAACGCGCTCCGCAGCAAAGGGATCAAGAAGGGCGACCGGGTAGCGATCATGCTGCCCAACTGCCCGCAGGTCGTTATCTCCTATTATGGCGTGCTGCTGGCCGGAGCCGTGGCCGTCATGACCAACCCGCTCTATATGGAGCGGGAAATTGCGCATCAGATGAAGGATTCCGGTGCCAAGATCATCATTACGATGGATATGTTCGTATCCCGCGTTGAAAAAGTCATCGAGGAGACGGAACTGGAGCATATGATCGTCACGTCCGTGGCGGATTATCTGCCGTTCCCCAAGAATCTTCTCTACCCGATCAAAGCCAAGAAGGAAGGCCCTCTTCCGGTCGTCGACTATGGAAGCCGCGTCCATGCCTTCAAAAAGCTGCTAGCGGGCGCGCCGAATGATCCCGTCTGCGAATCGGTGAAAGCGGAGAAGGATTTGGCCCTGCTCCAGTATACAGGCGGCACGACCGGCGTACCCAAAGGCGTCATGCTGACGCATATGAATCTGATCGCCAACACCGTGCAGTCCGCGAACTGGTGCTTTCAGGTGGAGGACGGGAAGGAGCGGTATTTAGCCGTTCTGCCGTGCTTTCACGTGTTCGGTCTGACCGTGCTGCTGAACCAGGCGATCTATCGTGCGGGCATGCTGATATTGGTACCTAAATTCGAAGTGACGATGATCCTGAACCTGATCAAAAAAATGAAGCCGACGCTCTTCCCGGGCGCCCCGACCATGTATATCGCATTGATTAATCATCCCAAGATCAGGGAATACGACCTCTCTTCGATCAATGCCTGCGTCAGCGGCTCTGCCGGGCTTCCGGTCGAGGTGCAGGATAAGTTCGAGGAGCTGACCAAAGGGCGGCTGATCGAAGGCTACGGCCTGACCGAAGCGTCCCCGGTTACCCATGTGAATCCGATATGGGGAAGGCGGAAGATCGGCACCATCGGCGTCCCCGTTCCGGATACGGACGCGAAGGTCGTGGATCCGGAGACGGGCGAAGAAATGCCGGTCGGCGAGCCGGGCGAGCTGATCGTGAAGGGTCCGCAGGTGATGATGGGCTATTGGAACCGGCCGGAGGACACGTTCGACACGCTGCGCAACGGCTGGCTGTTCACGGGCGACATGGCCACGATGGACGAAGATGGGTATTTTACGATCATTGACCGCAAGAAAGACATGATCATTGCAAGCGGTTTCAATATTTATCCTCGGGAGATCGAGGAAGTGCTGTATGAGCATCCGTCCGTGAAGGAAGCCGTCGTGGTCGGAACGAAGGACGATTATCGCGGCGAAACCGTAAGAGCGTATATTGTGTTGAAGGACGGCGCGTCTCCGGACCCTTCGGGTCTTGAGAAGTTCTGCCGCAGCCAGCTGGCGGCCTATAAAGTGCCGCGCGAGTACGTGTTCCGCGATTCTCTGCCGAAGACGATGGTAGGCAAGGTGCTGCGCCGCAAGCTGCTGGAGGAGGAAGAGGAAGGCAGAACGGGCTGAAGCGAAAGAACAGCCGTGCAGGTACGACCAACGATTCATGTTATCCCGCTGGAATGGATACAGTATCTAACAACGTCAGAAGAAAAAAGGAGGCGGCCTGATGAATCATACCAATGTCAACCCCGACGCGAAGGCCGAACAGCCGGGATTCGACCGGGAGGCGTACATCGAGGCCATGACCAAAGCGGCAGAGCCCACCTTCTGGGGATATCTCGGCTGCAAGCTTGCGTCAGCCAGCCCGGAGGCGGTTGTTGTCACGCTGGATGCGCAGCCTCATCATATGAATATGATGGGCATCGTGCATGGCGGCGTACTCTCCTCACTGATGGATAACGCCATGGGCATTGCCGTCATGCTGGAGCGTCCCGGCGAATCGACGGTGACAAGCAATCTGAACGTGCATTTTGTCATGCCGGCCAGGGCCGGAACCCTTACGGTTACGGCAAGCATCGTGCATCAGACGCACCGTTCGGTCACGACGGAATGCAGGATAACGAATGATAAGGGCGAGCTAGTCGCGATCAGCACAGGGTCGTTCCGAGTGAAATAATGCAGCTTTCCGCTGCTAAGAAACGGATGGTCTGTCATCTCAACAGGGGGCAGGCCATTTATTTTTTGGCGAGCGAATCAAGGTGTGGCCGGATATGAAGCGTCAGTCCATGCCGCCAATCGACGATGTTAGGCGACTTCCAACCGGCTGGCCGAGCAGATTTTCTGTCGGGATTGTTCTTCGCACTTCTTGTCAGGCCACTAAAGCTGTGGTACAATAAGAATGCTGTTTTTCATGTAGAATCTAGAATGTCTCTTAAGATCATAAATTTAGATGTTTACATACGTAGGAGGTGGAAGTCATGGTTGTATTTTTTGAAGTATTGCTCGTTATTTTCTCCATCGGGTTGATTACTGTCGTTCTTCTCCAAAAAGGGAAAAGCGCAGGTCTTGCCGGTGCCATCTCCGGCGGTGCGGAACATCTTTTTGGTAAAACGAAGGCTCGCGGTATGGATCTCGTACTGCAGCGTACAACGGTAGGTCTTGCAGCAGGATTTATGATTTTGGCCATCGTTGTTGCCATGTTGAAATAACAATTGCGTTACCCTCGCTTTTTCACTCTTGGAAGAGCGGGGGTTTTTTATTGCCTGAATTTCGGATTACATAGGTAAGGGCGGTGTTCGGAAGGATACCGGGGATTAAATTCGTGTATACTAGGGTATGAGTATATAAAGGTAAAGAATGGATAGAGGAACGATGAAATTGCAGGTTCCCGAGGTGATAACATGATAACTGAAGAAACATTACTGAACTTTATGCGGGAAACTGCATACAAACCGATGACGTACCAGGAGCTGGAGCGGCATTTTGCGATTGAGGATGCCCATGAATTCAGGGAGTTCCTGAAGCTGCTGAATGAACTTGAGCAATCCGGAAAAATCATTCTGACGAGCACCGAGCGCTATGGCGTGCCGGAACGGATGTCTTTGCTGCGCGGACGGCTGCAGGCCCATGCGAAGGGTTTTGCTTTTCTGATTCCCGATGACCGCGAGCATCCGGACGTGTACATTCATGCCAATGACCTGAAGAGTGCGATGAATGGAGATACCGTGCTGGTTCGGATCAGTTCCAAAAGCAGCGACGGCGGCAAAATGGAAGGCGAAGTGGTCCGCATCGTGACCCGCGCCGTTACCCAGGTGGTGGGCGTGTTCCAGAACCATGAAGCCTATGGCTTCGTGCTGCCGGACGACAAACGGATTAACCGGGATATTTTTATTCCGAAGCATGCGATCAATGGTGCCGTTGACGGCGTGAAGGTCGTTGTGAAGCTGGTGAGCTATCCGGAAGGAAGAGCTGCGGCAGAAGGCGAAATCGTGGAGATTCTGGGGCATAAGGATGATCCGGGCGTCGACATCCTGTCCATTATCCGCAAGCATCAGCTGCCGGAGGGCTTTCCGGAGGAAGTGCTGGCCGAAGCGGACGCAGCGCCCGATGCGATTACGGAAGAAGAGATCGTGCAGCAGGGCCGCCGCGATCTGCGCGGTCTGAACATCGTGACGATTGACGGCGAAGATGCAAAGGACCTGGATGATGCGGTCAACGTGGAGCGTCTGCCAAACGGGAATTACCGTCTGGGCGTTCATATTGCCGACGTCAGCTATTACGTGCGTGATCGGTCCGAGTTGGATAAGGAAGCGTATAACCGCGGCTGCAGCGTGTATTTGGTGGATCGGGTCATTCCGATGCTCCCTCATCGCTTGTCCAACGGCATATGCAGCTTGAATCCGCAGGTGGATCGTCTGACGATGTCCTGCGAGATGGAATTCAATGAGCAGATGAAGGTCGTGAAGCACGACATCTTCACCAGTGTTATCCGCACGAAAGAACGGATGACGTACAACAACGTGCGCAAGATTTTGGTGGATGAAGATCCGGAGCTGATCGAGCGCTACGGCGATCTCGTGGAGGATTTCCGCTTGATGCGCGAGCTGGCCCTGAAGCTGCGGAACCGACGGATGCGCCGGGGCGCGGTGGATTTCGACTTCGTGGAGTCGAAGGTCATCGTGGACGAGAACGGCAAACCGGTGGATATCGTCAAAAGAGAACGCTCCATCGCGGAGCAGATCATTGAAGAGTTCATGCTGGCGGCCAACGAAACGGTGGCGGAGCATTTCCACTGGATGAAGGTTCCCTTCATTTATCGGATTCACGAGGATCCGGATCAGGAAAAGCTGCAGAACTTCATGGCGTTTGCGGCGAATTTCGGGCATCACGTGAAGGGACGGGGCAATGCGATCCATCCACGGGCTCTGCAGAATCTGCTGGAAGCCATTCAAGGCACGAAGGAGCAGACGGTGCTCAGCACGATGATGCTCCGTTCGATGAAGCAGGCGAAATACGATGCGGAGAGCACGGGTCACTTCGGCCTTGCCGCGGAATACTATTCTCACTTCACGTCCCCGATTCGGCGGTATCCCGATCTGGTCATTCACCGGGTCATCCGGGAAGTGCTGGAGAACGGCGGGTCGCTGAATGAGAGCCGTCATGAGCAGCTGGCCGGCCGGATGGCCGACATTGCGCAGCAATCCTCGGAACGCGAGCGCGTAGCCGTGGATGCGGAGCGTGATACGGAAGCGCTCAAGAAGGCCGAGTTCATGCTGGATAAGGTCGGCGAAGAATTCGAAGGCATTATCAGCAGCGTCACCAGCTTCGGCATGTTCATCGAGCTGGAGAACACCGTTGAAGGCTTGATCCGCCTCAGCGCGATGACCGACGATTATTACCATTTCGATGAAGGCCATATGGCTCTCATCGGGGAGCGTACGTCGAAGGTATACCGCATCGGCGACGATGTGAAGGTTCGCGTGGCGAACGTGAACATGGATGAGCACACCATCGATTTTGAGATGGTGGACATGAAGCCGCGCCGCCAAGGGCGCGGCGAAGGCGACCGCGGCGGCAGCGGCGGCCGCGGGTTCGGTGCCCGCGACGGTGGAGGTCGCGGGGGCAAGGGCCGCGGCGGCAAACGCGGCGCGGCTGAAGGCGGCGCGCCAGGCGGGCGCCGCAATGACAGCGCCGGCGGCCAGGGCGGCCGCGGCAAGCGCGGCGGCGAGGCGCCAGCTGGAGCGGGCGCTGGTGCTGGCGCTGGCGAGCAGCAGCCGGCGAGCTTCGCCTTTGGCTCCGGCAAAGGCGGCTACAGCTCCGCCAGCGGCGGCGCTCTTGGCTTTGACCGCAACGCGCGCTCCGGCGGCGCTGGCGGGAAGGGCCGACGGAAGAAGACGTCGGGCAGCGGCATTTTCATCGGCGAAGGTCCAACGCCGGGCGGCGGTAACGCTGGAGGCAACTCCGGCGGGGGTGGCCGCAAACGGAAGAGCAAGGGCGGAAACGGCACGGCCGCTTTTGTCCGCAAGAAGAAAAAGTAAGAATCCTCTCTTGATCCATCGAGGGAGTCGCTTGCCCCGCCTTGCTTTTGGAGGCTGACGTTTGATACAATGGACTTCTGGTGAGATTGCATGTTGGCGGTCTGCCGGAAGTCCTTTTTCCATTATCATTGTTGATGACAAGGGGTGAGACCATGGGTAAGAAAAGTGACGGGAAGGTTCTGGCCCAGAACAAAAAAGCTTCCCATGATTATTTCATCGAGGATACGTATGAAGCCGGGATGGTGCTGACCGGAACGGAGATCAAATCCATACGGAACGGCCGTGCCAACATCGGAGATGCATTCGCAACCATCAGGAATGGCGAAATTCATATCCATAATATGCATATCAGCCCGTTCGAGCAAGGGAACCGCAACAATCCGACGGACCCTACGCGTACACGGAAGCTGCTGCTGCACAAGGAGCAGATCCGCAAGCTGCTGGGCCTGTCCAAGCAGGAAGGCTACGCGATCGTACCGCTGAAGATCTACATCCGTAACGGCTATGCGAAGTTGTTGCTGGGCCTCGGTAAAGGTAAGCGTCAGTACGACAAGCGCGCCGATGCTGCTAAGAAGGATGCACAACGCGATATCCAGCGTGCACTGCGCGAGAAGCAGAAGATTGCAAGGTAATTACGGCTATTCGTGGCATGTCGCTTAAGAAATCGGCATCATGTGTAATGAACGTTGTGGGATGGCAGCTTTTAGCTGTGTTACCTGCATTGTATATATCATTTTGATGTCGAATGTGATATACTAAGTGATGTAAGAGATCAATAAGATCTTTGACAATCGGCATACAGTTGGCGCATTCTTCTTTCTTGGAGGGAAAGAGTGTGTGGCATCAATCGACTGCTATGGCTGAATATTCTTTGATTTAATCCGATAGCCCTTTTTGGCAGGAACGCTAAGGTGCGAAGCACCGGCATTTCTCCAACTTAAGGGGGCGTTTTTGGATTCGACGGGGATAGTTCGGGCATGAGTAGCGGGTAGTGGGGACGCGTCCACTTCATCAACGCTAAAGCCAATTAAACGGCAAACAACAAAACAACTACGCTTTCGCAGCTTAATAACCTGTGAGCGTGCTCTCGCTCTGTATCGCCCATGTACCGGGATGAGGGCTCAACTTTAGTGGGATACGCTGTCTAGTCTCCGCCTGGGGCTAGCTGAAGAAGACAATCAGGCTGACCTGAAGGGAATCCGGTGACAGGGAGTTCCTAGGGTGACATCAAATCTGTCACTACACCCGTAGAAGCTTGTGTTGTCGTTATCTTCGGACAGGGGTTCGACTCCCCTCGCCTCCATACATAACAATGATAGAGCCATCAGCCAGTGATCTGGTTGGTGGCTCTTCTGTTTATGATATAATAAGCGTAATTAGAAAACTGGAGGGGACTCAGGATGGTTGCCAATCGAGAGCAGCTCCAAGAAATTCTGAAAAAAGCGAATCAACATGCACGCAAGCAAGCCAGAGAGTCAGGGGCATCCATTTACTATATCAAGAATAATAAACGAGTACGTGAGGATGCTAACGGTAATAAGTTCGAAATCATTTATGATGCAACCGGAAATCGACATGAGTTCGAATATCATGAATAAACTAAAACCAGTTATGACGGTTTTTGCAGGAACAAATGGGGCGGGAAAAAGCACGCTCAGTATGCAGATGAGAGCATGGTTAGGCGAGTTGGTTGACCCTGATCAGATTGCCCGTGAACTAAAACCAGATGATCCAAGAAGTGTCGATCTTTCGGCGGGAAGAGAAGCGGTCAAAAGAATCAGATCGTTGATAAAAAGACAGGAGCATTTTGCAATTGAAACTACACTATCAGGTACATTTGTTCTAAAGCATATGCAAATTGCTAAGGAAAGCGGTTATGACATCGTCATGTACTATATTGGACTTCAAGATGTGCAAATGCATATTGACCGTGTGGCCTCTCGTGTCGAGCAGGGTGGACATTGGATTGCTGAAGAGGATATTCGTTTTCGATACGGTCAGTCATTGCAAAATTTAAAGCCTGCACTAGCCATTGCAGATCAGGTTTTTATTATAGATAACACAAACCAACCAACGATTGTTGCTGAAATCGCAGAAAGTAAGCTGATATATTGCATAGAGAATATACCTGCTTGGTCTGCGAATGTTATTAGGGATCATAGTTGGTAGTGCGTTTTGGGGTGGTATGGCAATTAGCTTAATAACCTTGCACGTGTGCTCTCGCTCTGTATCGCCGTGTACCAGGAAATGAGGGCTCAACTTTAGTGGGATACGCTGTCTAGTCTCCGCTTGAGGCTAGCTGAAGAAGACAATCAGTGACCTGAAGGGAATCCGGTGACAGGGAGTTCGAGTATCGCATACGATGCTAGCATTGCTTCGCAATACTTTCAGGTGACATCAAATCTGTCACCACACCCATAGAAGCTTGTGCTGTCGTTATCTTCGGACAGGGGTTCGACTCCCCTCGGTTCCATCATAATGAACACCATCCGCATGAGGATGGTGTTTTTGTTTTATATTAATACTATAGGTTAGAACATGTCGTACAGATGGAGTGAAATCGATGAATCATAGTCATGATGGAGAGGAACCATTGATAACGGTACTCAATATGGATGGGCAACAACTAACACCATGTTTACCCCATCGGGCTTGGCGGGAAGTTGAGCGATCGCGAGCTTGATGTCATTGAACAGGAGATTCTGTTGGGGTACCTCGAAGCGGCAGCAGGTCATGCGGATATCGGCTTTGTGACGCCTTACCGTAAGCAGGTGGAGAAAGCGACCCAGCAATTCACTGCTGATATAGAGAGTGACACGATCCATAAATATCAGGGACGTGAGAAGTCCGTTATGATCATGTCTACGGTGCTCGACCGAACGAGAGCAGGAGGCATGGGGATGAAATTTGTTAATGATCCTTGCATGATTAATGTGGCTGTGTCCCGTGCGCAGGAGAGGTTTATTCTGGTGACCGATCAGTCTGCGTTTCGCAAGTATGGGAATGAAGTGGGAGATCTCATGCGATATATGGAATATAGTACGCTGGACAACAACGTCGTGGAGAGCCAGATTCATTCTATATTTGACTTGTTATACAAGGAATACTCTGATCATCTGCAGGAATTTCGAGAACGCGTACGTTTCTTTAATAAATCAAGGCATCGGAGCGAGAATATTATGCACGCCTTGCTCGACCAGATACTACAGGAGCCTATGTTCAAGGATTTTGAACTAGGGAATCAGGTTTTACTAATGAATTTGTTTACCGACCTGGAACGGTTAAATGAGGAAGAGCGCAGATTCGTCAGAAATCGTTCTTCTGTTGATTTTGTGATTTATCATAAACTGGACAGATCGCTAGCGATGGCGATCGAAGTCGATGGATTTGCCTTTCATGAGAACAATCCTGAACAACTAAAGCGAGATGAGAAAAAAGAAGAGATTTTCAAGAAATTTGGAATGGAATTAACAAGGTTCCGTACAAACGAGAGCGGGGAAGAACAGAGGATTAGGGAGCTGTTAAACTCTATGTTGTATTAGGTGGAATGACTTAAATAGAGCTAAACATCACCGATTCAACTTATTAGTTGCAGGTTTACCTTTTAATGTTCGACTCCCCTCATCCATGAGTAACCACTGTCGGGAGCAATGCAATCCTGATCCGGACGATCCTTTACGAAATGGAGGACTGCGTAGTAGGCTCCGTTATGAAAAACGCCGGTCCAGTCCCGAATGACTCCATGAAATGTGAATCCCGCAGACTCGAAGTAATCCCACATGTCCAAGATGACCGTATTATAGTCTTTTAGGCGGTTCTGGATACCAACCTTAGTAGTGTTTTCGACTCGTTCATATGTCTCCATTGTTTCTATATCCCTCCCTCTCTAGCATCCAGAAGCATGAATGTTGAAATAAATCTGGATGTAGTGCTCGTCAACGATGTCATATGCCCTGACTATCAGATGTAACGAGTAAGAGTTAAGAGTTTCGGCAATACAGCTCCTTTCCCCTGATGAAATATACTTCTCCTCAATCGTGTCGAGTTGTTCTGAATCGATACGGCTCTCCAATGCAGTAATTCGGTTTACATTGGGAAGGCATAAGATCAACCGGTCATCACTATAAACTTGTAGCATCCTCAATACGTCTTTTTTCAAATACTGTCTCCAAGCTGCTCATCTCTATTTCCTCCTAAAATTTGGACATAAAAAAGAAGGCTATAAAGCATACGTGTAGCGCGTATGCTTTATAGCCCTCCTGTTTCAATCCGATTTTTTATTAGCTGTAGCCAGCTATTCACCATCTTTACCGGATTAATGATGGCAAAGAAAATACAAAGAGAAATCTTAGTGATTTTATTTTAAAGCTGGATAAATGCGTTGTAAATAAAGAAGAACACAAGAATCTCCTAGTTATTAAAATTGAAAATATTTATAACTAGAAAAGCCCTGATCTTCCGTACCATCACGAGTAATCAGAGGTTTAACATTATTTTGGTGTTTATTCGTTTAGCATTGCCCGTTCCGGATCAAGATGGGAATAAACATGCAAAGTCATTGTTTAGCGCTTGTTCAACGTATTGTGGTACGGATGGAGCAACTGAAGGATTGCCAATCCTGAGCCGCTTGAAACAATGGCTTATTTTTTAGCCATTTCTTTTGTGATAGCACTTTCTAGTAAATTTTAAAAGAGTAAATTCTCGAAAAAATTCAGTTACGGCGCGAATTATGGCGATATTACGATAAAATTAATCAATAAATTTAGCTTCCAACTTCTATATTCTCTATATAAAAAGCCGGCAATCTGCATAAGAATAGCTGTCGAGTAAGTCTCGACAGCCTTCAAGTCTTCTCTTATTTTTTATTTTTTATCAAAAAATTATGGAGCAAGATCAAGCGGACCACCCGCGTAGTGTGGAAAAACACTTAATACTTCTTTTTTATCATAATCTCGGTAAATAATAGCTCTAACTGGATCCTTTAAGTAAGTGTTACCTTCTGAAACTGCTAAAGTTTCAATTTGATCGTACAATTCTCCCCAAACATTTTTTGTTTCAAGTTTAGAGCTTTCAGTAAGTCTGCCATTAAGGTAGCCTCTCTCGGAGTGTCTTTCATTCGTTTGTACATTATTAGAAGAAGCCTTTAATTGCCATGTTGATCCATTTTTAACCCAAACATACTTCATTTTTACAGCATAGGATATTAAAGCGTCGTGAGTATCAAAACTAGTATACCCTTGGATTGCAGGCCACCAAAATTCGTGAAATGATGCTTCAAAGAGTTTGGACTTTCCAGCCGCTCTTTGAATCAATACGTCAATAACTTTTTCTCTTGCTTTGGCGAACTCGAAAGGTTGTTTCATTAATTTTATTGAATCGTAATGTTTAACTAACGGAGCGCCACCTCCATTTTTCGGAACAGCATAATTCACCCAAATTGTATGGCTTCTACCATTTACAGTAATAGTTTTTTCACCGTAAGTAAGCATGTCAACATATGGGTATGGTCCCCATGTGGGTGGGCCAGCTGTAACATGGTTTCCATTTTCCGCACTTAAATATGTAGATTTATTTAGAATAGTGCGTTCCTCTTCTGTTATAGGTCGAACTCCTTCAGCCTCAAGTAAATTAATTAACTCTTCTTCCTTGTCGTCTAAAGCTTGTATAGGTGTAGAAGCAGTATCAGTTATTAAATTTGCAGGATTAATTGTTGATTTTTCTAACCTAACAGAGATAAGATCATCAATTAATGATTCAATCTTAAGTTGATGATCCTTATCAAATGCTGGGGCTTTTAGATCTTGGCTAGAAGCTGATGCCATGCCAGAAAAACAAGACATGGCGGTTGTTACAGCAAGCATCATGGTTAAAAGTTTCTTTTTATTCATGCGGCACCTCCACTATTTTTGATTTGAATATAACAGGTTAATAATGGAAATACAAGGATAATTTATATTTATTGATAAAATAAGGATACTTATATATAATAGGAGAATCTTATAGCAGATTTCATTACTGGAGGTGCTTCGCCAACTATGAAAAGGTATAAAAAAAAAATGATTATTACTTTCGTGTCAATTACTGTAGTTTTAGTATTATTAGCTGTATATTTCTTTAGAACATTTACTCCCGAAGGGATACTTTGGAAAAATGGAATATCGAGCAAAGAAGTTATGTTAATATCAAAAGAGGACTATCAATTTCACCATTACTTATATGAAAAGAACGGTAAAATTAAAGGGATTATTACTCTTCAGAAAAAAGGTTGGAACTTATGGTCCCTATATAATCACGCTTATCAGCAAAAAATAGAGTCTTCAGACATAGAAATCATAAAAGCTTCCTATCCAACGTACAAAGATAACCATTTAGAGCACATTCCAGTTTGGGGTGGTGTTGTTATATTAGGAGATGAAAACTCATTCAGCATTCGAATAAAAAATAAAGAACAGGTACCTAATTTAACAGCGAAAATTGATGGGAAGATGTATTTTTTCTACAGTTCACCAGATCTTAACGATGATGACGAAATTGAAGTGACTAAGCCTTGAAAATGATTTTCAACCTTCAAATTGGATTATATAAATCTTCATTTCCATGGGTGTGAATGTTGCTGCTATATAGATAAACACCATCGAATAGAAAAAGTTTGATACTTTTTTAAATTAGTCTAAACGCAGTCGATGTTAATGTGCGTACATATGTCTAAGGGGTTTTGTGAAATAGTCTGTCGCTCCGATCCCCAAAACAGGCAATTTTCGACGCTGGCGGACAATTAGGTGTTTCCGAATTTAGAGTGCCTAGTTTAATGCCCTTATCCATCTTCCCAAATGGCGTTGAACCAGAAACTGTAGCTACTAATGTCGCGCCTTCCGAACACCTGATAGCCTGTACACCCGCATTGTCCGTTGAATCATTCATGGGGTCACTTCAGAGGTTGTGGATTTTTCTGTGTTCGATTAAAAGTGTAAAATCCTTAGCTATAAGTTTGCAAAGCAGGACACCTCACTCAAAGAGTGTCAAATGCAGTTATGCTGAAGAAGGGCCTAGAGGTCCTTCTTTTTTTTGCTTTCTTTTTTCTGACATTTGTCATAACCGGCTTGTGACAACCCACACTAATTGAATCTCGCGCTTTTTCAATATAATGAGGACATCAAGTAACGAAAGAAGAAATTAGCGGAGGTTAGGACAAAATGACAAAGGCGATTGAATGTATAAATCTAGTGAAGAAATTCGGCGATTACTGTGCCGTTGATCATATGAATCTATCATTTGAGAAAGGCCAAATAACAGCATTGCTCGGACCGAATGGGGCAGGCAAGACAACAACCATTTCCATGATACTCGGAATGGTCAAGCCAACATCAGGAGAAGTCAGGGTCTTGGGGATGCCGTCTGGAACAAAGGAATTACGGCAGCGTGTTGGAGCGCTTTTGCAGGATGTTAAAGCGGCAGATGGACTTACGGTGAAAGAAGTGCTTCAATTGTTCCGCAGTTATTATCGTAATCCGATGTCGCTAGAGCGATTGTTAGACATTTCGGGTCTCCACGCAGATCAGAAACGACGCGCATCCTCGCTGTCTGGAGGACAACGTCGTAGATTAGCTTTCGCCCAGAGTTTGGCGGGAAATCCAGAGCTTCTCCTGCTGGATGAACCAACCGTCGGAATGGATATCGAGGCTCGTGGCCGCTTTTGGGACACCATCCAAGCGCTGGCAAGTGACGGACGTACGGTGCTTTTGACTACACATCATTTAGATGAAGCTGATGCTGTCGCAGATCACATCGCACTCATCGCCAGGGGACAGGTTGTTGCGGAAGGGACTCCGGAACGTTTAAAGGCTCAAACAGCACTTAGAACCGTTTCATTTCGAGCGGCGAACGCGCCAGCGGAGCAGGAATGGCTCACATTACCTGGTGTAGAAAAGGCAGAATGTAGTGGCGAGCGAATTCGTCTGTATGCTCAAGAGACCGATGTGTTGTTATTTACACTGATGCAGTCTGAATGGGGAATTTCAGATATTGATATACAATCCGCCAGTTTAGAAGATACATTCCGAAGTCTTACAGGCTCAAATAAACAAGCGATTATACGATAATAAAACATTTTTAGGAGGAAAATAGCCATGTTACATATGTTTGTTGCCCAGACCAAAGCAGAAAGTATACGAATTATCCGCAGTCCGTTCTTCTTACTCTTCTCCATTGCGATGCCGCTTGCTTTCTACTTTTTATTTGCAAGTATGAATGGGGTAGATCAATCGATTCAATCAACAACTTGGGGTGTCTTTTCATTGATGTCAATGACTGCATTCAGTTTGATTGGTACAGCCGTATCTCAATTCGGTATCCGTCTATCGTTCGAGCATCAAGATGGGTGGGTACGCCTGTTGAAGCTGACTCCACTATCTCCTGCCGTCTGGATTGGCAGCAAAATCGTATCGCAAATGGCTGTTCACTTGATCGTCATTGTTGTTATATTTGTATCTGCCAGCCTTGTTCATGATATACAATTGACAGCCGGGCAATGGATATTATGCGGATTATGGTTATGGATTGGGAGCATATCTTTTCTGGCGCTTGGTGCCTTGTTAGGAACGCTTAAAAATGCGAATACTTCCGTTGCCATCGGAAATGTGTTACAGATGGGGCTTGCCATTGTGGGGGGGCTTTGGATGCCGCTTAGTACTTTGCCAAGTTGGATGGGCTCGGTCGGGGAATGGCTTCCATCTCACCGTTACGCTAATGGGGCATGGAATATGATCGCTGGACAAAATCCAGCAAGCATCGATTTCATAATTTTGACAGGATGCGGTCTCCTCTTTATGCTACTATCAATCTATATATACAATCGACGGGATGCGGTCTAATTGAATAGAGAAAAGTGGCGTCTCTTTCCAAAATCGGAAGGAGTCGCTCCTTATATTTTGTTAACAAATGTAATGATACCCATGTACTTTCTACTCTATGAGCCATCAAGTATACAGTGGCTTGGCTTTGTTCTGTTAGGCATATTCGTTCTATTGTTTCGACAATCCTACTTTTATTTAAAGTGGGCCACGCCAATATTGATCGTTCAGGTGGGTATACTTTTAATTTTAGCAGCTGTATTTCACCCTATGTATACGTTTATGGGTTTTATGATAGCTGCTCCGCTGAGCAAACAAAAGCTGCCGATATTACTCTCTATAACGATCGTTTTCACTGTAGCTATGGGATTTATCGCCGTTCCTTACTTGGATCGGATGGGCAGCCTAGTATGGATAGGGCTGGTGCCTATGTTTGGCATCTGTATTCTGCCGTATATTATTCGAACTTCGACCCGATTTCAACAGAAGTCTGCTCGGCTGCGGGCAGAAACTGCTGAACGAATGGCACAGCAGGAGGAGCGCCAGCGGATCGCACGTGAATTACATGATACATTGGGACATACGCTGTCATTAATCGCACTAAAAGGTGAGGTCGTTGAGAAATTGGTCAATCGTCAACCCGAGAGAGCGATAGAAGAGGCTCGTGAAATACGAGAAACGGCACGCGCAGCCTTGAAACAAATGCGAGAATTGGTTACGGAGATGAAAGTTACATATCTCGCTGACGAATATAAGCATGCTGTATCGTTATGTTCAGCAGCGGGCATACCGCTTTTATTTCAATATCAATCGATTTCAGATCCCAGACCTTCTAATGTAGGGACGGAAGACGCTTTAGTGAACAATCCGCTTCCGTTAACACCCTTGCAGGAGACGATCTTGGCGATGTGTTTTCGCGAGACGATTACAAATGTGGTTCGTCATAGCCGAGCAACAAGTTGCAGCGTTCTTCTCGACATTCAGGAAGGGGAAGTTCGTGTATCCGTAAGTGATGACGGTATTGGGGCAGATATGGATCAATTCTATACTAGCAGTAATGGCCTCGCCGGTTTACGGCAGCGGTTGGTTATGATCGATGGTCGTATGTCGCTGTCTTCGTCCCCAGGCAAGGGGACGAAAGTCACCTTACATATACCTAGGGTAATACGAAATGAAAAGGTAGGTAGTGCTTAGATGATTCGTATTGTTTTGGCAGAAGATCAAAAGTTATTAAGGGGAGCACTGGCAACGTTACTCTCGTTAGAAGATGATATTGAAGTCGTCGGTCAAGCTGAAAATGGGGAAGAAGTGATGTCCATGATTCAGCAATATGAACCCGATGTAGCTGTTCTGGATATTGAGATGCCGCTGAAAACGGGGTTAGATATTGCGGAATTAATTCAAAAGAATAAGTCAGCTTGTCGTGTCATCATCTTGACGACATTCGCGCGTCCTGGATATTTCCAGCGGGCTATGCAGGCAGGAGTTTATGGATATCTTCTTAAAGATACGGGCAGCGAGGAACTGGCTGATGCGATTCGTCGGGTCTATGATGGGAAACGTGTCATCAATTCAGAATTGTCGCTCGCGGTATGGGATGATCCATGTCCATTATCACCCAGGGAGCGTGAAGTCATGAAGTTGGCTGCCCAAGGCTTAGTTCTTCAAGATATTGGAGCACAGCTGTTTCTATCCTATGGAACGGTACGGAACTATATGTCTGAGGCGATTGGGAAGCTCGGGGCGAATACACGGATCGAGGCAATCGATATCGCACGTAGCAAGGGATGGTTGGATTGAGGAGAACTCCGAGGTATGGAGGTAAGCGGATCACCCCACTCAAGGGATGATGCAGCCAGCCTATAGAGAGCTTTAGAAGCTCTCTTTTTTTTTATGATCCGCTGCTTAGCATACCGTAACCTAATCCATACACTGCGGCGAATTGTGGATTTGCATAGCCACGGTTCGCCTCCATACATACCATCAGAAAAGCGACCGTTATCGGTCGCTTTTCTTGCTGTGAAGAGGCAATGGTCTCCGAGCTCCCAACATACTGAATGTACTCTCTTTTCATTGCGCATGTGCCGGGGAGTTTCTTGGGAGACATCAAAACTGTCATTACACTCGTAGAAGCCTATGTGATGTTACCTTCTCCCCTCAATACATACCATAAAAACCCGCTCATTGAGCGGGTTTTTTCTCGTTGTATTTATGGTTCTGTATAAGTTAAAAGAAGAACGTCTTCTCAGCATTGGGCAATCTTTTAATTTGATATGAGTTCAAATAATAGATTTTCAATAGATTTTTAAGGGAAAATATTCCAATTTCGCTAAAATAGTATATACTAAATAACAGGAGGTGACCCATATTATGGAATAATACAACAGTTTTTTGCTATTTAAACAAGAAGACTTTGGTGCGCGGCTCTCAAATCAGTCAATACATAGGAAGATAAAGCAAATTTCAATTCAATATTAGGAGGAACGCTTGTGAAAAAAAGTTTAAAAACACTTTCTGGGTTATTAGCGCTCGTCATACTATTCATTTCCTTTATACCAGCAGCCCAGGCCAACGCCGATAGTGATCCGGTTGCAATCGAAAAGCTGTCGTATTTAAGCGGTGAAGAACAGTTAGACGCCCTTTTAGAAAATGGACTCGTATTGCCTGAAGCATTTGAACAGGACGAGTATACGGTAAATGCCGTAAAAACGATCGTAGCTGATATTCAGCGAGGAGTAACGACCGTAGACCGCATACCGTATAACTATACGGAGTTAGCGGAGCTGGCCAAGAGAATCCTGGATGTGTCCGGGCAAGAAAGCATATCTGCTTTAGCGAACTATACGTTAAAAGATAGTACGGTAATAGGAACATGGTCGAACAGCTATACAGGATATAATTGCTACGGGTATTCCATAGGCGTGCATGTCTTTCAAAATCCGGGCTATCATTCCAATCAGAGCTTCAACATGAATCTATCGATTGCAAGTATGGCAGATTTAGTCGTTGATGATCTGGAGGCCCTTGGATATTGGGGTTATAAGACTGCGACTAAACCATCATCGTTGGCTAATTATGAACGTGTGGTGGCAATCCGAAAAGGAAGCGTCGATTACCATTTCATGAAAGGAACGACGACGGCTTCGGATTGGACTCATAAGCCAGGAGGGACGAATCCTTTGAGATGGAATTATTCTTCGCCTGGGTATAAAACTTGGACAAATGAATATTCCTACAATAATGTAAGTTATCAAGGAGACATCACCTACAATAGCTCCATTTATTACATCATCTATTGGCCTAAAAACGTCGGTCCACAGCCTGACAAGATTGATTTTTCAATTTGAGTGAAAAAGGCGATTCCTTTCCAGTAGTCGCCTGCGTCAAGAGCTAATCCTAAGGAATAGGAATTGTTGTTCTTGGAGGTGTTGGACTAAAAGGATTTCCTTTTCAATTTATCGGTGATTTGAAGTTGATTTTATCCTTATTCGTACACAGGAGGTGCCGGGTTGATGTCCAACATAATCAAAGTCGGCGGACTTAAATTACTGTTCATCTGTGCGGGCCTGGGATTGATTCTGCTTGGCGCCGGGTGCGCTCCGAAGACGGAGGAAGATGTGAAACCGGAGGTTGTAAACGTACCTGCGGAAGAAATGATCGCCATACTTTGGAATAAAGGATGGTCACCGGCTATCAGCGTCACTCGGGGCATTCCGTTTGAACTGAGCGGCAGTGATGAAATCGCGTATGACATATCAGGCGATACCGACTACTTATGCGCGGAAATCAAGGGCAGGCTTGAAAGCATGAGCAAGACGGGAACCTCAAGGAAAGCGGGAGAGCAATTTTACTGGAGCCCTCTCTGCGGGGACCCTCCGGCTGATCTCGCCGAAATTGAAACTTCATGGGTCACCGTCGTTCGTAAACAGGATGGGTATCCGACCGGAATGGTTCTGGTCAGGATCTCGCCGGAGCGAGACAACGGGAATGGAGGATTGACGTTCAAGGCAGACATCATCGCGAGTTTGGCTTTTCCCCAACAAGACGGGGCTTACCAAGACATTTCTGACGAGGATTTAAAGGAACTTGAAGCCACCTACAAAAATTGAAAGGACAGAGGCTCCATTCCCACTCAAAGATTATTTGCTGATTTAGAAGTATGAATTGTCCATAAAATGTATGGAAAAGTCATCAGCCCATGTTCGGGTTGGTGACTTTTCCATTTGTGGTATAATAACCCGAAATGTCCACATTAACTGAAGATTGGCTGGTGAATTGGAATGAGCGAAAAATTCTGGTTAGTGGTACAGTATCCTCTGAAAAGTGCAAAAGGCAGCCAACGCGACCACTGGTTAAGAGAAAAAGTAATGGAATATTTAGAATTATCTCTAGCGGATGCCGATTTAGGCCATGTTGACGGCTTTGATATGGGGACATGCATATGGAAAAGAAGAAGAAACCTTCATTCTGAAGTATGCCTATAAGAAGGGCGTTACCGATTTTTCACTATAGCCTATACGGTGTTTAAATGTCGTTCGGCGAGTTGGTCATAGTGTCTTCGCTTCAATAAATTCACCAGAGCCAGGCCCATTCCTAGTCTAAGGTCTAGGTTCAGATACCCCCTAAGACGGTTATGTCAGCCAAATAACGCGGATATAATGGATTTATAAACTTGGAGCGTGACTTATGAAGCCATAAGGGGTGTTTGAATATGAAGGCAACAGAAGCGACTGCCATGTCGCGGGCAGGCAAGGTGAATTGGGTGCTTTTTAATCCGAAAACCTATGCAACGATTCTCTATTTATTGCTATCTCTCCCGTTAGGGATTATTTATTTTACAGTTGCGATAACGGGACTTACCTTATCCATCGGTTTGACTCCGATATTTATCGGAATACCGCTGTTTTTTGGAGTAGCTAAGCTATTGAATGGGATTGTGGTTTTTGAACAAAGCATGATTAGACAAATTTTGGGTTTACCTAATCCTACTGTATCGTATACCTACAATCAACAGTCTGAAGCTGGGCAGAATTGGTTGAAACGAATGGTGAGCGGTTTTGACGGAGCGCTCTTTATTCGAAACCTGCTGCTCGTATTCCTAAGATTTGTTACCGGCATCGTATTCTTTGTTATTATGGTAACGGTGATTGCACTGGGACTCGGATTGATTGCTCTTCCGGTCGTGCATATCATTTTGATGAATGAACTGCAGCTTGATATTTTGGAAAATAGCTTGTTCAGTTATTTTCATATCGATTGGACCTATAATCAGCAATACCTGCTGTACGTAGGCGTAGGCCTTATCCTGTTCTGGGTTGCGCTGCGCGTTGTGAATGGGCTTATGCAAATTCTGCGCAGAATCATGTATGTGGATGAGCCCTATCAGCAGCCGTCAGTGCCGCCGATGGAAGCACAAATCCATGCGCCCGTTCAGTCGCAATATTACGAGTACCCAGAGGATCACCCCACTCAAGGGATGATGCAGCCAGCCCATAGAGATCTTTAGAAGATCTCCCCAAAGCGACCTTAACCGGTCGCTTTTTCGTTTTTGCGTCCGGTTTAAGCCTGAAATATAGCCCGATCTACGCCTTGTATCTGCAGCTTTCAGCCGTTCACGACCATCCCGGATGGATGTTGTCCAAGAGAAAGTGTCATTTCCCCGACCTATAATCATTAACTCAGAATATCGCGGAATGCGCAGGTTATAACAAAATGATTGTTTCGGAACTGTTTCCGCAGCTGATAAGCTGTGGGTGGAATTCCAAAATTTGTTGATTTTAAACAAGGACATTGTTTGACAGACAGGGTCCATAAAGCGAGGAGGCTGATAAGAAAGCTCTAATTTATTGCAAGCGATTACAAAGTACAAGTGAATAAAAAAAGGAGGAGATGAAATGAAGAACAGCGTTGCAAAGGTAACCGGCATGGTATTGTTGTTTTCTCTGGCGCTAGCTCTCATAGCGGGAGGATGGGTGAATAAGACAACGGTCGATGCTGCCGGTCTTTCGATTATCGGCGGCGGGGGCTGGAATGAAACGGCGTATATAGAATGGTCACCCGTGAGTAATGCGGAGGGATACAATGTCTACGTGAAACACGCCAATGCGCCGGATTCCAGCTATCAACAAATGGATAATGAGCTGATCCGGCAATACCCTTCCTATTGGAGAGCAGATGCCGTTGGACTCGCAGCAGGAAATTATGTGATGAAGGTTGAAGCCAGGCTGTCGGACGGTTCAACGGTAAGTGTCGTTTCGAATAACCTATCCGTAGCGCCGCATGATCGATACGGATTTGCTTTTTCCTCAGACTCGCCATACGGGACTGGCTCGGGTGCCTACAATGATGACGGTACGCTTAAAGATGGTGCACAAGTTATTTATGTGACCTCCGAGACGGCACGAACCGTAACCCTTGATGTGAAAATCAACAGCTCAGGCGGGGTTCAAACGGGCGTGGGGATCGGCGAGATTTTGACGCTAAGACAAAAAGGCTATGACACAACCCCTCTTGCGATCCGGTTTATTGGAAAAGTTACCGATGACGACATGAGCGGACAGCTGAATAGCAGCGGCTACCTTCAAGTAAAAGGCAAAAACAATTACTCGGAAATGAATATGACGATCGAAGGGATCGGAGACGACGCTTATGCTTATGGGTGGGGATTGCTCCTTAGATACGTAGGGAATGTGGAAGTAAGAAACCTCGGGCTCATGTTGTTTCCTGATGATGGAATTTCCATGGATACAGGAAACGTCAACGTGTGGGTGCATAATAACGATCTATTTTATGGAACCGCAGGAGGAGATGCCGACCAGGCCAAGGGCGATGGTTCAACGGATCTGAAAAAAGGATCGACCTATATTACAATCTCCTACAATCACTACTGGGATTCGGGAAAAGCGGCTTTGGTCGGGTTGAGTGAATCGGAGGAATTCTTTGTCACCTTCCACCATAACTGGTTTGATCACTCGGACTCCCGCCATCCGCGAATCCGATTGGCATCGGTTCACATCTATAATAACTTCTATGACGGAGTCTCAAAATATGGGGTCGGTGTGACAACGGGAGCTTCAGCCTTCGTGGAATCCAATTACTTTAGACATGCCAAATACCCGATGTTGAGCTCCTTGCAAGGTACCGATGCTTTAGGGGAAGGGACCTTTTCGGGCGAAGACGGAGGCGTGATTAAGGCCTATAACAATAGGATCGTAGATGCGGACAGCCTGATTTATGCAAATTCCAATACCGGGACAGCTCCGGCAAATGTAACCTCATTCGATGCATACTTGGCTTCGTCAAGAAATGAAACCGTACCAAGCTCATACAAAGCATTCGTGGGAGGAACGGCTTATAATAACTTCGATACAACCGTCAATACGGGAGTGAATAGCGCCGACATCGATAACGTGAGCGATGTAGAACAGATTGTTACCGCACAAGCCGGACGCCTGAATAACGGGGACTTCACCTGGGAATTCAATGATGCCGTTGACGACACATCCTATGCCCTCAATACAGCTTTAATGGCTAAAATAAGCAGCTACACCAGCGGGCTTGTATCCGTAGGCGGGAATTCAACCGGGGCGGAGCCGGAACCAGAACCAGAGCCGTCCACCGGAGAACAAGTTCACAACTTTACAACGTCCGGATTGGCAAGCGATTTCTTTAATATTGTAGGGAATCTCTCCACAACCAAGGGAACTGTGGCGTATAACGGCTTGACGCTAACCCAATGTTTGAAAATCGAGAGTTCAACCCGTATTACCTTTACCTCTACGGAAACGGCAACATTAACATTAGTGTTTAATTCGGCAGACGGAACCAAGATCAAGATTGATGGAACGAGTTATCCGATGACGAATGGTGTTGTCAGGGTGTCGCTTGCTCCAGGAGCGCATACGATTACCAAAGATCATACGACGAATCTATTTTATATGGCGTTGGAGTAGAGCAGGACAGGGTTTGTGCTCCCGCGCGTCTCTCATACGAATATAAAAAGCGACCGTGATTCGGTCGCTTTTTATATTTTATCTGTTGATTTGGTTATTGGGACACCATGCTTCTGAAATGTAGCTGCTAAGCCGGGAAACTGATATTTATGATTAACCATATCTACCGTAAAATCCTCAATCGTTATAACAATTATGAAATCGATACTCACAGTCTAACTCTAGCCAACTTCGGGATTCGATTTAGTACCCCATAGTCATCCCCACCATGTTCCTGTACAATGAAGTGAAAATAAACGGGACTGGCGGAAGGGGTGTGGCCAGCGTGTCTTTCAGGTTCAAACCGCTTAAATCCTGGAGTCTTCGCGCTAAAATTTTGCTGATCTTCCTGCTGCTCATTTCGGTTCCGCTCAGCCTGCAGGGCGTGGCGACCTACGTGGGTTTTTCCAACTCCGTTGAACGAAGAACCTCCGATTATACCGCCCAATTGGTGGACCAGATCAACCGGAATTTGGACAGGACCTTGATGGAGATGCAGAGATTGACGTTGATGCCTTTATACGATTCGGGGGTATTGTCCATCTTGCGCAAGTACAGGGAGGAGGATAGTCTACATCAGCAGCCTACGGTGGAAGAACGCTCCAAAATGCAGCTTTATATTGCCAGCATGACCTTCGACAGGCCAGAGATTGACAGTATCCAGATTTTCGCCGGAAGCGGTTACACCTTCTCGAGCCTGGCTCCTAGCGCAATCGCTGCCTATTCGGACATGGAGCGGCAGCCCTGGTACCCTGGAGTGGTAGAAGCGAGAGGAGCTTGGGTGCTGCTTCCGCCGCATCGGCCTTCTTACTATCTGGACGGCAATCAAAGCTATTTTTCCGTAGCCCGGCTGATCCGTGAGCCCAATACCAACCGGACGCTCGGGTTAGTCAAAATCGATTTGAAGCAGACTTTGTTCAAGCAGCTTGTCGAAAATGTCAAGCTGGAAGAGAACGGCGGCATTGTCGTGCAGAATAGCCGGGAAGAACTTTTCTACACGGCGACCGCAGATGGGGATACGGAAGCCTCCAAGCTGCTTTCGGATCGGATTCTCGGCCTTTCAGGGCGTTCGGAAACGGCCAGCGAGATTCTGCATATGGAGGGCAGCAAGTATTTGGTTGTCTCCAACTATTCCCGATATTCCGATATTAATATCGTCAGCTATATTCCGGTCGCATCCCTGCTTGTGGAGACCAAGGAACTTCGCAACTTTACGCTTCTAGCCGGCCTGATATGTCTCGTTATGGCCGGGGCCTTAGCCATCTACTTCTCTTATCGGCTGACCCAACCTCTCGGGACGCTGGTACGAAAAATGCGACTCGTGGAGCTCGGCGATTTCAAGCAGAGCGTGCCGGTAACTGAGGATGAAATCGGTCGGCTTGGTTCCGGCTTCAACCGGATGGTAGAGGAAATCGACCGGCTCGTCCATGAAGTATACGTGCTCGGCATGAGGGAAAGAGAGGCGGAGCTAGCCGCGCTGCAAAGCCAGATCCAACCCCATTTTATATATAATACACTGGAGTCGATCAGCATGCTTGCCCGGCAGCGCAATAATGAGGACGTCTCGGAAATGGCCACGGCTTTGGGACGACTGATCCGCAGCGCAGTGGAGCAGGACCGAAGCCTCATCCGGCTTGGCGAGGAGCTTGAGACGGCGGAGTCGTATATTCGCATCCAAAAGATGCGCCATGGTTCCAGGCTGCAGGCTATGTTCGATATCGAAGAAGGGTTGGACGATTGCCTGGTCCCGAAGCTGCTGCTCCAGCCGCTCATTGAAAATGCGATAATGCACGGGATTGGAGACCGCGAGCAAGGGGGCACGGTATACGTTACGGTGGCACGATTTGAGGATGAAGTGCTGTTGACCATTCGGGATGACGGGCGGGGCTTGTCGGAGGATGAATTGGCGGCTTTGCAAGCCTCATTGGAAGAGGCCGGGGATGATGTGGCAGCAAAAACGCCGGCGATGCCATTACGTGGTCATGGAGTTGCGCTGAAAAATATTAAACAGCGGTTGCGGTTGATTTACGGCCGGGACTGCGACTTCGAAATCGATGGAAGCTTGGGACAAGGTGCGGCTTTTACCGTGACGCTGCCGTTCGCGAAACAAGAAAAGTAGGAGGTCATCCATGATCAAGCTCATGTTGGTGGAAGACGAGGACATTATCCGTAAAGGCATCCGCGATTTGATCGGCCGTGTGGCTCCTGATTTTGAGGTCGTATACGAAGCCGCTCACGGCAAGGAAGCGCTGGCTTATCTGGAACGCAATGTGGTGGATGTGCTCATTACGGATATTCGAATGCGGGAGATGGACGGGCTTCAGATGGTGGAAAAGCTGCGGACCGCAGGCCATGAGATGCCGATTGTCATTATTAGCGGCTATGGAGATTTTGTATACGCCAAAAAAGCGCTGCAATTCGGGATCGCCGATTACCTGCTGAAGCCCATAGACCGTAAGGATTTTACGGTTGCATTGGACAAGATTCGGCTAACCCTGAATTCTTCAAATCGCTATGCGGGTGGGACTGAGCCGCAAAGCGAGGCGGACGGGGGGCCGCCATCCAGCGAGGGGCGCAGGATGATCCGGAAGCTGAAGGCGTATATCGCTGAAAACCCCGACGGTGATTTGCGTCTGCAGACGTTAGCGGAGATGGTGCATTTAAATCCTTCCTATCTAAGCCAGCTCTTTAAGCAGGAAGGGGGCGGCAATTTGTCCGATTATATCGCCGAAACGCGCATCCGGCGAGCCTGCAAGCTGCTGGAGACGACCAACCTGAAGGTTTACGATATCGCCCGTTTATCGGGATATCAAAGTCCGAAGCATTTTATGCTGGTATTTAAACAGCATATCGGAATGACGCCGGGAACCTACCGGGAACAATACAGTGTGTAATACTACATAACAAATTATGTTATGTAGTTCTTTTTTATGGGCTAAAACGGAAATGACCTAAAAAAATCGTACCTTTTCTGAACGTTTAGTGATTTTTTATATGACCATATGTAAATATAATTAACCACATCACAACCTTAACTTGAACAATGCAGAGGGGGAAGCGGTATATGAAAAAATGGTTGACCGGTTTATTGGCATTAACACTTGGTGTAGGGCTCATGGGCTGCGCCGGGAAAGAACAGTCGAATCATACGCCAGGCGAAGCCAGTGGCGAGAAGGTACTGCTCAAATTCGCGACATGGGGAAATCCGGCGCAGCTTGAGCTGTACAAAGGGCTGACCGACGCTTTCACGCAGGAGCATCCGAATATTGAGGTGCAAATTGACACGATCCCGTTTGCGGATTATCAGCAAAAAATGTCCGTACTGGCGGCAGGCCAGGAGCTGCCCGACATTGCCTGGGTATCGGAGCGGATGGTACCGCAATTTATGGCCAACGACATTCTGGCCGATGTCACGGATATCGTTCAGGATGATGCTTTTGACATCGATGACATTATACCTTCGACGCTTGAACTGTTTCGCCAGGACGACAAGCTATATGGACTGCCGTTTTCCACTCCGCCCAGCGTGGTGTTCTACAACGAGGATCTGTTCAAGCAAGCGGGCTTAAGTACGCCGAACGAGCTTGCGGAAAAAGGCGAATGGACGTGGGAAACGTTCGAAGAAGCCGCAAAAACGATCAAGACGAGCGCTGCTTCATCGAACGTTTACGGGGCTAACTTTTTCCGCGACTGGAAGACATGGATTATTCTCGCTTCGTATTCTTGGTCAAACGGGAGCGGACCCTTTAATCCAGAGATGACGGAATACACTTGGAATGATCAATACGGGGTTGAAACCTTGGACATGCTGAAGCGCATGATGTTTACGGAAGGCTCGCACCCGAAGGCGGGAGAGCAGGTTAATTTTGAATCCGGGCAAATCGGCATGATTTTCGACAACTATAGCTTTGTATCCAAAGCCAGGGAGATCCAAAATTTCAAATGGAGCATTGCGCCAATGCCATCGGGTTCGAAAGGCAGCGTTCCGATGATGGGTCAGGCGGGTTACGTGCTATTTAAAGAAGGAAAACATCCGGAGGAGGCCAAGGAACTATTGAAATTCCTTGCCGGCAAAGAGGGTGTGCAGAAAACGTCGGCCTTCTTTGTGCCGCCGCGCCAATCGGTGTTGAACTCGGATGAGTTCCTGAGCGTGGAGGGCAATCCGGATGCCGGGCACATCAAGCAGGCGGTCATCGACGAAATGCCTAAAGCGGTCGTGCAGCCGGGACATATCCGCTGGCAAAACATCGACACGGAGATTTTGACTGGCTTTGACGAGTTATTTGCCGGGCAGGGCGAATCGCAGAAAATTCAGGATGAGGTAAAAAGCAAGGTGGATACTCTGCTGAGCAAATAGAGGCAGTTACGTTAGGAGGAATGGGCATGAATCGTTTGGATAAAGCATTAAACGAAGCGCCGGGGCTGCAGCTGTTCGTCAGCCTCCCGGCCAATGACATCAAGCTTGCAGAGGCAGCCTTGGCTTCGGGCGCCGACGGCTTGAAAGTCCATATCAACGTAGGGCACCGGGCCAGCGGCAATCGCTTCGGCACGCTGGACAGCTATGCCGACATTTTCAAGGACATTCGCTCCCGCTTTAACGGCCCCCTTGGAATTGTGCCCGGAGGCTCGGTGGAAGAGGTAAACGCGGAGGAAATCAACCGGCTCCCTGAGCTTGGCGTCGATTTCTACTCGATTTATGCCTTTCATCATCCTGCTTCTCTGCTGCAGGCCCCGGGGCTGGCAAGAACGTTTGCAATCGATAGCGAGTTCGACCGGGGCGTCGTGGAAGGAGGCCGGACCTTCGGCATCAGCGCGCTTGAGGCTTCCATCGTTCCCGGCCATGAATATGGTACCAGGCTTACCCTTGCCGATCTGCTTCATTACCGCTGGCTGGCGGCACACGGCGGTTTGCCGGTCATTGTGCCAACGCAGCGTAAAATCGGCCCGGAGGATATCCCGGCCTTGGCCGATAGCGGCGTCAAGGTGCTGTTGGTCGGAGCGGTGGTCACGGGCAATGAAGCGGAAGGCATCCTTAGGGAGGTTGCCGCTTTACGGAATGCAATCGATCGTCTGTAGAGGTGCCCCACAAGGAGGAAAGCGACATGACCACACTTGAAACGATAAAATCTGAAGGGCCCGGCCGTCCATTCCGTAGGAAGGCAAGGAAGAACAGGCCCTTAAACCGCGGAGACCATTTGGCGGGCTGGCTGTTCGTGCTGCCGATGGTGCTGGGGTTCGTTCTGCTGCTGCTTGTCCCGCTCATGATGGCGCTTTATATGAGTTTTACGGATTGGCCGCTGCTGGGTGAGGCCAAGCTCATCGGATTTGAGAACTACCGCACGATTGCGGGGGACGCAGAATTTTGGCGCGTGCTGGGCAATACGCTTTATTTTGCCGCCGGACTTGTTCCGCTGAACATTATTTTGGCATTGCTGCTTGCCATCCCGTTATCAAAAAATATTCGCGGAGCCGGCTTTTTCCGGACATTGATCTTTATTCCGGTTATGACCTCGCTGGTGGTCTGGTCGATTGTCTGGAAGTATATGTTTGCCACGGATTCCGGGTTCATTAACCAGCTGCTGCGTATGATCGGCATTACCGGACCGGCCTGGCTGTACGATACCCGGCTTGCCATGCCCGTTGTTATCGTGACCAGTCTCCTGAAAAATGTCGGTTTGAATATGGTGTTGTTCATTGCGGCGCTGCAGCAGGTTCCGGCGCAGCTCTACGAGGCGGCCAGGATCGATGGCGCAGGGAGAATGCGGATTTTTTTCCGAATTACCGTACCCATGATCACGCCGACGATTTTTTTGACCCTGATGATGACCATTATCGGTTCGCTGAAGGTGTTCGGACAAATTTACGTGATGACACAAGGGGGTCCTTCCGGAAGCACCAAGGTGCTCGTCTACAACATTTGGGAACGAGCCTTTAAGCTGTTCGAGTTCGGATATGCTTCTGCGCTGGCTTATGTGCTGTTTATCATCACCCTGCTGCTTACGCTGGCACAATGGCAGATGAGAAAAAGGTGGGTTCTGAATGAAAGCTAGTCTATTTGCTAAAAGGGGCAACCCGGCAGGCGGGAACCTGTTCCATTATCTGCTGCTGCTTGCCGTTTCGGTGGTCATGATGACCCCGTTCGTGTGGATGGTCTCTACTTCGCTCAAACAGCCGGCTGATGTGTTTGTTTTTCCGCCGCAGCTGATTCCGTCGCCGATACGATGGGCGAATTATGCGGAAGTGCTGGAGACGATCCCGTTCCATCTATTTTATGGCAACAGCGTATATATCGCCCTACTGGTTACCGTGGGCACCGTGCTTTTCTCTTCCATGGCGGGGTATTCTTTCGCACGAATTCCTTTTTGGGGGAGAAGCCTGGTGTTTCTGCTGCTGCTGAGCACGATGATGATTCCGAACGAGGTCATTGCCATTCCGATGTTTCTGTTTATGCGTGAGCTGGGTTGGATCAATACGCATTTACCGCTGATTATTTTGCCTATATTCGGCGCGGGCGGTGTGTTCGGGGTGTTTGTGATGCGGCAGTTTTTTCTGGGGATTCCGAAGGAGCTGGAGGAGGCAGCGATGATCGACGGCTGCTCGCGGCTGCGGATTTATTCCACAATCATGTTGCCGTTAGCAAAACCCGCGATCGCCACGCTGATCATTTTCACGTTTTTGACGAGCTGGAACGATTTTTTTGATCCGCTGATCTTTATTAATGACCGTAAGCTGATGACCTTGCCGCTGGGATTATCGCTGTTTACCGACGAGTCGGGAACATCGTGGCATTTGCTGATGAGCGCTTCGGTTATGGCGACATTACCACTGCTCATTGTGTTTTTCTTTGCGCAGAAGCAGTTTGTCGAAGGGGTATCCATGACGGGTCTCAAGGAATAGGGTAAATAACGCTTAAAAGGAGGAGTGAAAAGAGATGGACAGCAGGACAAGGATCATGGAGGCGGACGTGGTAGTTATAGGTGCAGGGCCGGCGGGCATTGCCGCCGCCATTGCCGCCGGCAGGCAGGGGGCAAGCGTCATCTTGATTGAACGGTACGGATTTGTCGGCGGGATGTCTACGGCTGCCGGGGTTTATCCTTGGATGACGTTTCATACACAGCAAGGGGTACGGGTCATCGGCGGCATTGCACAGGAAATTGTGGAGCGCCTGATGGAGCGCGGGGGCTCGCCCGGCCATCTTCGCGATACCGTCGGTTTCGTGCATACGCTGACGCCGTACCATCCAGAGATATATAAGGTGCTTGCCGTCGATATGCTGCGCGAAGCGGGGGTGAAGCTCGTCTCACACAGCTTCGTTGACGAAGTCGGGCGTGAAGGCGAATACATCCAATCCGTGACCCTTACTGGAAAATCGGGGCGAATCAAGGTGGACGGGAAGATGTTCGTCGATGCGTCCGGGGATGCGGATGTCGCTTATCTGGCGGGAGCGCCGACGCTTCAGGGGCGCGAAAGCGACGGGCTGTCGCAGCCGATGACGATGAAATTCCGGATGCGGGGCGTTGACGTGGAGGCGATTCGGAAGGCGATGCTGGCTGATCCCGACAACTTTTATCACAAGACGCCGTTTGCCGAGCTAGAGAAGGAGCTTATTCCGCTCACGGGGGTTTCCGGCTTTTATAAGGAGTGGAAAGCTGCCGAGGTCCCGATCAACCGCGATCAGGTTCTGTTGTTTATCGGACCGGAGAAGGATGAGGTGCTGATCAATTGTACGCGGGTACAAGGCTTAAGCGCGACCGATGTCGAGGAACTGACTTTGGCGGAGGAGGAAGGGCGCAAGCAGGTGCTGATGATGGCGGAATTTTTGAAATCGCGGGTGCCCGGATTTGCCGAGGCCTCCATTTCCTCGGTCGCACCCCAGATCGGAATTAGGGAGTCGCGCCGAATCGACGGTCTGTATCGGTTAACGATGGAGGACGTGGTGACGGGACGACATTTTGAGGACGGCATTGCGAGGAGCGGTTATCCGGTTGACTTGCATGATCCGTCAGGCAAAGGGATTATGGAGGCTTCCATCGAGAATGACGGTTCCTACAGCATTCCTTACCGCTGCCTGGTGGCCCGAGGGCCAGTAAATCTGCTCGCGGCGGGGCGCTGCATTTCAACCACGCATGAAGCACTGGCGACCACGCGCTTGACGCCAAGCTGCATGGCTACGGGTGAAGCGGCGGGCACCGCGGCGGCCCTGGCCTGCAAGGCGGGAATCACCGCGGCGGAAGTCGATGCATCGCAGCTCAGGGAGATGCTGCACGCCCAAGGGGCGATTGTGTGAAGAGACGCGGGCTAGCCGCTCCGGTATTAAACCTGGGGCGGCGCCGTATTTTTGCTGATTCAGAAGTATGAATTGTCTAAAAATCTATGTGATCGTCATCACCTGTGTTACGGATTTTTCAATATAGGGGTTTGACTACCCTCCATATATTCAATAAAAAAGCGACCGTGACCGGTCGCTTTTTGTGTGCCAGCTCAATACAATTCGGAAACAAGGGCTGCTGCTACGTATTTATGGCTGAGCGGGCTTCGCGTCAGTCGTGCGGGCCATTTCGTCCAGCGGACAAATATTTTTCGAAGAAGACGGGTCACCTATTGTTGTTCAATGAATTTTCATTCCCTATGTGCTTTTAATCACAAGTCATGGAGTATGAGGATGCTAGTTTAGAGATGTAAACAGAATAGAAATTCATCTTTATATATTGAAACAAAACAGAGGTGATGAACATGAGTGAATTCATTAATAACCGTGAGGAAGGAATTTCTGCTCATCGAACGGCCCGTATACATTTGCTCAAGGAAATCATTAAAGAGCTGCACCATGGAAAAAGCGTGGAAGAAGTGAAGTCAAAATTCAATCAAGCTGTAGGCGAAATATCAGTTGATGAGATTTCGGAGCTGGAACAAGTGCTGATGCAGGAGGAAGGAATACCGGTAACCGAAGTACAGCGACTGTGCAGCGTGCATGCTGCTGTATTCAAAGGTTCCATCCAAGACATTCACAGAGCTCATAAACCCGAAGAGCAGCCTGGACATCCTGTGTTTACGTTTAAGAGGGAGAACCAAGAAATCGATCGACTGGCAAATTTCACAATCGCGCTGCACCTGGATCAATTTCTGAAGGATCAAGGGGAGGCCAATCGCCTCAAATTGCTTGAGGATTTCAGTCTCCTCTATGACGTAGACAAACACTACAGCCGCAAAGAAAATTTGCTCTTTCCATTTCTCGAGAAATACGGAATTTATGGACCGACCAAAGTGATGTGGGCAGTCGATGACGGTATCCGAATGGGAATAAAAGAAGTGAAAGCCAAACTCACTGATTTTGAGGGCAATGCGCAGAGCGTAGTGGACCTTGCCAAACGCGTCTTAAATGAAGTAACAGAAATGATCTATAAAGAGGAACATATTTTATTGCCAATGGCTCTGGAGAAGTTGACGGAAGATGAATGGCTTCAAATTGCTGCCCAAAGCGAAGAAGTCGGTTATTGCTTGGTTGCGCCGGATCAACCATGGATTCCTGAAAGGGCAGCTGAACCTGGCGCAGATCAGGGATTGGGGTCTTCTCCGCTGCAAGAAGGTTACATCCGGATGAGTACAGGCATTTTATCGGTCAAACAGATGGAATCCATCTTAAATCATTTACCGGTCGACCTAACCTTTATTGATGAACATGATATCGTTCGATATTTTTCACAGGGCAAAGAACGAATCTTCGTTCGTACCAAAGCGGTGATCGGCCGAAGTGTTCAGAACTGCCATCCTCCGCAAAGCGTTCATGTCGTCAATCAGCTGCTCGCTGATTTCAAAGCAGGTGTCAAAGATGCAGAAGATTTCTGGATCCCGGTTAAAGATAAATTTGTCTACATTCGTTATTTTGCCGTAAGGGATGAAGAAGGAAACTACTTAGGCACGCTGGAATTCACTCAAAACATTAAGCCGATCCAGGAGCTCACCGGTCAAAAGCGGATCCTCTCACCGTAAGTTTCGTATGTTCAATTTAGTCAAAATGCGATCCGGCGAACTGTGGTTTCTAACAGCCACGCTTCGCCATCATACATACTAAAAGGGGCTGTCTCAAAAGTCATCGTAAATGACGGAGACAAGGCCTCTTTTTCATCTAGCCAAACAAAAAGAAACGGCTCTTTGATACAATAGAGGTATCACCACGGTACAGCTTAAGCAGTCGAAAGTGGAGTTAGCTGGATTAAAGGACTGTTCAAATCATTTTAGAAAGGCGCTAAATCATGAACGGGATATCGTATCGAAAATCCGTGGCATGGGGCAAAGCACTTGGTAGTTTATTGTTTGTGCTGGCCTGCCTGTTTCTGCTGTACGCGGCCTTTATTATGGATACTTCCTTTATTCGTAAGTTTTTTTGTATCACATCAGCCATAATAGGGATTCCGTTTTTTGGAGGTTATCTATATGTCAGCTTGCCAAAGGCGCTGAAATCAGACACGCAGCTGTTGATCTACGATCAAAATTCCATTTCAGATGGAACGCGGACCATGGCCTGGACGGAGATTACAAGTGTCAGCTATAGCGGCCCTTCCATTCGGAAGTGGCTGCTTCCGAAATTTCCTGTGCTGATTTTTCATTTGAACAACAGAGAGATCTGGACTGTGAATACGTATTATTTGTTGACCGATACCGAAATTCAGTCTGTCATGAAGCGCCTGCGAGGGTTGATCAGCCGTAACGGAAAGGAAACGAAACGGATCTGATCGAATCAGACCAAGAGAGCACCCTTTCGGTGCTTTTTGTTTTTCAAACAGACCGTCTTACACCAAGCATCTTCCAAATCAACCCAGCGATGTCTGATTCTGAACTTTGCGCAGTACTAGAATCTCCTCTATAATAATAGGCTAATCTTAAACTGCGTCAGGAGGAAGCAATGGACTTTATCAAAAATCAACTAGACGGATATGGCATGAGCGAACAAACCATTGGATATCTCTCGAATATGATCATGGTCGTTTTTATCGCGGTGGTCTCCATACTGGCCAATTTTATTACCAAAAAAATCGTGCTGAAGACGATTATTCATATCGTCAACAACAATCGGTACACATGGGACAATATCATCGTGGAGAAAAAAGTGTTCCACAAGCTGTCGCATCTTGTGCCGGCAATCATTATTTATTTTTCGGCGTCCATCTTTCCGGCGTACCAAATTCTGATTGAAAAAGCGGCCATGACGTACATGATTATCGTCACCATCACGGTGTTGAATGCGCTGCTTAATGCTTTTGATGACATTTATCGTTCATTTGAAGTTTCCAAGATCCGACCGATTAAGGGATACATTCAGGTGGTGAAAATCGTTCTGTTCATCATCGGAGGCATTGTGGTGATCTCGAACCTCATCGGGCAGAATCCTTTGATCATTCTCAGCGGGCTTGGTGCTCTATCGGCCGTTCTGATGCTGGTGTTCAAGGACTCCATACTGGGCTTGGTGGCAGGCGTTCAATTATCATCGAATGATATGGTGCGCGTCGGCGATTGGATTGAAATGCCGAAATACAATGCGGACGGCGACGTCATCGACATTACGTTGAATACGGTAAAAGTGATGAATTTCGATAAAACGATCACGATGATTCCCAGCTATGCCCTCATCTCGGACTCGTTCAAGAACTGGAGAGGCATGCAGGTATCCGGCGGCCGAAGAATTAAGCGAAGCTTCTATGTCGATACGAGCAGCATCTGTTTTTGCACCAAGGAAATGATCGAGGAATTTCAGAAGATACACTACCTTACCGATTATGTCACGACAAGACTACATGAGATTAACGCATACAACATCGAGAATCAGATCAATACGGAAAGCAACGTGAACGGCAGACAACTTACGAATGTGGGCGTGTTTAGGGAATATATCCATCAATACCTGCGGAATCATCCGAAAATCCATAAGGATATGACGCTGATTGTCAGGCAGTTAGCGCCGGGAGATAACGGACTGCCCTTGGAAATCTATGCGTTCAGCAATGATACCAACTGGGGTGTGTATGAATCGATTCAAGCGGATATCTTTGACCATATCTTTGCCGTTGCGCCGACCTTCGGGCTCCGTGCCTTCCAAAATCCAACCGGCCACGATATCGTCCATCTCAAAGAAAGCCCGGAATATTCCCGGGGATATTGAGAACGATTCCGGGGGGAGTTCAACGAGTTACAAGGATTTCATGCGGGAGGAGATTGGCTATCCGTTGTAGAAGCAATGGTAGAACGAGGCTATCGCTCAATCGAGCGCCATTGGTCGGGGACGATGCCCTCTCGCTCGAACTCGACATTGCCAGCACAGGAAAGGAGTGTCTACCATTGAACATCAACAATCCGATCATACCCGGCTGGTATGCAGATCCCGAAGCCAGAACGTATGAGGGAAAGCACTGGATTTATGCAACGCGGTCCTTCACGGAATATACGATGCAGATGAATTTGGACGCATTCAGTTCCGACGATCTGATCCATTGGGAGAAACACGAAGGCATTATCGAAATGGCGGATTTCCCATGGATATGGAGGGCGGTTTGGGCACCGACCCATATCGAGCACCAAGGGAAATATTATCTCGTGTTTGCATCGAACGATATCCAATCGGACGAGGAAACCGGCGGCCTGGAGATTGCCGTTGCGGACCGTCCGGAGGGGCCGTACAGAGGCTACTTAGGGAAGCCGCTCGTGGATAAGTTCATTCATCAGGCACAGCCGATCGATGCGCATCTATTCAAGGACGAAGATGGAACGATCTATCTGTATTATGGCGGATGGGGGCATTGCAACGTTGCGCGGATGAATGAAGAGATGACGGGATTCGTTCCATTGGCCGACGACGGCAATGAAATTTTCCGTTCCATTACGCCGGAGGGATACGTGGAAGGTCCTTGTATGATTAAGAAGGACGGACTTTATTATCTGATGTGGTCCATGGGCGGATGGACGAATGGAACCTATCGCGTAGCCTATGGCGTAAGCGACAATCCGCTCGGTCCATTCAAGAATGAAGGCACGATTCTGGAGCGTCAGGAGCCGATTGCCGAAGGACCCGGCCACCATGGCTACTTGCATTTGCAGGAGAAAGATGAATGGCTAATCGTATACCACCGCCGGATCATTGGAGACACCGAGCCGGGACATCGCCAGTTATGCATAGATCGGATGCGGATCGGCAACGGCAAGATTGAGCCGGTCATCATGACTTGACTTAGGGGGAATCAAGGGTGAAAAAGCGACTCGTGCAATCGGTCGCTTTTTTGCGTCTTCGTGAGGGTTAGGTGTCAGGAAAATACCGGAAATAATCCATATGATATAATCTAGTTATATCTTATTTCTTATGACCATGGCAGGAGGAAAGAACCCGAAATGGCGATATTGAAGAATGACTGGGCGACATATTTAGAGCAGGAGTTTACGAAGCCATACTACTTACAGCTGCGGGAATTTCTTATTGAGGAATATCGGACGAAGACCATTTTTCCCGATAAATACGATATTTTTAACGCGCTGCACTATACACCGCTGGCCGACACCAGGGTGGTCATTTTGGGCCAGGATCCTTATCATGGACCGGGTCAGGCCCACGGCCTAAGCTTCTCTGTCAAAGAGGGCGTCAGCACGCCTCCTTCCTTGCAAAATATGTACAAGGAGCTTCAGGATGATCTGGGCTGCTTCATTCCCAATAACGGCCATCTGATAACATGGGCGAAGCAGGGGGTACTGCTTCTAAATACGGTGCTCACCGTAAGGGCCCATGAAGCGAATTCTCATAAAAACAGGGGATGGGAAAGCTTTACGGATAAGGTTATTGAGACGATCAACCGGAAAAATGAGCCTGTCGTGTTCCTGTTATGGGGAAGCCACGCCCAGAAGAAGGCGGGGCTCATTACGAACCGGCAGCATAAACTGATTCGTTCGCCGCATCCGAGTCCGTTGTCTGCGCATCGAGGCTTTTTTGGCAGCAAGCCGTTTTCTCGCGCGAACGAATTTCTACGCAGTATGGGGCTTCAGGAAGTGGATTGGCAGATTCCGAACTTGTAAGCGGAAGGAGAGGGCATTAGCGAAACCTCTGCATTCCGCAAGCGATAGTATCTAAACAAAAAACCACATCCGCATGAGGATGTGGTTTTCGTTTACTATTAAGGATAGACTCTTGCTTTTCTAACGGCCCGATTCGAAAGCGTAGGCCCACAGATATCCTTTCGATTCCAATAGAAGGGCATCCGGCCTTTCTTTCGGCTTCATGACGATGCTGTTGTTCGCATTCATGATATAACCATCATTCACTCGTTCGATGACGATGGGAATATCGAGCTCCATAAACAGCTGACGCATCCGGTAAATCGTATTGTACAGATTGGAAAGCGCTCGTTTTTCCTCCACGTTCGTCCAGAGATCATCGAGGATTCTCCACTTCGGGCACAATTTATTCTCATGCAGCAGCAAATAGTAAAACAGCTCCTCCGTGATGCGGGTTGGCCATTTGACAAGCTGCTCGCCTTTCATAACGGAAGCTTCCCCATATAACTGGACGTCGAGTTCCTTCTTCTGGGCCTGCTTTGGTCTCTGGCCGTAATACTTCTGAAGGCGTTCATCCAGATGCTTCACCATATTGATGGTCATCGGTTTCAAGAGATAATCCAGGGCTTGCACGCGAAAGGCTTGCACGGCATACTGCTGGTGAGCGGTCGTGAAGATCACAGGCACGTCGATCCCGTTCTCCACCAAGTTCTGAGCCAGCTGAAGTCCCGTCATTCTCGGCATTTCAATGTCGAGCACGAGTGCGTCCAGATCCAGCTTCGGTATTTCCTGCAGCGCATCGAACGGCGATTCGTAGCAGCCTACAACCTGAAACGGGCCATGCGTTTCAAGCAAACGGGCATGCAGGCCCAGAATCGGTTTCTCATCCTCCACGATAATGATCTTCCACATTACCCTTGTCCCTCCTTCACGGGAATCGTTATTTGAATGGTTGTTCCGTTGCCCGGCGACGAGTGAAGCTCCAGGCTTCCTTGGGTAAGATCATGTACGCGCCGACGTACATTCGTGAACCCGATTCCGGCATTGGCGGCCGTTCCCCCCATCAACTGAGCGCACTGCGCGGCCGACATGCCAACGCCATCATCAGCGACGCGTATGTTCAGGCGGGATGCGTGCAGGGAGATGGTGACCTGGACATGTCCCGGACCTTCCTTGTCGAATAGGCCGTGGCGTATCGCATTCTCGACTAAAGGCTGCAGGAGCAGGCTAGGAATCCGAACATGCTCCGCGGCAATGGACGGATCGATGTCATAAGCGAAGGTTAATCGTTCGCCGAATCTGGCTTTTTCCACCTCGACATAGGCCTCGATAATTTCCAGCTCCTTTTGCAGGGTGGAGAATTGTCCATCCCGGCTCGTTTCAAAGATATAACGCAGGAAAGAACTGAGCATCGTTAGAAGATAGGCAGCACGCTCCCCGTCCGTATAACAAAAGGCAATGATGTTGCTAAGCGCGTTGTATAGAAAATGCGGTTTAATTTGGGTCTGCAGAAAGGCCATTTCATACTCAATCGCCTTCAGCATCGACTGCTTCGTTTGTTCCGCAGCGTTCAAGCGGGCCATCAAGGTCTCTTTGGAAAAAGGCTTCAGCAAATAATCATTGGCACCGGCTGCAAAAATCATTTCAACATGTCTGGGATATTCGGAAGAAATCATCATCAAGATCGGCAGGTCCATTAAGGATGCCTGTGTACGGATTTGCCGAAGCAATTCCAGACTATCCATGTCGCCTGGAATGATGTCATCCATGATCATCATCGCGATTTCCGGATGATTCCTGTAGTAGTCAAGCGCTTCTTGAGCCGAATAAGCGATTCGTACCTTGTAAGCGTCCCCCAGCATATCCCTCATGACTTCCGCATGCATCACGTCATCATCCACAATCAGGAGCGTTCCTAACGTCCGATCTTCTGCGTGCGCCGCAGACTGTAGATCGTATTCATGCTCCGCTGCGTTAACCGGCTCTTTACATTCGCTGAAAGCCAGGGTGACCGTAAAGCGAATGCCGCGTTGCAGGCGTTCGTATGCGATGCTTCCATTCATCTGTTGGACGAGTTCCTCCGTCATCATAAGCCCCGAAGAATGCGGGCGCTCCCGATTCGCTGCCATGGATTCGCCGCTTGACGTCACTCGAAGCAGGACTTCCGTGCCCACCTGTACGGCTTCAATGCTCAGCCGATCATCTACGGTATCGTGAGAGATCTCGGTCATGATCCGGATGAATACCTGCGTCAGGCGCTGCTCATCCGCCCATACGTAAAGCTGCTTCGGAATCTGTTCATTGATTGCGATCTTCTTCTTCGTGAAGGTAAACTGCATCAGCTGAATGACATGGAGCATGACCATCCGAACATTGGTGGACTTGAGCTGGATCGCGTAATCATCAAACCGAATGCGGGTGAAATCATGCAGATCCCTCAATAAATACACCATGTTCCCCATCAGCTGTTCAGCCAAGTACAATTGCTCGCCTTGCTTCTCGCGACGGGGTTCCCGGTTGATGGACCCCACCAGATGAACGGCATCGTGCAGAGGCCTCTGCAGGTCTTGCGTCGTGACCTTCAAGAAGGCATCCTTCGCATCGTTAGCCTTCTGCAGCCTGGTGCTCAGCTTCTCCGATTCCTCGGCCCGGTTCATCAGGCGTATGCCCAGAAAAACATTCATCGTCATGACAAACCCGACCAGCCCGATTCGGTTCATATAGTTGCGCCCGGTGAAGAATAAGCTGTCCGATGAAGCGCTTATCGCGAATACGGCTAGAAACAGAAGCATCGACATGAGAATGACGGCTTCATTCTTACGGATGTTGATTCGCTTCTTCATCGTCAGATAGAAGATGCGAATAATAATGCCTAAGATTAATCCATCGTTGTAATAAAAGAGCGGATACTGCGTAATCGACATGGTTCTGGCCGGAAGAACCGCATTGAAGAACGCGTAGGCCAGGATCGGCAGAAACAGCAGATACATCGTCTTTCGGCTCATGATGGAAGGAATCATTTTGACGATAAAGACAATCAGCAAGGTGGAGGCCAAGAAGGTCAAGCTGTCCTGCAGGCGAAAATAGAGCTCAAAGGGAAATGACGGAAATTCCCGAATGAACAGCCGCTCTCCTCGCAGCACGATGACCCATGCCAATAGCAGAAAGTGCAGACCGCTGTACAAGAAGGCCTCGTCCTTCGTTCGCAGCATGTAGATCGTGATATGGAACATGCTGAACAGCAGCAAACATAAGGTAGCCGTCCATTCCAAGGAAAGATCCCGCTGTACGTCTTCCTTCATCTGCTCGGCGTCGCCGAAATCGATCGGCAGGACGATGCCGCCTCTCGTGTTATAGAAATTGGAGGCATGAATGGTAATCAGCAGCTGCCGGCCCTCCGGTTTAAAATACGCTTCATAGGCAGGATTATCCGGGGTTGTCGCATGTTTGGTTGCTGCCACGGTCCCTTTTTTCGATAGGGGTACGCCATCAATATAGATGGTGTGGGCAGACCAGATATTCCGAACACGGAGACCGATCTCATCGGTCCAGTGGTCCGGCAGGTAGACGATTAACTGATAGGATCCCCACTCGACATCCGATGCCCAGGGACCGGGTACTGAAAGATAATCGGTTTCGCTTGAAAAGTCGGCCGGGTCGACAAAAGATTCGGCGGTGAATTTCCAATCGCCGGCTAGCGATACAAACGGCGAATCCTTGAGCTCTCGCAAGTCAAGCACGCCGTCTACGGCTTTGATATGGACGGCACCCGTGTCCCGGTCGCTGAAAATCATATAGAGAATGGCGATTAAGGCGCAAATTGCACCCAGATAACCCATCCACTTTTTCATGTATAGTCACACCCTTATGGACTCTATCATATGGCAAAGATCTCTCAAAAATCTACCTGTCGATAATAGTCGAAATTTGAGAGATTTTTGAGAGATGCTTCTGATATGTTGAAATTAACAATTTTTACAATCTGCTTCGTTGGAGGGAGTTATCCGCACAAATTTATATCTGAATGGGACAAGGGGTCAAGGGTCGTTGTTGGATGTCATACGGTTACTAACTTACAGGATGGGTGAAATAGTTGAAGAAAAAGATAATTTCAATGATCATGGCAACGCTGTTAATTGTTACGAATATGCCAATGGCATATGCGCTCTCGCCGGTAGCAGAGGTTTACTATAATGCCGGAACGAGCATCTATGATTCCAGTGATTTTGAGAGCCAGTTGAATGATGCAATTAAAGCCCGGTTGAGCGCACAAGGCGTAAATCCTAAATATGTGTCCATCATGGACGCGAGCGCAGACCGGACAACGGTAACGGATACGACGTATGTGCATGCCGGATATGACAGCTGGTATATAGACCAATTTGGCTATGCGATTCCCCCGGCGGTTGAAACTGCCGATTACAATCACGTTCAAGCTTCCAACGGCGGCAACACGTTAACCTTCTATGGTTATACCTCGCCCGCGTATAAGGATTTCATGCTGACGCAGGGAAGCCCTTCAGGCAAGAAGATCATTACCTTCGACATGGATGAATCCAAAGTGGATTACCACAGCATGGAAGGCGGCGGTTTTCTATTTAATACCCAAATCGACGTCAGCGGGAAATTAAGCGGGTATGCGATTTTATATGTTCAAGGTGCCATCAATGTATATAAGATCGATGGCGTAGACGCATCCGCTCTGCACAATGAAACATGGAGTCCTTTGAGTTCCATGTCAGGCGTTACCTCCATCGGAAGTTTTCCGAAAGGGGCATCCACCCACCACAGCATTAAAATCGTCGTAACGGATACGACGCTGAGCATGTGGGATAATGGCGACCAAATCATTCGTAATCTAGCCCTCCCGGACGTTTACGGAGATGAATTTGGTCCGATCGTCAGCCATATAGGCCATGGCTGCGAGATCATTTCGATTTTTTCGTTCGACAATATGAAATTATATTCAACTTCGAGTAAGCCGTTGGATGTAGCGGTCGATAATATCCTGTGGGGGACGTCGCCGCTGCGTTATGTCGTGAACATTAACGATGACCCGCGCGGGGATTTGGATCAGGGAACGAACCAATCCAAGCTGACGGAGTCGTTCAATAACAAAGGCACACAGTATATCGGCGTTACGGAGTCGACTTATACGGACACCAACGATGATTTTATCCGCGGCCTGAACGAAGGCGGACTGCATGTCGATTCCGACAAATCCACCGACGACATCATTCAAGAAATTGCGAATCGGATCGCGGATCAGCTTGTTTCCGATTATAAAGAAGCCATTCAAGCCATTGAAACGGCAGAGGACAAAACCGATATCGAGTACCATCCCGGCGACACGAAAAATTCGGTGAAAAACAATTTAACATTGAAGCAAGACGATGACGTCACTACTACCTGGTCCTCCGACCAGCCGTCGGTCATCGCACCTGATGGAACCGTGACGAGACCGGTTACGAACCAGTCGGGAACTTACGTGACCTTGACGGCAACCATCACCAAAGACGGGCTGACAAGCGAGAAGACGTTTACCGTCTATGTTCTTGCCGCAGATCCGGCTCCCTTAAGCACATTGAGCGCTGTTGCGGGCAATGGGCAAGCGACATTGAAATTCCCTGCTTTAACAGGTGCAACAAACATCGTGGTTGAACAGTCTACCGACGGTACCAACTTCACGCAGGTAAGACCATCGGAAACGCTGGATGCGTCTTCAACAAGCGCAACCGTAACCGGATTAACGAACGGTGAAACCTACTATTTCCGACTGAACGTCGAATCCGGACTATATGACGGCGTATCCAACGTAGTCCAAGCCTCGCCTTCGAAATCGTTAACCACGTTATCGGCCGATGCAGGCAATGGGCAAGTGACATTGAATTTCCCGGCATTAACAGGTGCAACGAGCATTGTGGTTGAACAATCTATGGACGGCACCGCGTTTACTGCGGTTAGCCCATTGGAGACATTAGATGCTGCTTCTACAAGTGCAACCGTAACCGGTTTGACGAACGGCGAGACCTATCATTACCGATTGAACGTCACATCGGGTCCATATGCTGGCTTGTCCAATGTGGTTCAGGCTTCCCCTTCGGAACCGATCACCACGTTGTCGGCCGTTGCGGGCGTTGGACAAGTGACATTGAATTTCCCTGCTTTAACGGGGGCAACGAACATCATTGTGGAAAAATCTACGGACGGCACCACGTTCACGCCGGTCAATCCAGTGGAGACCTTGGATGCCGGTTCCACGAGTGCAACCATAGCCGGTTTATCGAGCCGTGAAACCTACTATTTCAGATTAAATGTCGAATCAGGTCCACATGCAGGTTTGTCCAATGTGGTTAGCATCAAGCCAAACGCGCCTGCGGTACCAGTAGAAAATCCGCCTGCAGGGAATACAAACGTCGTACAGCAACCTGCACCTACTATGAAAACGGACGTTGTTGTTTCCGATCAAGCCAACGGGGGCAAGGTCGTTCAGGACAAAATTACGAAGCTCGTCGGAGACAGTCTGAAAGTATCGGGGAAAATAAAATCGGCAAACGGTCAAGAATTGAATCTGCCGAATATTGTCATGAATCAGGACGGCAGCTTTACGCTTCCAAAAGTTGCATCAGGCGAATATACGTTGTCGCTGAACGTGATCGCGCCTAACGGAGAGAAGCTGGCTGGCCCTGCCGGCAAGCTAAGCGTCGATAGCAATGGAAATGCCAAGTTATCGGTTGATTTGGTTGATCCATATGGCACGATTCTCGATAAGGTGACGGAACAGCCAGTTGCAGGCGTGAAGATGCAATTGTATTGGGCCGATACGGAGCTGAATCGTTCCAAAGGCAGAGTGCCGGGAACGCTTGTCCATTTGCCTGAGCTTCCGGATTTTGCACCCAACAAGAACCATAACCCGCAAATGAGCTCAGACAGCGGTCAATATGGCTGGATGGTTTACGCCAATGGCGATTACTACTTCTTGGGCGAGAAGAACGGATACGTTGTTTTTGACAGCCGTACCGATAAGCGTGAAGAGCGCTTTGGCGCTGACAGTTATATTAAGGACGGAGTCATCCACGTCGGCGACACGATCGTGAAATTCAGCTTCTCCCAGGAGCCGAAAGTGAAGGCCGCAGGCGATCATCGCGCATACATGGTCGGATATCCTGACGGCACGTTCCAAGCGGATCGTGGCATTGTCCGGTCCGAAATGGCTGCGATCCTGTCCCGTTTGTATACATCCGCAGCGAGCTCGAAGAAAGTATCGTATTCGGATGTGAGTGCGAAACATTGGGCAACGAACGCGATTACGACCGCAACCAACAATAAATGGATGGTCGGTTTCGGCGACAATACGTTCAAACCGAAGAAACAGATCACGCGGGCGGAATTTGCACAGATTCTCATGAATTTGTATAAATGGGACGCTGCCCAGGAGAGCACATACACGGACGCAGCGGGACACTGGGCTGAAAAAGCCATTGCAACGGCTCAGGAGCAAGGTGTGCTGTTCGATTTCACGGAGGAGACCTTCCATCCGAATCAGCCGATTACGAGATTAGAGGTTGTTCGAATCCTGAACCAACTGCTGGATCGTAAACCTTGGGATATCAAGGTTGAACCGAAGTGGACCGATGTTCCGGAAAACCACGACTATTATTCAGACATCATGGAAGCTTCGATTCCGCATGGGTTTGAGCAGCTTGAGACCGGAATTGAAGATTGGAAGGAATAGGGGCGTCAGCGAAAGGTGGCTATCAATAGTCACCTTTCGCCTCCACGCATACTTTAAAGACCACCTTTTTAAGGTGGTCTTTTGCCGTTGGATATACATTTTGGTTCTGCGAAACGACGTATATATATAATTTGAAGACGACAGCATCATAAGGCTGTCGCCTTCAAATTTTAGAGTTGGGTATAGACGCAGATATATTAATATCTTTTTATTCTTATAAATAAGTTATTGGTCCAATACTATTTTCTCCTTCGATCATATGATACCTAGAATACGATTAAAGGAGGACTTATCATGGCTGAACAGGTTAGAGTGAGCCCGCAATTCAAAAGGCTTTGCAACCAATTTGGAAGAATCCTAGGCGGCGAATCGGAAATCGAAGAAGGTCCGGTTTGTTTTGTCACGCGGATGACGAACTTAAGAGAGACGATTTTGGGAAGAAGAACGCGTTCCCCTTTGGTTCAAATGCAGATGTTTTCGTTTGAATCGCTTGATCAGTCGGGCCGCGCGCTTTGTTTGGGTGAGACTGCCGTGCATCAAAACCAGGTGAATCGATTGATGTCGAATCTCCGCAAACGGGGGATTAAAGTAACGGCGCTCCATAATCACTGGCTAAAAGAACAGCCTCGTTTAATGTATATGCATTGGGAATCGATTGACAATCCGGTTGCGTTTGCCAGAAAAACAAAAGAATCCATTGCCTTCTTGGGTTGATGCAGTTGGGCTATATCGTTCGTATTCTATCATTTCATGAGAGGATGATTTCGTATGGCGGAAGTGCAAGCAAGTCCTCGTTTTAGAAGGTTATGTAACCAGTTCTCAGCCATTTTAGGCGGAACGGAGCATGAAATTACAAAAGGTCCGGTTTGTTTTGTCTCCAGAAATAGAATAATTAAGGCATCTATTTTAGGCAGACGTACCACTTCTCCTTTGGTCCGTTACCAACTCTTCTCGTTTGAATCGCTGGATAGTTCCGGTCGCGCGCTTTGTTTGGGAGAAACGGCTCTCTTCCAAGGCCAAGTGAATCGATTGCTGTCGAATCTTCGCAAGAACGGGATTAAAGTAACGGCCGTCCACAATCACTGGTTGTTTGAAAATCCCCGCCTGATGTATGTGCACTGGGAGTCCGTCGATGATCCCATTGCATTTGCAAGAAAAGTAAAGCGTTCTATTGCATTTTTAGGTTAACTATCGGATGGGAAAATATTAGAAAAGCGACCGTAATCGGTCGCTTTTTTACGAGTTTATATCTCTAGTGATAGTTCTTGGACTCATTCTCCTTGTATTTGCCGTCGCTGTCATGCAGAGCCTGTTTACGGCGATCATTGCGGGCTTGCTGCTGTTGCTGGGCCTCATGGCTGTTCACGGGTGTCTCTGCCAATTGTTCCACCGTGTTGATCAGGTTCTTGTCCGGTTGGTTCGTGCTCAATGGAAAGGTCCTCCTTATTTACTGGAATCGATTGTGATGTTTATTATGTGCTGGCGGTTGTGCAGCTATTCGTAACTACAGCTTTGGTTTGAACGAGGGCCTAGACTTGTTCTCTCCAGGCATAGAAAAAAAGACCCGGCGGAAGCCGGGTCTTCTACATATGACATCTTCGATCATCAATCGATTATATTTGATCCTTCGGGGCAAGTTCAATGGCAGAACGAATCGCGGCGAGCATGCTCTTGTCATCGGCGATGTTCTTCCCTGCAATATCGAAGGCGGTGCCATGGTCGACCGAGGTGCGGATGATGCCGCCTTTCAGTCCGACCGTAATGTTCACGCCCTCTTCGATGCCCATGACCTTGATCGGGGCATGTCCCTGGTCATGGTAGCAGGCCACGACGATATCGAAATCGCCTCGGCCGGCTCTGAAGAACAACGTATCCGCAGGGAGGGGGCCAACCACGTTAATGCCTTCCCGTTGGGCACGCTCGATGCCCGGGAGCAGCTTTTCTTCTTCTTCGCCGTTGCCGAACAATCCGTTTTCGCCCGCATGCGGGTTGATTCCGCAGACCGCGACTCTTGGATTGTCGAAACCGGCCTTTTTCAAGGTATCGTGGGCCAGTTTGACGACGGTATACGTTCTTTCCGGGTTGATGCTCTGAATGGCCTCGATCAATCCCATATGCGTCGTCAGATGAATGACCCGGAGGTTCGGGGTCGTCAGCATCATCGAGAAATCCTTGGTATCCGTGAGATCAGCCAAAATTTCGGTGTGACCCGGATACATATGTCCACCTTGATGCAGAGCTTCCTTGTTCAGCGGAGCCGTACAGATGGAATGGATCTTCCGCTGCTTCGCCAGATCGATGGCTCTGGCCAGAAATTGAAAAGCGGCATCTCCCGCGACGGCTGATACCTCGCCGAATGCAAGGTCAGCCGGCACGAGGTCCAGATCGATGACGTCTACGGTGCCAAACTCGTATTTTGCCTCGGAGGGCTCTTGAATGGCGTTTACCTTCAGGCTTGAGCCGATAATCGGCAGCACGCGTTCCAATATTTTGGCGTCGCCGATCACGAGCGGGTTGCAGTTATCGTACATCTCCTGATGGGATAAGGCCTTCATAATGATTTCGGGTCCGATGCCTGCCGCATCGCCCATCGTAATTCCAACCGTCGGTTTCATGCTGGATTACCTCCTTTTATCGTTTGAATCGCATGGATAAATACGTCCGGCTTGCCGAATCCGCCTGCCTTGGTGACCACATACAGATCGTCAATCCCTATAAATTTCGAGATCGGCACGCCGATTTCCAGCTCGTCCAGCAATTCGAAGCCGCTAATGCTCCATTGCATGCAGATTTGTTTGGCCGTGTCTCCGCCTGTCATGGATACGCCCTTGAAATAACCTTGCTCCAGCAGCTGAGCACAGATTTCTCCCATGACGCGGACAATCTCATTACTGACCTCGGTGTGATTGAGCCCGCGGGCTTCGCCTACGGCACGGGCCTGTTCGATGTCGGAAGACTCCGCCGTCGAATAGATTACGATATCTTTGCCTTCCAGTGCGTGCAGCTTGACTTCTTGATATACGCGATCCATTTCTTCCGTGCGCTCCGCTGAATCGGACACAGCCTTATAAGACACGAATTGCACGGGAACCACGTCGGTATGCTCAAGCAAAAGCTTCAGCTGGGCACGGGAGTTCTTGTTCACGCTGCCGACCACGGTAAGGATGGGTCCCTGATTCTGCGCGATAGCTAGCTCCCTCGGTTTGGACGAAATATGGTAATGGGCGGGCAGATAATTGGCGATGCCTGCAGAGCCGGCCCATGCGAATTTGTATGGAAGCTGCTCGGTGATGTGCAGGATGAACTCCAGATGAGCTTCTTCCGTGGAATCGATCAGCACATACGGTATGTTATGTTCTTGAAACTCTTTTAATTTGCCTTCAATGCGGCCTGCTCCAGCCTCCAGATCACGGACTGAGATCTCGCCGACGGCATACTTGGTTTGCAGCTTCAGCAAGTCGGGAAGATAGGAGTGGGTGACAGGCGTTTTGGGATCATGGGCAATCTCGGTTTCGGCTAACGGTACTCCATTCAAGTAATGGGTAGCGTTAAGAATGGTTCGATTGTTCTTGGGATAACCCGGAGCGATCATCATAAAGTCCGGCTTCGCCACATCATACAGCGCATCAATTTCGGTCCCGATATTGCCGCGCATGGTGGAGTCCATTTTTTTGAAAATCGTATCAAACCCGGCATCCGTTAAAAATCGAGCGGCCCGGCTTACTCGCTGATAAGCTTCTTCGGGTGTTATGGAACGGCTGTCCGTATCGAAAACAACGGCATCGTAATGACGAATGTTGTCTTTGTCCATATCGAACAGAACGCTTGTTTTAAGGCCATGACGAGCGAGTTGGACCCCGCTGTCATTGGCGCCAGTCAAATCATCTGCAATGATGGCTAATTTCATGCAGTTACCTCCTCCTTGAGAAAAACGATGCATTCGAGGGGTTAGGGATAACCTCTATGCTGCAGGGTTGTTGTATTTTTCGACGCCGCCTGATTTCTCCAGTCGCTTGGACAGGAATCCAATAAAGACAGGCAGCAGTATGGCGGTCGTCACGACGCTCGCGGCGATTTGCACGGTCGCGATTTCGGCAATCGGCGCGAAGGAAGCATTCGCGGCGACGATCGCAGCCGGCGTGCCTACCGCATTACCCGCTGTGGAGCCCTCGGAAGCACCGACAATCGGATTCCAGCCGATCGCCTTGAACAGAAGAAAACCAATACCGCCCGTGAGCAGGACCGTCAGCACGCCAAGCAGAATACCGCTCAGTCCGCCTTGAATGATGGATGAGAAATTGATGCCCATACCGAGCGAGAAGGCAAAGAACGGAACCAGCTTGTCACTGCCTTTATGCAGCCATTCTGCCATATTCCGGTCCAGGTTCCCGATGACGACGCCGACGAGCAGCGGAAGCAGTACGGCAACGAAAGACATCGCTGAGAACATGCCGTTGGCAAAACCCATGGCACCGAAGATCGAGAGCGCGACCATCGTCAAGAACGGTCCGTCGCTTAATGCCAGGAAAGGATAGGCTGCTTTGTCATCCTCTTTTCCGTATTGTCCGGCTAACGCAATATACAGTCCGCCGTTTGAATTCGTCATGGCCGCGATAATGGCCAGAGGGGCAAGGCCCAGGAATAATCCGCTGGAATCCGCAAACAGGATGGCGACCAAGCCTAATAGCGCGCCGATCGTCCACTTAAACACAAGCAGCGTGACGCCTTTTCCCACCGACGAACCCGCCGTTTTGAACGTGATCTGCGTGCCGGCAATCAATAAGAAAAGAGCGATGAGCGTACTCGAGCTATTCACGAATAAGGCTTCCGTAAACCCGCCGATCCGCAAAGCGTTTGGTGCGAATGTATTGATGCACGCTCCGATGAGGAGGGGAACAACCATCATACCGCCAGGGATACGATCTAATGTCGCTTTAATTTTCATAATGTTAGCTCCTTGTGTAATCGTTTTATTGAAGCGCTTGCAGTAATTATACTAGTTCAAATTGTTTATTTTAGCAACATATAATTTCTGTAAATATGAAAAATCTAATAAATTGTTTAAAATTGCAACACTAAAGATGAAAAAAAAGCGTAAACTTAAATTTATTCTTTAAGTTTACGCCAAAGCGTGGCCCGATTAATCCCTAATCGTTCGGCTGCTCTAGATTGGTTATTCTTTTCCTCGTGGAGTACGTATTGAATAATGTCTTTCTCGATCTCCTTCAGAGTCCCTTTCAACGGAACAGGGGTTGAGGCTGGAGGCTGATGATCGAGCAAGCGTGCTAGCGTATCGGCTGAAATCACATAGTCCGTTTCGTTCATCGCAGCCTGTTTAATGAGCTGCTTTAATTGGCCGATCGTCATGTGCGAAGCATTCTGCCTTATCAGCTGCAAGGCCTCTTCCTTTATTTTGACCGCCGCCGTCCCGTATTTTTGATGGTATCGGCTTAAAAAGAGCTGAATAAGCGAAGGCAGATCCTCCAAACGGTCCGAAAGCGAAGGCATGATGATCGTATTCAGGCTCATGTTCGGGGTTTCGTGTAGGTCAATCGCCCGATCGCTAAGTATGAATACGCCAATCCGCCTATTTAGGCAGGTCTCCACAAAGGCTATCAAATTCGGATCCTGTATGCATTCTTCCACATGGATGAATTCCACAGTCTTGGCTTTGGTCAGCGGAAGGGTTCCTAACTGATCCGGGGAAACTTGGGCTAGATCGATCTGGAGCAGCAAACCGCCGTCCGAGTACAATTGATGAATATACTTCACGATGAAGGACTTGCCCGTATCTTCCCGGCCAAGCAGATGGATGGGCTCATGATGTTGATACAGAGCTTGGATGCTAGCCAACGTGGTGCGCATGGCAGCGGATTCGGCAATCATCGGCTCTGCTAATGATTCAGCGTAGGCTTTGATGCCTGACTGCGCAAATTCATAGGGCCGCCCTTTTTCCAAGGAGTATACTTTATAGCTTCTGTTCTCCAATGAGGTTTCATAGGCTGTGACGGAAAGCTGGTAATCGTCCATCGTAAAAACATTCTGCACTTGGGATTTGTGGAATTCCACATTAGTATTGATCAGATAGATATGGTTATCCGTCAAAGGGCTGTGCTCAAAATCGGCCAATTGCTCGTACACGATTTCATTCTGATCGTTAAAAATCACGAGATTGGGATGTTCTTTGGCAACCAGGTCGTTCAGAATGGCCGAGACGGTATGGTTGTTGCTCAGGTAGCGGTAGATGAGCTGGGCATCGTCCAGGGCTCGCATGATGGATTCTTTGCCGGAATGGATGAGGAGGCCCTTTAACCCGTAAGCCTCGGCCGTATGGACGGTGATGACATCCCCCACTACCTGCCGGTATCCGGCAGCTTTCAGCTCCAGCAATAACCGTGCAACATCTTCGGAGCTGTGTATGGTATACACTTTTAAAGGCAGATCCATTAAATCAATAATCGATTGGGCGCCCGATGTAATATTGGAAAAGCCGACAATCGCGGTTTTTCCGTTAAACTGGCTCGCCAGCGTCAAGGAACGGATCATGTCGTATCCGGACAGGTGGACGTCAATGACGGGAATCGATACCGCGGCTTTAATCAGCTGGGCCGTTCCGCCGCGGCTGATAATCACCTCGGCTCCGTTGTTTTGAGCCGAAGCTGCCAGCTCGGCCCCTTTTTGCAAGTCGCCGACGGCGTATTGTATGTCTAACTGGGGAAACAGAGGAATGCACTCTTGTATGATGGGAACCATCGCTTCATAAGGAGCGATCATATGGACACGTATACGCATAACTGATCCTGCTTTCATTCAAAATCATCCAATCGCATATCCCGTGATCGCGGAATATCGATGTTTACATTATTATAGCCAACTTCATCGCATCCTGCGAACATTGCACTGTATTCCCCTACGGAATTTGTTACTATGATAGTACATAGATGCCTAATACCTATTGTTGGAATTCGTCAGGCATTTACAATCTTTCTTCATATGGCTTGGTGATTTGGAGAAACAAACAGGAGGGAACATATTGAATACACAGAGAGTGGGAGCTCCTTTGGAAGGCTTTGCGGAGTTCAGCCGAAAAGTCGCCGCCGAAGGTGCCGTACTGTTAAAGAATGAAGGACAGGCTCTGCCCCTGCAGCCGAACGAAACCGTTTCCGTTTTTGGCAGGACGCAGATCCATTATTACCGCAGCGGTACGGGGTCTGGAGGCAGCGTTCATGTTTCCCATACAACGAATCTGCTGGGCGGTCTTCGGGATAAGAAGGGCATCGCAATCAATGAAGAATTGGCTGCCGTTTATGAGCAGTGGATCGAGCAGAATCCTTTCGATAACGGCGGGGGCGGCTGGGCGGCTGAGCCGTGGCATCAGAAGGAAATGCCTTTGACCGATGAACTGGTCTCCGCGGCAAGACGCGCATCCGACAAGGCGATCGTTGTCATCGGACGGACGGCCGGAGAAGATCAGGACAACGCCAATGAGCCGGGCAGCTACCAGTTAACGTCCGAAGAAAAAGCCATGCTGCAGCAGGTAACCAAGCACTTCGAGCAAACCGTTGTGGTGCTGAATGTGTCCAACATTATCGATATGAGCTGGCTGCTCGATGAAGGTTATGGGCATCCTATTTCTTCGGTCATTTATGCTTGGCACGGCGGCATGGAGGGCGGCAACGCCATTGCAGACGTATTGGTGGGCGAGGTTACGCCCAGCGGCAAACTGACGGATACGATTGCTTATTCCATCGAGGATTATCCATCGACCCGCAACTATGGCAATGAGCTTAAGAACCTGTATCAAGAGGATATTTATGTGGGCTACCGTTTTTTCGAAACGTTTCGACCCGCAGTCGTCCAGTATGAATTCGGGTTTGGATTGTCCTATACGCAGTTCCGAATCGAGCCGCAAGAAGCCAAACTTGCGGTTAGAGAGGGAGCGCCAACCGTAGAGATCGGCGTGAAGGTGACCAATATCGGGACCGCCTATGCAGGTAAAGAGGTTGTGCAAGTTTATTATGAAGCACCGCAAGGATGGCTGGGCCAGCCTGCCAAAGTTCTGGCCGCCTTCGGGAAGACGCAGGAGCTCCAGCCGGGGGAATCGCAGCAGCTAACGCTCCAGTTCCCGGTTCATGCCATGGCCTCCTATGACGATGCAGGCGTGACGGGCCACCGTTCAGTCTATGTATTGGAGGCCGGAACGTACCGTCTGTACGCGGGAACCAGCGTGAGAAATGTGCAGCCTATCGGCTTGGATGGTCAAGAAGGTTATGTTGTAGAAACGCTGCAAGTTGTCGAGCAGCTCCAGGAAGCCATGGCGCCAACGGAGAGCTTCACGCGAATGAAGCCGGGCAATCGCAGGGAGGACGGCTCGTACGAGCTTACTTTTGCGGAGGTGCCGAAGCGCACGATTGCCATGGAAGAGCGCATTCACCAAAACCTGCCGCCGACCTTGGAGCAAACGGGCAATCGAGGCTATACCTTAAGGGACGTCCATGAGGGGAAAGTCAGCATGGAGGCTTTCATCGCCCAGCTTAGCGATCAAGATCTGGCGGTCATCGTCAGAGGAGAAGGCATGAGCAGTCCGTTGGTTACGGCGGGGACGGCATCGGCTTTTGGCGGCGTGAGCGACCGCCTGCTCGACTACGGCATTCCGGTGGCTTGCACCGCGGATGGACCGTCCGGTATTCGGATGGACAGCGGGCAGCAGGCAACGCAGGTGGCGATTGGCACCCTGCTTGCAGCAACGTGGAATACGGAGCTGGTCGAAGAGCTCTATGTGATGGAAGGCCGGGAGCTGCTCAGCTACAACATCGATGCGTTGCTGGGCCCAGGTCTGAACATTCGGCGCAGCCCGCTGAACGGTCGCAATTTCGAGTATTTCTCGGAAGATCCGCTCATCTCCGGCGCCTTTGCTGCGGCGTGCACGCGCGGGATTATGAAGGGCGGCTCCAGCGCCACGCTGAAGCATTTTGCATGCAATAACCAGGAGAAGCATCGGAGCAAAGTCGACGCCGTCGTATCCGAACGGGCCCTTCGGGAAATTTATCTGAAAGGCTTTGAAATCGCGGTGAAGCAAGGCGGGGCGAACTCCATCATGACCTCGTATAACCCGATCAATGGGCACTGGGCGGCATCCAATTATGATCTGAACACCACGATTCTGCGCGGAGAGTGGGGATTCCAGGGCATCGTCATGACGGATTGGTGGGCCATTATGAACGACGTGGTAAACGGAGGCCCGGCCGATCGGAAAAACACGAACTGGATGGTCCGTGCCCAAAACGATTTATACATGGTGGTCATGAACTACGGAGCAGAAATCAACGCCTGGGAAGACAACACGCTGGCATCCTTGGAAAATGGCACGCTGACCCGCGGAGAGCTGCAGCGCAGCGCCATGAACATCTGCCAATTCCTGATGCATGCGCCGGTCTTCTCCAGAAAGCAGGTGATCGAGGAAGCCGTGGGTTCATTTAAAGCCGATCCTTCCCTCGGGTCGGTACCAGCACAAGCCTTATCGGAGAATACGCAAGTGAAGCCGGCTGCTGCGGGATCGACTTATGTGAAGGTGGAGGAGTCCGGCGAGTACCGGATCATTGTGCGCATCATGTCGCCGGAATCGGAACTGGCCCAAAGCGCCTGCAACGTCACGCTGAACGATCAGCCGGTAACCACGATTCAAACGAATGGTACCGACGGCAGATGGATTCGGCAGAAGCTTGTCAAAGTGGAACTGGAAGCGGGTTATTACGAGATGAAGCTGGACTTCGTCAAGCCGGGCCTGCAGATCGAGTGGATTGAATTTAAACGGGTTTAGATTTAGAACACTATGGGACATCGCAAAGTAAACCGTTTAGGAAAAAACTTGATTCATTGATGCATGAAATTTAATGGTAAATGTCCGATGCTTCTCGTTTCAACATAACGAAGGTGGCCCGCTCATGGAGCGGGCCACCTTTTAGGGTTTCTTAAAAATTCCGGCTGTGAATTGGGAAACATTCGTCGTTTGCTATTCCAGATCTGTTGAGGTATAATAAGTTTATTGGGATTTTGACCTGAGATTCACATATTGCAGAGGGTTATTATTTTGATTATGAACCTTGTGCAATATGTGAATTTTTTGTTTTTTAACCAAAAATGAGAAAATCATATAAATTTAGGAGGTGTTTCTATGCAAACAGGAACAGTGAAATGGTTTAACGCAGAAAAAGGATTTGGTTTCATCGAGGTTGAAGGCGGCGAAGACGTATTCGTACACTTCAGTGCAATCACTGGCGATGGCTTCAAGTCGCTTGACGAAGGACAACGCGTTGAATTTAACGTAGTTCAAGGCAACCGCGGACAGCAAGCCGAGAACGTTGTAAAACTGTAGACGTGAAAGGATCCCCAAACGTATCGTTTGGGGATTTTTTTTAAGATATCAGAAAGTATGAATTTCGGAGGATCTGCTGCCAGGTATTGCAAGAAAAACTACCGCTAATCGCGTCTGTTTTCTTAGAGAGTACGTCGATAGACATTTTTCATATAAAGGGTAGGCTTGCTGGTTTAAGGTACGAAAGCGTTAAAAAATGTAGCTGAGGGGGAAATGCATTGTCTTATTCTTGGAATAAACCACTGGAAAATCTGCCGGAGGAGATGACCGCCATCTGGTCTTGTACGAAGGAAGGGTGTAACGGTTGGATCCGAGACAACTTCTCGTTCAAGGAAGTTCCCGTTTGTTCACAGTGCGCGTCGTCCATGGTCAGCAGCAATAAAATCCTGCCGATTCTCGTTTCGTCGGATCAGCAAATCAAGCTTTACCGCAAGAATCAGCGCAAGGACGCGAAGTCGTAGGGCAGTTCTCACAGCCCCATCACCATCCTGTCTCGTTCGTTGCGTACAAGAAAGGTTGAGATTTCATGCAGGCATTCGAAGATTGGAATCTAAAGGTGAAAAAAACGTTTAATGCTACAAGTAACAAGGAGGTATTAACCGTTTCTGAGGCAGGTCATTTGTTAGGTCTGTCCAAAGATCAAATGAAGATCTATGTCGACCAGAATAAGCTGACTAAGGTTCCGATCATGCGAAGCGTGCATCGATACCTTTTGTTGAAAAGTGAAATCGATCAAATTATGGAAAAGCAATAAAAACAGAGCCTCGCGCTCTCCGATCAGTATCGATCTTCCAGATGAATATATAAGAGAAGAGAGTGCCCTAAGGGCGCTCCTTTTTATTTCATGCCTCTAGTCGATCGGTGGAATTTTTAAACCAATCATCTTAAAGGTCAAAAAAGGTCAAATTTAAAGATCCAAACAAATTCTGTTGTCAAACCGGCCGATAACGAGCTATTTTAGCGCAAATTCCTGCATCATCGGTTTTGGCATTTAAACGTTCCGGGCATATAATAAAAGCGTAAGGTCAAATAAGGTCAAAGAAAGGGGAATTCATGATGTTTGAATTGATGCCATTCGGCAAGCGCAGAGAGGATGCCTTCGGACAACTGATGAAGTCATTTCATGATGCCTTTAACGACGCTTTTCCTGATGATGTATTCGCGCCGTTCAAGGGTTCGATGATGTCGTTTAAGACGGACGTCAAGGAGACGGAGCACGCTTATCTGGTTGAGGCGGAGCTGCCCGGTTTTCGCAAGGAAGACATCGAAATCAGCTACGCTGACCCTTACTTAACGATCAAAGCCGTGCGCAAGGAAGATCAGAGCGTGGAGGATTCGAACCAGCACATCGTCCGCAAGGAGCGCCGTTACGGCGAGTATGTGCGCAGATTTTACGTTCAGAGCATAGCCGAGGACCAAATCGACGCTTCCCTGAAGGATGGAGTCCTTAAGCTTGAAATACCAAAAAAGTCTGACCCTGGTAAGAAACGCATCCAGATCCGGGATGAAAACTAATAAACATGCCCTCCGATCCAAAAGGTCGGGGGTTATTTTTTTGTGTTTTCTTAGTCATAAATTTACATATATGCCAATGAATTTCGGCAAATGAAACCTATCGGGAGTATATAGGGTATTATAAGTTAAATGTAAACTTTTCGAGGGGGACGCACATGATGGGAATCTTATCGAGGTTTAAGGATATTATGAGGGTGAATGTGAATTCGTTATTGGAACGGACGGAAGATCCGGAGAAAACGATCGATACCTATATGCGGAGCTTGAACGGCGATCTGGGTAAGGTGAAGGCGGAGACCGCTTCCGTGCTCTCGGATGAGCGGAGAGCGAAGCGGGCACTGGATGAGTGCAGCGCCGAAATCCAGAAGCTGCAGCGGTATGCGGAGAAGGCCGTGGAAGCGGGGAATGAAGGCGATGCCCTGAAGTTCCTGGAGCGAAAAGCAGCGCAGGCCGAGAAGCTAAGCGACCTGCAGGCAGCTCACGAATCGGCTTCCGCAAACGCCGTCAGGATGAAGCAATTGCAGGATAAGCTGGTATCGGATATGAGCCAGCTGGAAGCTCGCTATGCCGAACTGAAAGGGAAGATCGCCGCTGCGAAAACCCAGCAGGAGCTGAATGCCGGCCGATCCTCCTTGGGCGGTGCCAACGCGGCATTCCATACCATGGAGGAGAAAGCGAACCGTGCTTTGGATGAAGCGGAGGCCCTGGCTGAGCTGCGCGCAGGAGCGAAGGAAGATGACCTGGACGATTTGATCGCGGAGTTGGAGAAGAACATGGGCAAGGACGGAGTTGCCCCGACCGCACCTCCTAATGCCGAGGATGAACTGGAAGCGATCAAAGAAAAGCTGAACAAGAAGGAGTAACCATTTCATTGTTATCGAGGTGAGCAAATGCCGGTAATTGAATACAAATGTCCGAACTGCGGCAGCGGCATGGTTTTTGACGGCGATACGGGAATGTTGTCTTGCCCCAGCTGCGGAAGAAAAGACAACATCGAGGAAATCCCCGACCCGCTGAAGAAGCAGGTGTTCGCGGAAGACGAGGTAAAGGAGTACCATTGCAATAGCTGCGGAGCCGTGATCGTGACCGAGCCGGAGACCAGCGCAACGACCTGCAGCTTCTGCGGATCGGCCGTCGTGCTCAGCGACCGCTTGAGCGGCGAGCTTGCTCCGGTGAAGGTCATCCCTTTTTCGATTACGAAGGAAGAGGCGATGAAGGCGTTCAAGAAATGGTGCCGGAACGGCCTGTTGACGCCAAGCGGATTTATGACAGCGGACCGGATCAAGGGCATCACCGGGATCTACGTCCCCTTCTGGCTGTATGAGCTGCATAATCGGGTTGAGGTTCATGGCCAAGGCACCAAGGTGAGAACATACACGCAAGGAGATTACCAGTACACGGAGACCGAGCATTTCGACATCTACCGGAAGATTCGCTTGAATTATGTGAAGGTGCCGATCGATGCTTCCGAGAAAATGAACGATGAGCTGATGGATAAGCTGGAGCCTTTTCCCTATCAGCAGCTGAAGGAATTCAAGACGCCTTATCTGGCCGGGTACATAGCGGAAAAATACAGCCATGACGACGAGCAGCTTCTTCCGCGCGCTAAGGAAAAGATCAGTTCCTTCATTGATTCGTATATTTCGTCGGCGGTCTCAGGATACACGACCGTGAGTTATACCAACAAACGGATCGATACCACCAAGAAACAGGCCGATTACGTTCTCCTTCCGGTATGGATGGTGCACTATGATTACAACAAATCGGAGTATACGTTTGCGATGAACGGCCAGACGGGCAAGGTGGTCGGCAAGCCGCCGATCAGCAAAGCGAAGGTGGCCGGGTGGTTCGCGGGCATTTCGGGCGTCTCCTTGCTATCCTTGAAGCTGATCTCCTGGGCAATGGGAGGAGGGTTCCTGTGAGAAGACGATATGCGTTATGGACGGTCTTATTTTTACTAACGGCATATTTGATAGCGCCCTCCGGGATCGTCAAAGCCGCGGATGATAAGCCTTTGATCTTTGATGAAGCCAATCTGCTTAGTCCGGAAGAACGGAATGAGCTGAATGCGATGGCGAATGAGTACGGCGCCGAACGCGAGACGGATTTTATGATCCTAACTGCTAACCGTGTAGAAAATGATGAAGTTGAGGCATGGACGGAAAACTTTTACGATGAATACGCACCTGGGTATGACAGGCGGCACGGCAATACCGTCATTTTGACCATCGTATTGGATACCCGCGATGTGCATTTGGAAGGTTATTATAAGGCCGAAAAGTATCTCGACTCCGGTAGGCTGTTAAAGATACAAAACAAGATTACTCCGGACTTGTCGAGCGGCAATTACAAGCAGGCTTTTGAAAAATACATCAAAACCGCTCATCGGTACATGGGCTTTGAGCCGGACGTGAATCCGGATAATATTATATTTAATCTCTGGTTTCAGCTGGGAGCTGCCGCTGCCATCGGCGCGATTGCCGTGGGCATCATGGCTTACCGCTCCGGCGGGCGCGTGACGGTCAACAGCCGAACCTATGAGGATGCCAGCACATCGGGGATCTTGAATCAGCAGGACCGATATATCAGAACGACCGTGACAAAGCGGAAAATAGAGCGCAACACGAGCAGCGGCTCGGGCGGCGGAGGCGGAGGCGGCGTCACCGGCGGGGGCCATTCGCACAGCAGCAGCAGCGGAAAATTTTAATGGGAAGGGAATGTAGCATCAATGGGATTTTTCAAGAACCAATTCTCCAACGTAGTGGAATGGGAAGAGTTTAGAGATGACATGATTTTCTGGAAATGGCGCAACCGGGAGATCAAAAAAGGAAGCAAGCTGGTCATTCGCTCCGGTCAGGATGCGATATTCATCAATAACGGCAAAATCGAAGGGATTTTCGAGGATGAAGGCGTATATAATATCGATTCGGATATCATCCCGTTCCTTTCTACCCTAAAGGGATTTAAATTCGGCTTTAACAGCGGCATGCGCGTGGAAGTGCTGTTCGTGAACACCAAGGAATTCACCGTTCGATGGGGTACGCAGAATCCGGTTCTGATCCCGACGCCGCAGCTGCCGGGCGGCATGCCGATCCGTGCCAACGGCACGTTAAATTTTAAAGTGAACGATTACGTAACGCTGATCGACAAGATTGCCGGGATCAAAGAAAGCTACCTTGTGGAGGACGTGAAAATCCGGATCAGTTCGGTGCTCGATCAATTGTTGATGAAGTGGATCAGCCGCGAAGGCAAGGATATGTTCAATCTGCAGGCGAACGCTTCGGACATCGCCAGAGGGATTCGGGAAGACCTCGACATGGAAGTGATGGACAACGGGATGACGATTACCGGCTTCCAGGTGATGAGCTTCAATTATCCGAAGGAAATTCAGGACATGATCACGAAGACGGCCTCCCATGAAATGATCGGCAATCTGCAAAAGTACCAGCAGGTCAGCATGACGGACGGGATCGCGTCCGGCAAGGTGAAAGGCGGCGGTGCGGCTTCGGATATGGCAGGCATGATGATGGGGATGAACATGGCCAATGAAATGATGAAAAATATGAATCAGAACCAGGGCCAACACAATCCGAATCAAAGCCAGCAGTCTCCGGCCGCGAAGGAGCAATCCGCCCAAGCAGCCTCGTCCTCTTCCGAAGGAAACAAGAAGCCCAATTTCTGCCCGAACTGCGGCGCGAAGAACGAAGGGGCGAACTTCTGTCCGAATTGTGGTCATAAGCTGGGTTGAATGAAAGCCAACAGCACGAATAAATGCACAACCTTGGGATGGACCTAAAGGTTTTGATGTCACGGTTAAAACGATGCGAACTGCGTTATTTCTTCTATATAAAAGTCAATTTAACTCACGACAGCTCCCCTCACTTATGAAGTGAGGGGCTTTTTTGCTATGAACGCCGTAGCTGAGTTATGTTGCTACCTTTCCGCAGAGGGAAGTGGCTCACAACTGGAATGAAGAACAGTCTCCGAGGGCAGGAAGGAAGGTGCTGCAGCGCGAATCCGGAGAAATAGAACTTGACGGACAAATGAGAACTAGGCAAATGGAAAAGGGGTACATTATGATAGGACATATCGGTCATAAGAGAACTCCGAAAGACGAAGGGGGACAGGGGGATACTATGTTCAGATCGACATCCTGGCGCATATTTGTGATTAGCGGCATCTTTTTTGCAATGACCATCATACCGTTCTCGTTGTTTCTGGCCAACCGATTTTCCCATTTCGCATACTCGCAGATGGGAACGTTTAATCAGGACCGCATCGATGAAATGGCGGAGCGGGTCGAGTACATCCTGGCCAAGCTGAAATGGTACAGCCTGACCATGTACGAGGATCATTCCGTGCAAAACTGGATGTATGCTTCAGCCGACAATCTGCTGCAAAATGCCAGCACGATGGGGGTGTTATCTAAATATTTATCTCACGAGCCTTATATTGAAACCGCTTACTTATTCAGCATCCGCAAACGTGAGGTGATCGACGCCAAAGCTGGATTACTTTCGTTCGAGGAATTTGCCGATCAGGCGATGCTGCAGCGGATCGAGCGCACTCCCGGGAATTTTCTCCGCTATTTTGATCACCGGATAGGAAACCAATCGTATTTGGCGCTTCAGCTTCCTTCGACACCTGTGCAGAAAAACCGGGACGGGTATCTTGTCGTCCTGTTCGACAAGAAGGAGCTGCAGAAGCATTTGATCTCAGGCGACGAGAGGGCGGATACGCTGCTTTCAATCGTGGATGATCGAGGAAGATTGATTCTGGGCGAAGGGGATGGTCGGCTCGAGGAGACCATCGATAACATCCAGACGGGGCAGAAGCGGGGATCATTCGAGATGAACAGCGCCGGAGGAAAAGCATTCGTCAACTATGCGCGGATGGGATCGCCGGAGTGGACCATTATATCTGTCACTGAAATGAAGCAATTCCGCGAAAAGGCCGGGGCGTTCAAAACAGTCATCATCGTCTGCTCGCTCCTGCTGCTCGTGGCGCTGCTCCTGGTCGCCTATTGGAATTCGCGCCGTTTCGTCGGGCCATTCCGCCGGCTGGCGGATCAACTGCAGCGGAAGCTGGGCGTGAAGGGGGAGAACGATTACGGCGTTATCGAGCAGGGCGTCGTTATGCTTCGCGATCATTATCCGCTGATCAAGACCGAATATTTGCGGCAATGGCTGCTGCAGGGCAGGCTGAGCGACGGCGCCAGAGCGGCGATTGCGCGCGAATCGTGCCTGCTTGACTATGGGTGGCTTCGGTTGGCTGTTATCAAGATCGATTCCTATTATGAGATATCCGAGCGGTATGATTTCTTCTCTCGCAAGCTGCTCAAGTATGCAATCGGCAATATCGCAGAGGAGCTGCTCGGCACATCAGAACGGCCGATCGAGGTGGTCGATTTTGGGACCGACCATCTGGTCGTGCTGGTTGGCACGGCCAGTTCCCTCCCTGATCCCGAGTTGACCCAAGAGCTCAAGGAGCTTAGCCGTCAAGTCAGCCGTTACGTAAAGCTGGACGTGACGATCGCCGAAAGCGAAGCGCGGCGCGTACATGACGATTTACGCAAAGTATACGACGACATGAACGAACTGACATTATTCAAGTTTGTCAGCGGTGATGACAAAATCTACGTCGAACAAGACTTTGAACGGTATGCCGATTTACAGGCGCCGATCGACTCCGCCGTGCATGAAAGCTTGATCCAGACGATTCGAAGCGGCAAAGAGGAGAAGGTGCTGGCCATGCTGGACGAGGTGTTTACGCGCCTGCAGACGATGAAATATACCGAGTGCCAATTCCAACTGAAGCTGCTTCTGTTTGCGATCGTCAAGTCGTTCAGCAAAGTGATGTCTATCCAGAGCGTTGAAGGGATTGAGCGCCATTTGAGGCAGTTCGCCACGCTTACCGAGGTCCGCGAATGGCTGAAGGAAGAGACCGGGCGGATGATCCGGCAGCTTAGCGACCAAAAGGGATTCAATCGCAAGGAAAAGCTGATTGGGGAAATCATCGAGTACGTCCGCTACCATACCCATGACCCGATGCTGTCGGTAGACGATATCGCTGACCATATCGCTTTGTCGGCCAAATACGTCCGGCAGCTGTTTCACGAACATTACGGCATGCCTCTATCGAATTTCATTTTGAACGAGCGGCTCGGGAAGGTTAAGGAGCTGCTGGAGCAGACCAGCATGCAGATCACCGAAATTGCAGAGCAGTCCGGTTTTCAGACGAAAAGCCACTTTTTCACCGCATTTAAAAAAGCCACCGGCATGACGCCGAGCCAATACCGCGACAGCAAGGCGGGCGAGCGGATGGAGCGGACGCGGCAGATAGCCGGGAACTCTGTGAATTAGAAAGGTCAGCGGGCGATTGAGAACCGGCCAGACCAATAACAACCGGTCGAACGCTCGCGAATCGGCCGCGCGAGAACCGAATCCGGCCAATGAGAACTAGGCAGCAGCAGCCGTGAATGCTACGATGGCTCCGTTCGAATCCTGCAAGCCGAACAAGAAAGGAGGGACGCTCTTTGGAGCGACGTAGAAGGTTCGGCGGGTCGTTTGTGCGCGAGCTGTCGCGGAACCGGTATTTGTACTTGCTGGCGCTGCCTGGCATTGCGTTTCTGGTCGTATTTGCTTATATGCCCATGGCCGGGCATCTGCTCGCCTTCCAGGATTACCGACTATCCGATGGAATATGGGGGAGCGAATGGGTCGGATTTAAAAACTTCGAGTTTTTCTTCAATGGGAAAGACTGGCTGCGGGTGACGCTGAATACCGTTTTCCTGAATGCACTGTTTCTCGTAACCGGTCTCGGCAGCGCGGTCGTGCTGGCTATCTTTCTGAACGAAATCCGTAACAGGCTGTTCAAGCGAATCACGCAATCGTTTATTTTTTTACCGTATTTCATTTCTTGGCTTGTCGTCAGCATGATGACGTTGACGCTATTCAGCACATCCGAGGGGCTGATTAACCGCGCGCTTGCCGCTCTTGGCTACGAAGGAGTGGACTGGTATTTGACGCCTGGCGTATGGCCGTATATCTTAACCGTCATTAGCGCCTGGAAGATTGCCGGCTATAATTCCATTATTTTTTTAGCCGTCATTACGGGCATCTCCTCGGAATATTACGAGAGCGCCCGAATAGAAGGCGCGAGCCGGATGCAGCAGATGCTCTACATAACGCTGCCGTTGATGCGGCCGACCGTGATGATATTGGCGCTGCTTGGCATTGGCCGTATTTTCTACGGCGATTTCGGCATGATTTACGCGATCATCGGAGATAACGGCATACTCTTTCCAACGACAGATGTCATCGATACGTATGCGTTTCGTGCGCTGAGGCAGCTGGGGAACTTCAGCATGTCCGCTGCCGTTGTCGTGTACCAGTCCTGCATGGGGCTTGTCACGATTCTGATCTTCAATGCGATCGCGCGCAAGGTGGACGCGGATTCAAGACTATTCTAAAAGGAAGGTTGGGCGAGTTGGCATGAGGCCGGACTTGGGCTTCCGATCGCTGTTGTCCCCGAATCGTTATGATCGTGTAAGCTCGTTAAGCGGATACGATTCGGGAACAAAGGCGACCACTTGCGTTTCTCCAGCTCCGAACCGGCCCTTTGCTTCAGTCCCAACCAGTTAAGGTGTGATCGAAGTGAGAGAACGGTTGTTTCTTGTTTTGATGTACGCGGTGCTGGGCGCTTTTGCGCTGTTTTGCTTCATTCCGTTCTGGATTGTGTTCATCAACTCGTTCGCCGACGAATCGCTTCTGCAGACGGCGGGGTACCAGTTGCTGCCGAGCAAATTCAGCCTCCATGCGTACAAATTTTTGCTTTCCGGCAAGCAGGTGTTTCTAAGCTACGGCATTACGATTATCGTGACGATCGCCGGCACGGCGCTGGGCGTACTCTTGACAGCCGCTTATGCGTACACGCTGAGCCACCGGAAAGTGAAGTACCGCAATATTTTATCGTTTCTAACCTTCCTGACGATGCTGTTCGGCGCAGGACTTGTCGGCTTTTACATGCTGATCGCCAACTGGCTGCAGCTGAAAGACTCGGTGTGGGCGCTCATTTTGCCCTATCTGCTGAATCCGTTCTATGCCTTCATTCTTGTCTCTTACTACCGGACGCTGCCGTATGAATTGAATGAAGCTGCGACTGTGGACGGCGCCAATGATCTCTATATTTTCTTTCGCATCATCTGGCCGATTTCGCTGCCTGTTATCGCCACGGTGAGCCTGTTTTACGCGCTGCAATATTGGAACGACTGGTACTTGTCATTGCTGTTTATCGACAATCACAAAATGCTGCCGCTGCAGATGATGATCCGCCAGCTTATGTCCAATTTGAATGTTATGGCTTATGTGAGCGGGAGCCAGACGCAGTACAACGTCGTCGTGCCGACCTATGGCATGCAGCTGGCGATCGTCTGCGTTACCATCGGCCCGATCGTGTTCGTCTATCCCTTCATCCAGCGCTTCTTTATAAAAGGTTTGACGCTTGGTTCGGTAAAAGGATAGAGCGGCAAACGTGAGGGGCGTTTGGCCGGTTCGAGCTTTCAATCGCTGCTGTTTATGAACCGGCTCATCCGCCTATTTTCTCTATTATTGATTCAGGGGGAAGGAACCATGAAAAGATTATTGTCCATCGCGCTTGTGTTATTGATCGCGCTCGTCGCGATTGCGGGTTGTTCGGGCAAGAACGAAGGGGAAGGGAAGATGCCCGGACCGTCGGGTCAAACCGGAGACAGCGCCGGCGATGACGCCAAACTTGAAGAGGTGACGCTGAAAATCATGATTCCCGGCGATCGGCCGTCGGATATGGATTTGGTCATCGCCGAGGCAGAAAAGCGGATGAAGGATACGATCAACGTCAAACTCGACGTCGTCTTCGTACCCTGGTCCGATCTGGCGCAAAAGACACAGGTAACGCTTGCTTCCGGCGAAAACATCGATCTCATCTTCGATGCGCCATGGCTGCACATCAATCAGATGATTGCAAACGGATTCTATGAACCGCTGGATGACCTGTTGGCCCAGTACGGCCAAACGGTGCTGGAGAAACGGCCGCAGCAAATGTGGGACTACAACAAATACGGCGGCAAAATTATGGCCGTTCCGCTCGGCGTCAGCTACATGTCCGGCAATTCGTACATGGTGCGTAAAGACATTCGCGAGAAGCTGGGCGTACCGCCGATCAAGACATATGAAGAATTGATCGCTTTCGCATACAAGGTAAAGGAGCAAGAGAAAGGCATTATCCCGATGAGCGCAGGCTCCGCCACTTATTCATTTGTCGCTCACCATGCGCTGAACGATTACGAAACCCATGTCAGACCGACCCACGCCCTGGGCAACAGCCTGATGCTCTACTACAAGAACAATGACGGCAAAGTTTACAATTTGCTGGAGGATCGGGAGCCGATCGGAACGTGGCTGGCGAACACCCACAAATGGTTTAAAGACGGACTGATCTTCAAGGACATTTTGACGACAAAAGATTTTCACCAGCCGATTTCGGCAGGCAAAGTAGCAATCGTCACAAACGGCGCGTTCGGCATCGGCGATTCCCTCAAGAACACGTTCAAGAACAACGTACCGGGAGGCGAGCTGGAAACGGTCACCTTCTTTAACCCGGAAAAAGGCGCGAATTTGACCAATTTTAAACAGTGGAATTTCCTCGCTGTTCCGAAGGTGAGCAAGAACAAGGAGCGGGCGATTATGTTCCTGAACTGGGCGAATGAGAAGGAAAACTACGACCTGCTCTCTTATGGAATCGAAGGAAAGCACTGGGAAGCGGTAGGAGAAGACAAAATGAAAAACCTGGATACATCCGGCTATTCTGCATTCGGCTATGTTTGGCTATGGAATCCGGTCGATGAGCGCAGTGTTGTAGGCGGCGATCCGCAGAATGATGAAATGGATGCCGTGCTTCGCGATGCCGACATGTTCACCACCGACATTTTGGCCGGCTTCGAATTTGACAGTACTCCGGTGCAGAACGAAGTTAGCCAGTACAATACAGTCGACGGGCAATACTACACGGCGTTGTTTAACGGGGTTATTGATCCGGAGGACACATTGAAGAAATTCGAAGCGGAAGCCGGTCCCGCCCTCCACAAGATTCAGCAGGAGCTGCAAAAGCAAATTGACGAGTTTCTGGCGGCGAAGGCGGAATAAAACAGAATCACTTGAACACGGATAAACCAAAGTTTACTTATCCACTGCCTATCCACACCTCAGATCGCTTGAAGTGCGGAGTGTTTGGCTGCGCTGTACTACTGCCGTTGCCACTGGAAACTTCGCCCGGCGGTAACGGCTTCCTCTTTCCGGAGGAAGCCGATCTTATACGCTTTGCTGCTTGCTTATGGCGGAATTCGGGAAAGGGGGGATTAAAATCTAGCGTTCACCCGGAACAGAAATAAGGGTTTAAAGTTTTTGATATTTCTGTACTCGAGAATAAAGAAAAGGAGCTGGCCTTGATGAATTTGAATAAAAAATGGTTATCAGGATTAATGGCAGCCGTATTACTACTGACTCCGCTCTCAGCGGTTCAGGCGAAATCGCTTGATCCGGATGTGACTGTCCTGCAGGCAGCAGGTGCAGACCAGATGGAAGCAGGGAATGATTCGGGTAATCCACAGGTCGATCTAGATCAATTGACGGATGCTGGTGAACCGGCAGCGGAACAGGTACCACAAGCAATAGGCGAAAATCAAGCGGCAGTATCTTCGGCTGTGCAGGAGACGCAATTCCGCAATCTCGCGGCAGGTCTTCCGTATGAATGGTCTGAAGCTCCGGAAGCTTCGCATCCCGATGACGGATACAAGCTTACGGACGGAAAATACGGCGCATTGGATATGAACGACCCGGCATGGGTAGGACATCTGCGCGGAAAGGCTCGCGAAGTTGTGTTCGATCTCGGTGAGGAAAAGTCAATTGGAAAGATCACGGCTAATTTCTTTCAAGATTTTCCTACGAATTCGATTCTCGTGCCGCTGTCGGTATCGATGTATGTCTCCGACGATAAGGAAAATTGGGGGCTGCTTTCCCATAACGCTACGCAGCTTCTGTGGGGAGAAGGACCGCCCAGACAGGAGACCTTTGAATGGGATGGCAGCCGGGATGGAATCAAGGGCGGGAATACGGATGGCAAGCTGGCTTATGCCCGTTATGTGAAGGTGACCTTTTATATGCATCCTACACAGCGGGAATATATTGACGAAATCGAAATTATGGGTATGGACGGCAAGATTGAAGGGGCGGTAAAGGTTCCTGCCGAGCAGCCTCGTTTTTTGGAGCCGGGGGAAGCTACGGCCGGGATCCGGAATCTGAATCTGTTTTATAACGGACAATATGCGAATGGTTTGGGCGATTGGAACAAGGAACGGATTATCCCAAATATCAGTTATGTAAATAAAGACGGCGAGCCGGTCGATTGGCTCTATGACGGCGTTCTATATCTCGGGATTGCTTCGCCTGCCGGCCGCGATTTCGGTCAGGGACAAACGAACCTGGACGATTGGAAATGGTATTTGGATAAAACATTTGCAGCTACGGGCGATATGCAGCAGTTGAATGAGGCTGCCAAGGAAGTTGGGGCCAAGCTGAAACAGCCCGATCATCAAGTCAAGGTTGTGTTAATGATTCCGAATCCAGGGGAATCCTTAACCAATTTTGGCGACATTGACGGCAGCGGCTCCTTAAATTTCAACGACTCCGTCGTAGGCAAAGAAAAAGCGTCTGAAAACAGAGGAAAAGCGGTGCAGTGGTGGCTGGACCAGACCCGGCAAAGATGGCAGGCTGCCAACTACTCGAATCTTGAGCTTGTCGGCATGTACTGGATGCCGGAACAAATCGACATATCCGAATCGGGACCGGACATAGCTCGCATGGTGTCGGATAAAGTGCACGCCATGAACATGAAGGTTTTCTGGATTCCACACTCCTATGCTTACAAAATGTTTATGTGGAAAGACGTAGGGTTCGATGCCGCGGCGCTTCAGCCTAACTATTTCTTCGGCGGAATGGATTCCGACCGTCTGGACGATGCTACGGATACTGCAAAGCGATACGGAATGGGGAACGAAGTTGAATTTGATGACGGAATGCTGACAGATCCCGTACTTCGTCAGCGTTTTGTCGAATACTTGGACAGCGGCGTTAGATCCGGTCTGATGCAAAATGGCTTCAGAGCTCACTATCAAGGTAATAATGCAGTATACAACTTAGGGGTAAGCAAGGATCCAAGTTTGCGTTTAATGTATGACTGGCTGTACCAGTATTTGAACGGAACGTACGCCATCGATAGCAGCCCGGCGCCGGAGACGATGGCGGAGGTTGTACAGCGTTATGTCGCATCGAACGAAATCAAGCCGGCTTTTGGTAATGATTTGACGTATCGATTGCAGACCATCAAACTTCTTCTGGACGATAACAAGCCGAAGGAAGCCGTGACGTATATGCAGGATTTTCTCGCGCACATTCACGACCCGGCCGTCCAAGCGCAAGGGTTGATTTCGGTCCCGGCCGCAACGGTGCTTGATTCCTACGCCCGAGTTCTCATTCATACCTGGTCTGACGAAGGGGGACTCAGCAATCTGGTTCTTGGCCAAAGCTATACAATTTCACAGCAGCCTAACAGCAACTATCCCGATTCCGGGAACGAACTTACGGACGGCCGATTCGGCGGGGCGGATTACCGCACCGAGCAGTGGCAGGCCCATGCGGGAAGCGACTACCCTGACGAACGAAGCCGCACCATCACATTTGATTTGGGCGGCAACAAATCGATCGGGGCCATTAGAGCCCATTTTCTTCAGGATCAAGGACCCGGCATCTATTTCCCTCAGAACGTCACTTTTTCCGTTTCATCTGACGGCGAGTCCTGGAGCACGCTGGCAACCGTTACTCCGCCACCGGCACAGGATGCTGCCTCGGCCGAGTTCGTGGGTTGGAGCGGGATAACAGACGGTGTGCCGGGGGAATCGGGAGCCGATAAAGTGTCTGCCCGCTACGTTAAAGTGGAATTCCCGGTCAACGTCTGGGTCTTCCTTGATGAAATCGAAGTTCTCGGCGTTGACGGCCATGCGGGGGGTGGCACTACAATCGACGGCGCAAGAGCCATGGTGGATGCCGCTGCGAAGAAATTGACGATCGACGGTCTGGTCGTGAACGGCAGCCAGTCCCAAGTGAATTTGAAAATACTCGATTCGAAAGGGAAAGTTCGGTACGAAGGCCAGACGACCAGTACGGAAACGGGAAGTTTCCAATTCACGATCAAGCTTACCGGCAATTTAAAGGGAACCTGCGACGCCTATCTCTCTATGGAAGGAATGTCGGCTCCCGTTAAGATTTCATTCGAGTACAATAAAAAGGACTGACGAGTTATTCCAGCACGAGCTCAGATTCCGATGGCATGCGGCCTGATTTCCATGCTGTTGATTTAGGATGAGGGCATTCCGTGATAATTTCTGTCGGGGCATAATGCATGATAATTAATTTATGTTTCGTAAAAAAGCCATGGACGCAGCGTGATTTCCACGCTGCGTCCATGGCTTTTATTTTTGAATCGGTCTTGATGACCGCATGGAAAATATGTGGCGCATCACGATGTTTATGAACCGTCTCATCAATGAAGAAATTGCGGGCTATCCGAAAAATTCACACTGCGCAGGTTAAGATTAATGTAAACGCATACTTATTCATGGTATAATGCATCTAATAGATGAAGCTAAGCGACTTAAGTGGTTTGTGTTTGAATGGTTTCGAAACTGCCTGGGGGTGTTGCGAGGATGAAAAGGTACAGCGTGTGGCGTCCGGTCATGCTGATTGCGGTGGCGCTGCTTACGAATAACTTGGTTACGAGTTTGGCGGGCGTGTTTGGCATGTCGCCGGAGTCGGCGAGCAATCTGGGTTTTATCGCGATGATTATTGCCGCATTCATTACATATAACCGCATGATGAAAATCCGTCGCAAGTGAATAATCATTCACAGCCATTCATTGAATGAACAGCATGTTTATAAGCACCTTGCCGAGGTGCTTTCTTTTCGTAAAGCGTATTTATTTTTTACCAAATCAAAGGGTCTGAATCCCTGTCCACGCTTCGTATCACACCGCCTGTAATCCCCGTGTTATCTATAAAAACCGTCAAATCAACGATGCGAAAATTATCTCTCCCTATCTCTACTAGAATTGGAATAAAACATGTCTTAAACGTTTCACCGCGGCACAGATGCAGTTTGACAGATTCACCCAAATTTATGTTGAAAAGGGTCACTTTTATTAATATATTGTAAATAGCGCGAATCTAGTATTCGGGCATATATACCTAGGAGGGTTATCCTTAATGAAAAAAGGGGTCATATCTTTAATCAGTTTGGCGTTATCTGTCACAATGCTGGCAGGCTGCGGCGACAAACCGGCGTCAGAGCCAAGCGGCGGCGCAGGCGGCGACGCACCTAAGGCAAACTTCAAGGTAGGGATGGTTACGGATGCGGGAACCATCGATGACAAGTCGTTTAACCAAGGCACATACGAAGGTATCGTGAAGGCGAACGAGGACTTCAAAATGGAGCATAAATACCTGAAGCCAGCTGGACAGACAGAGGCTGACTATTCGAAGGAAATTGTAAACCTTTACGATGCCGGATTTAAATTCATCGTAACGCCAGGCTTCAAATTCGAGACAGCTGTGTTTAAAGCACAGGAAAAGTACACAGACGCTAAATTCGTTATTATCGATGGATCACCACGCCCTACAGCTGACGCCGATCCAGTCGTTAAGGAAAATACCGTATCCATCTTCTTCGCAGAGCAGGAGTCCGGCTTCCTGGCTGGCGTAGCAACAGCGCTTCATGTGAAGGATGGACAAGCAGGCTTTATCGGCGGCATGGAAATTCCGCCTGTACAGAAGTTCAACTGGGGCTTTCAGCAGGGTGTAGCTTATGCTAACGAGAATCTCGGTACGAAACTGGTGATTAACAAAGAAAACGTTGTATACCAAGGAACCTTTGACGACACTGCAGCAGGCAGCCAATTGGCGGCACAGATGTATGACCGCGGCGTAAATGTTATTTTTGCAGCAGCAGGCGGCGTTGGCGTCGGAGCTATTAACGAAGCGAAGACTCGTGTGCAGCAGGGATCCGAAGTTTGGATCGTCGGCGTCGACGTTGACCAGTATCAAGACGGCGTTTACGAAGGCGACAAGTCGGTTGTCCTGACTTCGGCTGTCAAGAAAATCGACCATGCGGCTTACGATATGATCAAAGCTGAAATAGAAGGCAAATTCCCGGGCGGACAGACGCTTACTCTGGATGCGACCAATGATGGCGTCGGACTTCCTGAGAATAACCCGAACTTGAGCGAGGACGTTCTGAAGCAAGTAGACGAAGTGTTTGGGAAGATTAAAGCCGGCGAAATTAAAGTAGCCGCAGAGCAAGGCGAATTGATTAAATAATTCAAGACACTAAGATTATCTGCGGAGCGTGGATAGGCTTACTTGAAAAGCAGCGATACCGCATGAAAAAAGACGGATTCCCTCCGTCTTTTTTTAAGGTATTATTTCAGCGAAGCGTAAGCAATTCTGTAATCGCATGTATATGTTTTGGGGCCCCCGCAAAGTATTTGCAACAAGCATCGAAGCATAGGCTCCACTTTGTGGGGCTATTTTAGGTATCAGACCGTATCACTGGCGCAAGCGATTGCACCCTGATATTGAATGTAGAATGATCTCTATCGAACTGCGTTCTGGCTGTTTGGAAGTGAGTCGATCCGCGTTTTTTAGCGGTTAATGATGAACAGGAAGATATCCAACAAAAAAGAAGGAGAGGACCCAAAACCATGGACTATGTTGTCGAGATGGTGGGCATCCGCAAGGAATTTCCGGGGATCGTGGCCAATGACGATATCACGATTCAACTAAAGAAGGGCGAGATTCACGCGCTGCTCGGCGAGAACGGTGCCGGGAAGTCGACCCTGATGAGCATCCTGTTTGGCATGTACCAGCCTGACCGTGGCGTGATCAAAGTCAACGGCAAGGACGTGCGGATTTCGAATCCGAACGTCGCGAACAAACTCGGAATCGGGATGGTCCATCAGCATTTTAAATTAGTCGAGCCGTTTACCGTGACCGAGAATATTATTCTCGGCAGCGAGACGCGCAAGTATTACTTTGGTTTAGACGTGAGATCCGCAGCCAAGCGGGTCGAGGAGCTGTCCAAACGATACGGGCTCAACGTAGACCCCTATGCCAAAATCGAGGATATCTCGGTAGGGATGCAGCAGCGCGTGGAAATTCTCAAAATGCTGTACCGTGATGCGGAAGTACTCATATTTGACGAGCCCACGGCGGTGCTGACCCCTCAGGAAATCGAAGATTTACAGGGCATTATGAAGAACCTGGTCAACGAAGGCAAATCCATCATTCTGATCACGCATAAATTGAAAGAAATTAAAGCGGTTGCGGACCGCTGCACCGTCATTCGCCGGGGGAAAACAATCGGCACCGTTGACGTAGCCGATACGAGCCGCGAAGCGATGGCCGAAATGATGGTAGGCCGCAGCGTTTCCTTTAAGGTGGATAAGCAGGAGAGTAACCCTGGCAAAGCCGTTCTTCAGATCCAGTCACTTACGGTAAAAAACAGTAAAAAAGTCGAAGCACTCAAAGGATTTAGCTTGGATCTGCATGCCGGTGAGATCGTGGGCATTGCCGGCGTGGACGGTAATGGTCAATCGGAACTGATAGAAGCCATTACCGGCTTGCGTCAAGCGGAGAGCGGAACGGTGAGCTTGAATGGAAAAACGCTCAACGGTCTATCTGTCCGTCAGCGTAATGAGAGCGGAATCGGCCACATTCCGGAGGACCGCCAGAAGAGGGGCCTCGTGCTGGATTATACGATTGAAGAGAATTTGATCCTTGAGGTGTATAACCGCCCACCGTATTCCAAGAACGGGCTGCTGCAGCCGGCAGCGATCCGCAAGCATGCGGAGCATATCATTCAGAGCTTTGATGTGCGTTCCGGAACGGGCGGCCGGTCGATCGTGCGTTCGATGTCCGGCGGTAACCAGCAAAAAGCAATCATCGGCCGCGAGGTAGAGCGCGATCCGGATCTGCTTATTGCCGTTCAGCCGACCCGGGGCCTTGACGTAGGCTCGATTGAATATATTCACCGTCGTCTGATCGAGCAGCGGGACAAGGGGAAAGCCGTTCTGCTGGTTTCCCTGGAGCTTGATGAAGTGCTGAATCTGTCGGACCGCATTGCCGTTATCAATAACGGTGAACTGGTAGGAATCGTAAAAACCTCCGAAACGAACGAAAAAGAGCTCGGACTGATGATGGCCGGGTATCAAAAAGAGGAGGCACCACATGAATAACAGCGTAAAATCGTTGCTTGCCGTCCTGTTCGGACTCATCGCGGGGGCACTGCTTATGGCGCTGACCGGGCATAATCCGGTAGAAGGATATAAGTATCTCCTCCAAGGCGGGCTTAAAAATCCCGAGCGGATCGGTAATACGCTGGCGACGGCGACTCCGCTTATTTTGACCGGTTTGTCCGTGGCTTTTGCCTTCCGTACCGGGCTGTTCAATATCGGTGCTGCGGGCCAAATGCTGATCGGCGGGTTCTGCGCAACGGCTGTCGGCCTTTCACTTGATCTGCCGCGGGCCCTGCTCCTGTTGGTCATGGTGCTGGTCGGGTTCATCGGCGGCGCACTATGGGCGGTGGTTCCCGGTTTCTTGAAGGCTAAATATAACGTGCATGAGGTCGTGTCCACGATCATGATGAACTGGACGGCCTACTGGACCGTTTATTATGTCATTCCGGGTTACTTCAAAGGGGCGAGCCTCGAGACGGAATCGCGCCAGCTTCCGCCGGAAGCCATGCTGCATCAGCAGTGGCTCACCGATATGTTCCAAGGTTCTTATGTCAATCTGGGCTTTTTTATCGCGGTGATCGCCGTTCTGGTCGTCGCTTTCCTTATTAACAAAACAACGCTCGGATACGAATTGAAAGCGGTTGGATTCAACCGGCACGCTTCCGAATATGCGGGGATCGCCGTTAAACGCAGCATCGTGCTGTCCATGTTCATCTCCGGCGGCCTCGCGGGCCTCGCGGGTGTTGCACAGTATGCGGGGAATGCCTCCAGCATGCAGATCGGCGTGCTGCCGAGCCAAGGCTTTGACGGCATTGCCGTAGCCCTGCTTGGAATCAACGCACCTATCGGTGTTTTGGTGTCGGCCCTGTTCTTCGGGATTCTCTACTCGGGCAGAGGTTTTATGAATGCTATGACGGAGATTCCGCCGGAAATCGCCGATTCGATTATCGCCATCATTATCTATTTTGCGGCAACCAGCATTTTGATCGAGCGTCTGTACCGTAAATTGAAGCTGCGTCGCGCGGCAAATAAAAAGCAGGGGGAGTAAGGACATATGTGGACAACGATTGAACAGATTTTTCCGTATGCCATCGCTTACACGATCCCGCTTTTGATTACTGCGTTAGGCGCACTGTTCAGTGAACGAAGCGGGGTCGTCAATATCGGCCTTGACGGCTTAATGATTGTCGGTTCTTTCATCGGCGCCTTTGTCATTTTCAAAATGCAGGCCCAATGGCCTGGCCAATCGTGGGTATTATGGGTAGGGCTTTTGGCCGCGGCGGCAGCGAGCGCGCTATTCTCGCTACTGCATGCATTTGCCAGCATTAACCTCAGTGCCAATCAGATCATAAGCGGTACGGCGATCAACATGATTGCGGGTGCCTTGACGATTTTCCTTGCCCGTAACATTACGGGCAGCGGCAAGATTACGATCACGAATGGTTTTGCGCCGTTTGATGTGCCTCTGCTCTCCAAGATACCGGTTATTGGGGATTTGTTTTTTACCAAAACCTATGCAACAACCTGGCTTGTTCTATTAGTATTAGTGCTAAGCGCGCTCATATTGTACAGAACACCTTTCGGTCTGCGGCTCCGGTCCTGCGGTGAGCATCCGCACGCGGCTGAAGCAGCCGGTATTAAGGTGCAGTCCATGCGGTATGTGGGCGTCATGATCTCGGGTGCTTTTTCCGGACTCGGTGGGGCTGTCATTCTGTTGACGTATTCCGGCGAATTTACGGGGAACGTTGCGGGACTGGGGTTCCTGGCCCTGGCATCCCTCATCTTCGGACAATGGAAGCCGCTCGGCATCCTGCTGGCGACCTTGTTCTTCGGATTTGCCACGACGGTAGCCAACGTATCCCAAGTCATTCCGTCCTTGGCGGTAATCCCGCCGGTCATTCTCAAGATCTTCCCTTATATCGTCACGCTGATCGCGCTCGTGATTTTCTCCAAATCCTCGAATGCGCCGAAAGCGGTAGGGGAGCCGTTCGATTCAGGTAAACGGTAACGCATTGCGCAAGTCGATGTAAGACAAATAGAACCTCTGATATGCCTATCCAGCTTTGGGTTTAGGTCTATCGGAGGTTTTTTTACATCCAGCATACTTTAGGTTAGAACTCCCAAAACATATCTGGTATATATAGTAAATAAGGTAAGAAAATTTAATAGAATAGAGGAGTGAACACCTGAATGCGCATTCGATTATATAGGTGCCAAAGGCCGTTAAGTGTGCTTTTGGTTATCGTGATGCTTCTGAGTATCATCGTTCCTTTTAGTCCCGTGAAGGTGGCGGAGGCTTCTCCCCGACATGACCAGGTTGTGATCAGCCAAGTGTACGGTGGCGGCGGGAATAGCGGGGCATCTTTTACTCATGATTTTATCGAATTGTTCAATCCGACCAGCAGTCCGGTCGACCTTACAGGCTGGAAGGTACGTTATGCAAGCGCATCAGGCACTTTTAACGGCACGACCTCTTTAACTGGTACCATAGAACCTTATGCTTATTACTTAATCCAACAGCAGAGTAGCGGCTCGGTAGGTGCTTCTTTGCCGACAGCTGATGCTGCAGGAGCATTGAACCTTAGCGGCTCCAATGGCAAAGTAGATCTGGTGAACGCCGCTGGCGATCGCATCGACCTCATTGGCTATGGGTCCGCTTCAGAGTATGAAACGAGCCCGACCGCAGCTCTATCCAACAGCACGGCAGCGATCCGCAAGGAATTGACCGTTGGTCAAAATGACCGCGGCCGCGACACGGATAACAATGCGGCCGATTTTACCGTTACGACGCCCGATCCCCGGAACAGTGCGAGTCCCGTTACGCCGGTCACGCCTGGCTCGGGCCTGGGAGCGGTAACGGCCAATCCGGAGCCTAATGCCTGGCCAGCCGGAACGGAGATTACGCTGAATCCGCCTACAGTAGGCGCTTCCGTTTATGCGGATGTATATTTGTCCGGCGGGAACGGGTCCGGATTCCAACTCGTCACCGGCCCGATCATCCTTAACGAGCCTACGCGGGTGCATGCCTATGCAGCCCAAGATGGCCAGCCGGATGGGCCGGTCTCCTCGTTCCAATACGATATTTTAACGCAAACGTCCGTCGCTGATGCCCGCAGCAAGGCGAAAGGCGAGCATGTTTGGACGGAAGGTATCATTACGCATATCGAAGGGAGAGAGACCTATATTCAAGACGATACGGCAGGTATCGTGCTCTATGATTACCCGCTTAATGCCAGCGTTGGCGACCGGGTGAGCGTGGCCGGCGTGATGGAGATTTACAACAATCTTCAGGAGATAAAACCGCACGCCTTGCTGCCGCACGACGTAACGGGGAACCAAGTCGGAGTGCCGCAGGCTCTCCCAATTACCGGAGCTGATCTATCTTCAGCTGCAGGGGAGAATTATGAGGCAAGACTAGTCTCCCTGAATGATGTCACCATCAAATCCGAGAATAGACCTGGGGAATACACAGCCGAGCAAGGCGGGCATGAATTCATCATCTATTCCGGCTTGTCCAAGCTGAAGACGGTGAAAACCTTCAGCCGCATCACGGGCGTGGTGAAGCAGTTCGGAAATATCTATGAGCTGATTCCATTAGGCGAGGATGCCTTAATCGAAGAGATGTTCTCCGTAATCGCAAGTCCGGGCGCCGGACCGATCATTACCGGGGGAACGGTGACGCTGTCCAGCCCTACGCAAGGCGCAAGCATCTATTATACGCTTGATGGATCGGTTCCTACGACAGCAAGCACGCTGTACAGCGCACCGATTCAGATTGACCGTGACACAACCATCAAAGCGATCGTCGTCTCGGGTGTGGATGTGAGCAAGGTATACGAATTTGCTTACAAGGCTACTCAGCAGCCGCGCATCGCGGATATCCAAGGCGAGGACCATGTTTCGCCGTATAACGGACAGACGGTAACCGATATTGAAGGCGTTGTAACCCAGTACGGTTATACGTTCTCTAACGGCAGCATTAAGGGATTCTATATCCAGGATCCGAAGCCGGATTCCAATCCGAATACCTCGGATGCCATTTTCGTGTATTCCACGGATCCAAACCGTCCTCTAATCGGAGATCTGGTAAGCGTAGCCGGTAAAGTGGCCGAGTATAACGAGGGAAGCTCCAGCAACCTGACTTCCACTCAAATCGAGCTGCAATCGTTCAAGAAGCTCGATCAGGCACAGCAGCTGCCGGACCCTGTTCTATTAGGCAAAGGCGGACGTCCGATTCCGGCTGCCATTATCGATAATGACGGCATGACCACGTTCGATCCGGAGGAGGATGCCATCGACTTCTACGAGTCGCTGGAGGGCATGTTGGTCAGACTTCCGCAGCCAACGATCATTAGTCCCTATTGGACAAGCAGCGGAACCTACAACATTGCGACCCGGGTCGAAAATGATGTCGCCGATGTCACTACGCCGGCGGGCGGGCTGGTTCTGAAAGAGAACGGCAATTTCAACCCGCAGCGTCTTTTGATTGCTTACGGCAATCCGGGTCAGGAAGTGAGCACGGGCGATACGTTTGCCGATGATGTGATCGGCGTGATCGGGTATAACGGCGGGAACTTCAAGGTGATCCCTGCCAAAGACAGCTTGCCTCCAATCGACAGCAGCTCTTTTAAGCAAGAGGTATCTACTATTGACGTGAATGCCGAACAGCTCAGAGTAGCGACGTATAATATTGAAAATTTCTACCCGGGCGTAAGCTCCGCCAAAATCAACAAGCTGGCGGAATCGATCGTAAACAACATCAAGTCTCCGGATATTATCGGTCTCGTCGAAGTACAGGATAACAACGGAGAGCAGAACAACGGAACCACCGCGGCCGATCAAAGCTACCAGACCTTGATTAACGCCATCAAGGCAGCCGGCGGACCAACTTACAGCTTTACCGACATTGAACCAGAGAATAATAACGACGGGGGAGCGCCGGGAGCCAACATTCGGGTCGGTTTCCTCTACAACGCGGATCGCGTCCAGTTATCGGACAGCGTTCAGGGCAAGAAGGGATCCCCGACGGAATCCGTGGCGTATGATGCGGCGAAGGATCAGTTAACCCTGAATCCGGGCCGGATTGATCCGCAGAATGCGGCATTCAACGCATCGCGCAAGCCGCTGGCAGCACAGTTCGAATTCCAAGGGGAAAAAGTGATCGTCATCGCGAATCATTTTAACTCGAAATCCGGAGACCAAGGACCATTCGGCAATACCCAGCCGCCGGTTCTCTCCAGCGAAACCCAGCGCCATCAGATCGCAGCGGTCGTGAACGGATTCGTGAAAGACGTGGTGTCCGCTAATCCTGACGCGAACGTCGTCGTGCTGGGGGATTTGAATGATTTCCAATTTACCGAGACGGCAAACATTTTAAAGGGCAACGAATTAGACAACCTGATCGAGACGCTTCCGCTTAAGGAGCAGTACACGTACACGTATGACGGAAACTCGCAGGTGCTGGATCATATTCTGGTCAGCAAGAACCTGACCCGTTCTACGCAAGTCGATATCGTGCATCTGAACGCCGATTTCCCGGCCTCCAAGGGCCGCGTATCGGATCATGATCCGGTCGTCGCCCAGATCGACCTGAAGGAAGAAGCCGTGGACGGCTTCCCGCTGACGATTTTGCATACCAATGACACGCATGCCAATCTGGACACCGTAAGCTCGCCGGATAATATTGCGCGCCGGGTTACGGCAATCAAGGAAGCCAAAGCGAATGCGGTCAATCCACTGCTCGTGGATGCGGGAGACGTATTCTCAGGCACGCTGTATTTTAATCAATATTTGGGACTTGCCGATCTGGAGTTCATGAATTTGGTTCAATATGATGCCATGACCTTCGGTAACCATGAGTTCGATAAAGGCTCCGAGGTGCTGAACGATTTCATCGAGCATGCGAAATTCCCGTTTGTTTCCTCGAACGTGAATTTTTCGGCCGATGCTTTATTGACCCAGAAATTCAAGGATGAAGTGACCCGGGATGCCAAGGATGGAACCATCTACCCGGCCATCATCATGGAGGTAGACGGGGAGCAGGTTGGCCTCATCGGACTGACAACCGAAGACACGGCAAACATCGCTTCGCCGGGAGACGTCACCTTTGAGAATGCGGTGCAAAAGGCAAAAGACACCGTAGCGATGCTGAGGAATGAAGGTATCAACAAAATCGTCGTACTGTCGCACCTCGGTTATGACGTGGATGTCAACCTTGCGAAGGAAGTCGAGGGCATCGACATCATCGTGGGCGGTCACAGTCACACCAAGCTGGATCAGGCGGTCGTGGACCGTACGGACAGCGAACCGAAGCTGATCGTGCAGACAGGTGAAAAAGGTCAATTCTTAGGCCAGCTTGAGGTCGTATTTGATGACGAGGGTGTTCTGCAAGAGTGGAACAGCAGCCTCATTTCCGTTGACGAGAAAGATAGCAATGAGCAGTATGTAATTCAGCCGGATCCCGAAGCCTTGCAAATTCTGAATACCAAATATAAGCCAGGCGTGGAGGAACTGAAACAAACGGAGGTTGGCACGACAGAAGTGAAGCTGAACGGCGTCCGCGCCGATGTCCGCACGAAGGAAACGAATCTCGGCAATCTGATTGCCGATGGCATGCTGGATGCGGCGCAAGCCGCCGGCACGAATGCGGTCATCGCCCTGCAGAACGGCGGCGGCATCCGCGAATCGATTGAAGCAGGCAAAATCACGATGGGTGACGTCATGACGGTGCTTCCGTTTAACAATGATCTCGTCACGATCACGTTAACGGGCGCCGAGATCAAAGAAGCCATGGAAAACGGGGTCTCCAAAACCCCTGCTCAGGACGGGCGCTTCCCGCATATCGCTGGGATGAGGTTCTATTATGATTCGACCAAGCCGATTGGATCACGCGTCCTGCGCATCGAGGTGAAAGGCAAGAACGGATACGAGCCGATCGACATGAATAAATCGTATGAAGTAGCGACGAACGCATTTACCGCTAAGGGCGGCGATTTCTATGCTTCGCTCGAGAAGGCTTATCTGGAAGGGCGCGTGAACCTGCTTTATAAGCCTGACTATGAGGTGTTCTCGAACTATGTGAAAAAGGTAGGCACCATCACGGCCAAGACCTCCGCCGTGGAAGGACGGATTACGGACTTGAAGGGATCGCCGCTTCCGGGTGGTCCGGGAGAGCCTGGGCCGGGCAACCCTGGAAATCCGGGCACGCCTGGAACTCCAGGGCCGACGACGCCTCCCGTGAATCCTTCCAACCCTGGCACGACGCCGCCGGCGGAGCCAGGCAAGATTAAGGTGCCGGTGAAGGTGGAGAACGGTATGGTTACAGGCAGCGTGACCGGAGCGGCCATGAAGGAAGCCCTGAAACAGCCTACGGGTGGAAAAGTTACCGTAGAGGTAACAAGCACGCAGCCCATCTCTTCTTCATCCGTTACCATCGAGAATGAAGCGCTGCGTGCGTGGCTTGATCAGACAAGCGCGCAGGTGCTGGTGGTAGCGACGCCTTACGGAAGCTATGAGCTTCCGAAGACGGAGATCGATCTTCAAGCGCTGGCAGCCCAAGCCGGCTCGGACATGAGCAGCCTTCAATTGGTCATTCAGCTTGCTGTCGATGCGGATGCCCTTAAATCAGCGGCGTCCAAAGGATATAAAGCGCTGCAAGCCGTGAGCTACACCGTGACGGTGAAGTCCGGCAATGGCAAGACTTTCACGCTGGATTCGTTCCAAACGTATGTGAAACGGTCCCTGAATGTCGACAAATCGCATGCGTTGACGGACATTGCAGTTGTTCGAGTGGATGGAAACGGCGAATACACGCCGGTACCATTCAAGGTGAACGGCCAACGTATCGATATCTATAGCCGCACGAACAGCACGTATCTGGTGTTGCAGAACCCGGTAACGTTCCAGGACATCGCGTCGCATTGGTCGAAGGGTGAGGTTGAATCGCTTGCAGCCAAAATGATCGTAACCGGGCGCACGGAGCAGACCTTTGTTCCGAACGCTCCAGTTACTCGGGCCGAGTTCGCAGCGCTTGTCGTCCGGGCATTGGGACTTTCTGCAGACGCTGCGTCAGGCAGCTTCCAGGACGTGGCTTCATCCGACTGGTACGCGGGAGCGATCCAGGCAGCCGTCGATGCCGATATCATTAACGGCTACACGGACGGCACTTTTAAGCCGAATCGGACGATCACGCGCGAAGAGATGGCCGTGATGGCCTACAACGCGCTGGAGTATGCCGGATACAACCCCGTCGACGCGGCAAAAGCTCATTTTGCCGATGCGTCCGCGATCGGTGTTTGGTCTCAGGTGGCGGTGTATGAATTGGCGGCACTTGATATTCTGAATGGAGATCCGAAGCAGCGCTTCCATCCTAAATCGAATGCCACCCGCGGCGAAAGCGCCGCTGTGCTCCATCGTTTGATGCAGGATTTGACGTACGTAAAATAAACAGGTTCTATAGCGGCTGGATGCATTTTGGGTTAGCCTCTTGGTTATAAACGAGAGGGGGGCGTCCACCAGCAAATCTGCTAAAGAACACTCCATTGATCAACAAAATGGGAAATAGAAATGGCGGTGCTAAGGAGGCGATCCTTGCACCGCCATTTTCTTGTTTTTTACTTTCGTTGCACCGCTTCTTTCGTAAACGATTCGTACACGGAGCGTCTCCTAACAGAAAGAGGGGCACACGAGATCTAAGAGCTTTTGGGACACCCTCTTTTTTAATCCGAAAAACTTAAAAACAAAATGTGACCGATCCGCGTCCATAACTGTGTTAAGGGTAAAAGGAGGTCTAAAGGCGATGCAGATCGATTCGCTCCGGCCGGGCGGAGATATTACGGAAACCTATGAATTATATGGCGATATGCTTTTTAAAATAGCGATGGTGTACCTTGGGAATAAACAGGATGTCGAAGAAGCCATTCAGGAGACGTTCATTAAACTGATATATAAAGCGCCCGACTTCAGGGATCAGGAGCATAAGAAAGCTTGGCTCATCCGGGTGATTACGAACCACTGCAAGAACATGCAAGGGAGCCTGTGGCGCAAGCGGGTAACCAAAATGGAGCATATGAACGATTATTTTGTCGAACCGTCGGAACGGACGCTGATGGATAACGTCATGAGTTTGCCGTTCAAGTATAAGTCGGTCATCCATCTGTTTTATTACGAGGATTATTCCGTTAAGGAAATCGCCGGGATTTTGCAGATTAATGAGTCTGCGGTCAAGATGCGTCTTCAGCGCGGCAGGAAGCTGCTGCGCATGGACTTGGAAGGAGAGGACGATTGATGAATCGGAGTGACTACAAATCATTGATAGATCGAATAGAACCTGATAAAGGAATGGAGGAGCGGATTATGAAAGGAATGAAACAAAATCAGCGTCAAACGACAAGAATGAGCCGACTGGGGGTCGCCGGCGTCACCGCGGCCATTATGCTGGGGCTGGTGGTAGTGACTTCGCTGGTATTGAATCTTGAGAACGAGCCAGCGGTCAGCGATATTCCGGTGGTTCAACAAGGGACTGGGGCGAATACCCCGCCGACCGCGAAGGTTGGTCACGATCCGGTAACCATTCCGAAAATCGAGCTTCCGGGCGAGAGCAACGTCAAAGCCGACATGATCGGTTTGGTTGTATACCAGGGCAATATCTACACCCAAACCGGTACGCAAATCACGCCGGAAATCGCCAAGCAGCTGAGGGGCGACAAGCTCGGACGGTCGAAGTCGGGGATTACGGAATGGAGCTCCTCCGATGATTACACGGAGCTTGCCTCGACGATCGGCGAAATGGACATCTTTACGGTTAAGGGATACGACGCCGATTTTAGAATTATGTCCTACATGGAGCACGACGGGGAAGTCTACGCCGAATTGTATGAGCATCTGAACGGGATTACGGTGGCCAAGGGCGAGGATATTATCGGCAAGCTGAATCTGATGGGGAACATGACTTCGGTCAAATGGCAGGATTTCGACAGCTGGAACATGGGCGAGAACAAACTGCGCGAGCTTTCCGCCGATGCGGAGGTGCAAGCCTTCGTTGAAGCTTTATATGAAGCGAAGCCGATAGCGGCCGAACCTTTGTTTGAGCAAGGGATCTACGAGACCGGGCCTAGCGAGCAGAAATTTCTGTATATCCAGCTGCAGGACGGGACGGAAGTCCAGTTAAGACTGTTTAAAGGCGGCCAATATGTGCGATATGCCAATGCGCCTGTATTCTTTCAATTGGAAGGTGAGGCATTCACCACGCTGTGGGAGCTGATGGAGGAGTAGGTTGTCCTGCCGTTTGTAACAACGAAAAATAGATAATGTAATAAGACTAGAGGCTATCCCTAATCGGATGGCCTCTTTTCGTTGCTGTAGGATCGATAACGGCGATCCCTTTATCGTTTATCGTATGGCCGTTCCCTGTTATTCGCTTGTTCTCGATGATGGGCGGTTCGCTTTCACGAATGCGCTTGGCGTCATTCCGAAATACCGGGTAAAGGCGCGGGAGAACGTAAACAAATCCGAATAGCCCAGAGATAAAGCGGTTTGCGTGATGCTGGTTCCCTCGGCGGATAACAGGCGGGTCGCTTTCTCCATGATCAACTGCTGCATGTAGCGGGACGGAGAGATGCCGTATCGGCGGGTAAACGCGCGGGTGAAGTGACTGCGATGCACGCCGGCCCAGGCGGCAAGCTCCTCCACGGACAGGTTCTCCGTGCAATGAAGCCCCATATATCCGGGCACGGACTCGAGCCAGTCGGAAGCAGCCGAAGCAGCGGGGAGGTGCTGGTCCCGGTTGGGATCGATGCTGTGGATCAACTGGAATCCCAGCGACATCAGCTGAAGGCTATGGTCCTGCTGGGGCTGCCGGAGCAATCGCTGAATGTCCTTGATGACTGCCAAGGCATCGTCCCTGAAGGCATTTTGACGATAGGGCCGTTCCGGACATAAATCGACATGCTTCAATATGGACGGCATCAACTCGCCCATAAAGGCCGTCCAGGTGATCATGGTGGACGGCTCGTCGCAGTCCTTGACATATGTATAGACCGAGCCGGGGAAAAGGCAGAAAAGATCGCCTTCCGAGAGGGAGATGCTGCTGCCGTCCCATCCGAACCGCACCCTGCCGCTGGCAACGAAATGTATACTATAAAATTCGACGGACCGGGGACCGACTTTTTCGGTGAAAAAGGGGTGGGATCCGGATTTGAATATCCATAATCCCAGTTGTGTCTCAAAGTGAGCCGGGTTGTTAAAGTATTCTTCTCGGGATGGCCGCTGATTCACTGTTAAACTCATGTGTCCTCCTTCCGCCTATAGCGATCATTTCTTTTGTTATTGCTATGATGCAACATATTGTATAACGATTGCAAGGCTGGAGCATTCCGTATTCGTCCGCCAAAAGGTACGATGATGAGGAACAAGTCGAGCATAGTAGAGGTGAATGGAGATATGAAACAACCGAATTTTATCGTGATTTATTGCGATGACTTAGGGTATGGAGATCTTGGATGCTACGGTTCGGACACCGTGAAAACCCCGCATCTGGACGGGTTGGCTGATGAAGGCATTCGTTTTACGAATTGGTATTCGAATTCCCCGGTCTGCTCTCCTTCACGAGCTTCTTTATTGACGGGCAAGTACCCGGCCCGAGCGGGAGTCGGCGAGATTCTGGGGGCGAAGCGCGGCTCGCATGGACTGCCTGCGGACGAGGTGACGTTGGCCAAGGCGCTCAAGCCTGCCGGGTACAGGACGGCGCTGTATGGAAAATGGCATTTGGGCTTGTCCGAGGAAACCAGCCCGAATGCGCATGGATTTGATGAGTTTTTCGGATTCAAGGCAGGCTGCGTCGATTTTTACTCGCACATTTTTTACTGGGGCCAAGCCCATGGCGTCAACCCCCTGCATGATCTATGGGAAAACGAAACGGAGGTTTGGGAGAACGGCCGGTACATGACCGAGCTGATCACGGAACGATCGGTTGATTTCATTCAGCGGTCGCGGGAGCAGGAGCAGGAGGCTCCGTTCTTCTTGTTTGCGTCGTACAACGCGCCGCATTATCCGATGCATGCGCCGCAGGAATACATGGACCGGTTTGCGCATTTGCCTTGGGATCGGCAGGTCATGGCCGCCATGATTGCCGCGGTGGACGACGGCGTCGGGGAGATCGTGAGAGCGCTGAAGCAAGCCGGCTGTTACGAGGATACGGTCATTTTCTTCTCCAGCGATAACGGACCGTCCTCCGAGAGCCGGAACTGGCTGGATGGAACGGAGGACGTGTATTACGGGGGAAGCGCGGGGATTTTCCGGGGGCATAAAGCAAGCCTGTTCGAGGGCGGAATCCGCGAACCTGCCATATTGAGCTGGCCGAACGGATGGGAAGGCGGACAAGTGCGAGATGAAGTGGCGGCTATGATGGACATCGCACCGACCTTTTTGGATCTGGCCGGCGTCGATCCGGCGGCAGGACCGCTTAAAGGCATACCGCTGGATGGAAGCAGCCTGAAGGAAATGCTGCAAATGCGCGAGCCGTCGCCGCATAAGCAGTTGTTCTGGGAGTATCAAGGCCAACTGGCTGTCCGGGAAGGGGATTGGAAGCTGGTGCTGAACGGAAAACTCGATTTTGACCGGGTGGTTCCGGATCAGATTCACCTGTCCGATCTGTCCAGGGATCCCGGGGAGCGCTCCAACCTGGCGGACCGTTACCCGGAGATCGTGGAACGGCTTAGCCGGGATGTGCGAGACTGGTATGAGGAAGTGCAGCGGCACGGATCCTGAGCGTGAATAGAGCATATCGCCTAAGCCTCAGCGATAAATGCAAAAAAAGCCCCGGCAACCGGGGCTTTTTATTATGTGTTGATGACAGGGCATCAGCAGAATCCGACAGCCGGAACCCTTAAAAAGGATTCAGGACATGGTAGAACACGTTCGGCGAAGCCATGCGGTAATAATGGCTGCACCAGCCGACGCCCTTGTGGTTGTCGCGGTTGGTCGTGCTGAACACCAGCCGTTCCTGCTCTAGCTCCTCGATCCGTGCCGTCCGTCCCTCCACGTATTCCAGAATGCGGAACGATGCGGTTTCCAGGCGGGTGATGACGCCTCCATAGCGGATATCGATGACCTCCCAGCCGAAGGGCTTGAACATCCGATGCCACTGCGTACGGTGGGCAATGCGCAGCTCTTGCACGGCTTTGGAGATGGCAGGGAGCACGTTCTTGGCCATATGCCTTAAGGTATCGACGTCCTTGGCATCATAGGCTTGCCTCAGCAGAATGCCGATTTCGCTCTTGCGTTTGAGGACGGCGCTCAGCTTCTCCGGCATCTCGAACAGATAGTCCAGTTCGGCTGTGCTATCGCGCTTCGCGCGCAGGTTTTGCTCCAGCTCGGCATAGTGGTTCGAGAGGTCCAGGCCTTCGATCTGTTTGTCGAACATCCCGAGGAGCACATCCTGATACAGCAAAAATTTCGACGGGTTGCTCTGCTTGGCGTTGTTCGGCTCCTGGCCGGGAATCTCGTCCAGATCCTTCAGCAGGAGGAACGACTCCATGTCGATGCCCGTACAGAATTTCACCCGTTCCGCCAACTGAGCCGGGGAAGGCTCCTGTTCCGAGTAGGCATGCTCGGCATAAAGCTGCAGACCGAGCAGCGCCGCGAACGGATTTCCTTCGTTGCCGTCGTCGCCCCACATCGTGGCGTATACCTCGCGGATTCCTTCCTGCTTGCACACTTGAAGCGCAACATTCGATGCGTTCAGGGACAACCCGTAGTTGACGCCGAATGTGTTAAAGATCCAGACGGCTCCGGCAAACACGAGGTTGCAGCCCAGCGGGCGGTGATTGGCGATCAGCTTCTCATAGTCCGCCGGCTCCATGTGGGTATAATCCCAGTACACCATGTCCACATCCTTCGGGATGCGGCGGGCCATATCCTCCGGGATCGAGGTGTCCTTGTCGTAATACGCCGCATCGCCGCCTCCGCCGGCAGCGAGCTTCAGGAACATGTCGCTCCACATCATCGGCTTCAGGCCGCGCTTGCGAACGGCAGCCAGGACTTTGTCCAGATGGGCGATCATAATGTCGAAACGGCTCACATAACCGTTGTGATCCAAATATTTACCACGTCCGAGCTCCTCCGCTTCGTCCATCCCGATATGAATCTTGTTGCTGCGGAACGGAGCGCTGGCAGCCTCGATCATCCGTTCAATCAGGGAATCGGTCTGCTCGCTGCCGACGAGCAGGGCACCCTTCGTATCGCGGTAATGCTTGATGGGCTCCCACTTCAGGAACTCCTCCAGGTGCGCCAAGGTTTGGATGCTTGGAAAAGCCTCGATGCCGAATTGATCGGCATAATCGTCCATCTCTTTCAGCTCCGCCTGCGTGTAGCGACCGCGCATATAACCGAAATACGGCTCGCCTTCGATCTGGTAGGTGTCCTCCATGTACAGCATCACGCTGTTCATGCCCATCAGGGCCATTTTATTCAGCATGAGCTTAAAGCTGTCCATGGTCAGCACGGCGTTGCGGGACAGGTCGAACATCGGGCCGATTTGGTCAAATTGCTGGCGTTCGTGAAGGTGGAACGAATCGCTTTGGCGGCTATGTTGAACCAGCAGGCCGAGTCCCCGGAAAAATTGATGTTTTCGTCCGTAACGAATATAGGCGCGGTCTCGGTCCCTGCCGACCTCCAGATCGCCATCGGACAAGGCTACCTCAACGGGGATGCCGTTTTCCAAAAGTTCGACGCCAAGCTCATCCAGCAGCAGCTCAATGCCTGGCATGACATCCGTAACAGCGCCCTCGAAACGAAATTTCATATGAAATCCCCCTGCATCCATGATTTTGCGAACATTAAACATTATATCATTATAATGTTTAATGTTATGGGAATCGCCGCTGGAAATCAATCCTTTGTTTGCAAAGTTAGAGGAGTTATCACGGACCTATATCAAACGTACAGCGGTTCGTTGACGAGCTATTCATTTACGAAATAGATAAAATAAGAACAAAAAACAGGATTGACACTGCCGATAACCCGGTGTATTTTATATACAAAACGTTTTTGCAAAAACGTTTTGCATCAAGAGAACATCAATCATTGCGTCATTCGGCGATTCTTTCTTCAACGCGATAACGCCGTAATCGGCTAATACCTGATAGCGTTTACATAAGTAGTTGGAACTCTGCGGTTTTACAGTTCTGCATTTATAGTCTAATTAAATGCTTTCCTATAATTTTGGATAAGGATGATCATGATGGCAGCAACCATAAAAGACGTCGCCCGTGAGGCCGGCGTAGCGGTTTGTACCGTGTCGTTTGCGGTCAATGGCTCCGCGCATGTAGCGGAAGCGACCAAGAAGCGGATATTCGATGCAATCGAGAAGCTGAATTATCGGCCGAACCAATCCGCGCGCGGATTGGTTACGAAGAAGACGAACAACATCGGCCTGGTGGTCGAGGATACGGTGGACGGTTTGGAGAATACCATTCTCCTCGACGTCGTCAAGGGACTTGGGGAGGCGACGGGAGACAACAATTACGATTTGCTGCTGTCCTTTCAGAAGCCGAGTACGAATAAATTGGCGGATCACCTGCTGGACGTCTACCGCAAGCAATCGGCGGATGGGCTGATCCTGATGGGGGCGGCCATTAACCAGCCGTATGGGGAGCTGATCAAGAACCGGTTTCCTTTTGTCCTGCTCGGGAGGCCGACCATGCCCGGGGTGTGTCACAGCGTCAATGCGGATAACGAGCAAGGCGCCTATGAAGCCGTTAAATATCTGATCGGCAAGGGTCATCGCCGGATTGCGCTCATCACCCCATGCTCGCTGGAAGTGGATGCCTCGCTGGACCGGTATAACGGCTACCGCCAGGCCATGGAGGAATTAGGCGACGGGTTCGATGAGCGGCTGGTGGAGATCGGTTCCTTCGAAGAAGACAGCGGGTATACGGAAACGGAGAAGCTGCTGAACAGAGTCGAGCCTCCTACCGCCATCATCGCCGGACGCGACGTGATCGCTTCCCGCGTCGTCGAGAAGGCTCAGGAGCTGGGTTACATGGTGCCGGAGGACCTGGCGGTGATCGGATTCGATAACACGGCCGTGTCCCAGTTGGCCCGGCCATCCATTACATCGATCGAGCTGCCGATGCGGCAGATGGGCCTGGAAGCAGCGAAGCTGTTAATGCAGCTGATTGACGGCGAAATTCGTTTTGACGATATTCAGACGATCGTTTTGCCGTGTACCGTCATTGAAAGAGAATCGACCTGAAAACGGATATTTTCGTTGGACGATTCTTTTTTTTGAAGGGTGCAAAAACGTTTTTGCACCCTGTTAACCTTGAAGGGAGTGATGCGGGTCCAATTTAGACATCTAAGACTTCACATAAATGTAAGCGAATTCATTAAACGCTTAGGGGAGTGAACGTCATGATCCATTTTAGAAAAATCGTAAGCCTCATTTTGATTTCCTCACTAATGATCATCATCGCAGCGGGCTGTACCAGCAGCGGACCCAATACCGCCAGCCCGTCACCATCCGAACAGCCTACCCCAACGGATAACAAAACACCAGCCGAACCAGCCGGAGAAGATACGGAAAAACCTAAAAGCGGCACGATCCAAATATCCTTGCGCGGTGCCTCAGCCGAGGTTTGGGGCAAGGTAGCCGACGCTTACATGGCTAAGCATCCGGACGTGAAGGTCGTCGTGGATATCAAGCCGGCCGAGGGTTACCGCGAATGGCTGCAGGCTCAGTTTGCCGCCGGAGAGCCGGAGGCCGATTTTGTGAACACGAATGAAAACAGCGACCTGAACGAAGACCAGAAATTCGTGGACTTCAAGCCTTGGCTGGAGACGGAGAACCCCTACACCGGAAAGCTCTGGAAGGAAAGCTTCAACTTGGACGGCATGGGCGTTAATCTGGATGACCCTAACCTACAAACTTTGCAAGCGCTTAACTTTGAATCGGTTCAAATCCTCTGGATGTACAACAAAGAGATGTTCGAGAAAGCGGGGATTACCGATACCCCTAAAACGTTCGATGAACTCATCGCGACCTACGACAAACTAAAGGCGGCGGGTTATATCCCGTTCACGATCGGCGGCAACGCGCTCTCCCTGTGGAGCGGTCAGGCGGGCTGGCTCATGCGCATTTATCCGGACCAGTACTTCCGCGATTACGTGGAGCTGATCAAATCAAAGCCGGAAGATTATACGTACATGCCAAACATCGACGATAACTGGAAGTTCGACCTGAGCGACCCGTACAACGATTCCCGTTCCAAAGTATCGACGAACGAGCTGCGAATGTACCAGGCGATCAAAAACAAAGTCGGCCCGTATAAAGTCGAGGGCAATCCGGCGTGGCGCGAAGTCATGACAAATCTGAAAACCTTGTTCGGTTATGCCCCGGACGGTTTCATGGGCATGTCCGAGGAGCAGGCCTACAAGCTCTTCCTGACAGGCAAGGCCGCAACCATGGTCGCGCTTCCGTCCTCCTATTGGCAGCTTCCCAAGGATTTTGCCGATGCGGAAAAAACGGGAGAGAGCGGCGGCGTGAAATCCTTCGACTTCGGATTCTTCAACATGCCTTCCATGGAAGGGGAGCTGGTCCAGGCTCCGGCGAGAACGATTCACATCTACACCGGCTTCTACGGCTTCGTGAAGAAGAATGCGGAGCAAACGGCCCTGAACGTGGATTTCATGATGTATTTGACCAGCCCGGAAGGATATAAAGTGTACCTGGAAGCTATCCAGAATTCCAAAGACGCCTCCTTGAACGGCGCGCCGCTGCTTAACGACATCGAGCTGCCGGAAGAAATGAAGAAGACGTTCGAATCGTTTGACGCGATCGGGAATACGGAAGGGCTGAACAGCCCGGGCAACGTGTTGGCCCGCGGTCTCCATGACTATCAGCCGTCCGTGCAGAGCTATATCGGCCTGATCTCCAAATACTTCAACGATGAAATCGATGTGGATCAGCTGCTGAAGCAGTACCAGGCGGATATTGACGCCAAATTCGAAGCCATGCTCAAGGAACGCAAAAAAGAACTCTCCGATATCGAGAATCCGGAGCGTCAGCCGCCTGTCAGACAGTAGCATTAGAAGGCTGTAAATGGCTGTAAGGCGCAGGACTTCGCCTTCATCGGTGAAGTCCTGCGGGTTCACTTGGCATGGAAGGGAGTGTGAACACGAAGGTGATGAGAACAATATATTCCTGCCTGCTGGCTTCGCTGCTGCTATTTCTATTTGCCCAGCCGATCCATGCCTCTGAGCCGATCTGGACGATGGAGCAGGGCCTTACGATCAAAGCCTTGTCCATATCGGAAGACGGCGAGCTGGTGGCGGTCGGTACGCAGAACGCGAGTGCCATTCTTCTTCAGCGTGATGGCACCCAGCGATTCGAATTCATGGCAAACAACGTCGTGACCGGTGTCGCCCTCCTGAATGACGGCCGCATGCTCGTCACTTCCGATGACCGGCATCTTTATATGCTGAGTGCTGACGGCAAGGAGCTGTGGAAGCGGGATTTTAAGAAAATGATCAAGAATCTGTCGGCAACGCCCGACGGCAAGCTGGCTATCGTGACGCTGCATAACGAAAGTTTGGTGCATGTCCTGGACGAACAAGGACAGACGCTGCGTGAAATTTCGATCGGCATCGCGGTGAAGAGCGCCGCGGTATCCCCGAACGGGCAATGGCTGGCAGCCGGAGCCGCGAACCAGTATGCCTATTTGTTCAATCCTGCCGGCGAGCTGCAATTCCAGACGCCGCTGGAGGGCGACATTCTTCATGCTTCCGTTGCGGATAACGGAACGATGGTGGTCGGAACGTCCAGCAATAAAGCGGTCCTCTATTCGGCGGAGGGCAGCAGGCTTGGCGAATTGTTGACCAAGGATAAAGTGACCTCCGTTCATGTCACCCATGACGGGGAGTTTATCGGGGTAGCGGATTACTCGGGCAATTATTACGTGGCCAATCAAGACGGCGATTTGTTGTGGAGCACGAAGGAGGCCGGAGCCGGCCAGCAAATCCGGTTCAGCAAAGACGGCACGCGGCTCTTCGCAGGCTCGGACAAAGGAGCCGTCTTCCAATATGAAGTCGGGGCCGTGCTGGAGCAAGGCAAACAGGCGGCGATGGTCAAAACCGTGGTACAGGTAGCGGCCGTGATCGTATTCGTTCTGTTGACGGCCCTGTTATTTTTCTGGTTATGGCGCAAAAAACCTTACATTCTTCACCGGTTGTGGAAGAGCAAACTGGCGTATGCCATGCTGCTCCCCAGCTTTACGCTCATTATTATATTCCTGTATATCCCGGCGTTCTCCGGCTTGATTCATTCTTTGTACGACTGGAATCCCGGGGCCAGAAGCGAGTTTATCGGGCTGGACAATTTCAGGCGAATGGCGAACGATCCGTACGTCACCAAAGGCGTGGGCAATCTGCTCATCCTCATCGTCACCGGATTGTTCAAGGCTCTCATTCCGCCGCTGATCGTGGCGGAGCTGATCTATCATCTGAGAAGCAAAAGGTCCCAGTATGTATTTCGCACGTTTTTCGTCATTTCCATGGTCATCCCATCCGTTGGCATGCTGTTGGTCTGGCAGGACATGTACGATCCGAACATCGGCCTTGTGAACCAGCTGCTGCGCATGATCGGACTCGGCTCGCTAAGCCATCCTTGGTTGGGGGACCCGAATACGGCGCTGTGGGCCATCATTATGATGGGCTTTCCGTTCGTCGGCATCCTGCAGCTGCTGGTGATGTACTCGGGGCTGATTGCCATTCCGGAAGAAGTGATCGAAGCGGCGAGAATCGACGGCGCCAAATCCTTCCGCATTATCCGGGCGATTCACCTGCCGCTGCTGGCAGGGCAATTCAAGCTGCTGATCGTGCTCGCGCTGATCGGCATCATTCAGGACTTCGGCTCCATCCTGATCGTGACCGGCGGGGGGCCTGCCGATTCGACCTACGTGCCGGCGCTGCAGATGTATTTTGCCGCAACGAAATTCAATGACCTGGGCTATGCGTCGGCGCTCGGCGTCAGCATGTTTGCCATCATCATGGTGATTACGGTCATCAATATGAAATTCATCAAAACCAATACGGATTAGGAGGGAAACGGCATGAATGCTAAGGCTAGACTCGTTCAGCAGTCGGCGCTTTATGTGCTGCTTATCGTTTTTGTTGCGTTGACCCTCGCCCCCATCGCTTTCACCCTGATTTCATCCTTCAAAAATAACGCGCAGATTCTGGGAGGCATCTGGACGCTGCCCATCCCGGCGCAGACCGCGAATTATGCGGAAGCCTTCGCGGCGATCTGGCGGTATACCTTGAATACGGTGCTCTATGCGGCGGTGGGCGGCACGCTGGTCGTGGCCCTGTCCGCCGTTGCGGGCTATACCTTTGCCAAGAAGGACTTTCTCGGCAAGGAGGTGCTGTTCATGCTGATGCTGGCCATCATGATGATACCGGGCGTCATGACGCTGATCCCTTCTTATGTGCTGTATGCGAATCTGGGGCTGGTGAATACGCCGTGGGTCATCATTATCAGCGCGGCCGCGGGAGGCCAGATTTTCGGCACCTTTCTGTGCAGGAGCTTCATGGCGGGCATTTCCAACGAGCTGTTTGATGCCGCCAAAATCGACGGTGCGGGAGAGTTCGTGGTGTTCACGAGAATGGTGCTGCCTCTGTCCGTTCCCGTCCTCATGACCTTGATGATCATGCAGTCCGTCGGGATCTATAACGATTACATCTGGCCGCTTTTGACCATTAAATCGAACAGCATCCAGATGATTGGCGTCGGGCTTACGCAATTCACGAACCAGTTCGGCATCTCCAACATGGGCGTGGAATTCGCGGCGTACATCATTTCGGCGATTCCGCTGGTGCTGCTGTTCAGCTTCGGGATGAAGTATTACATTCAAGGCGTTACGCAAGGGGCTTTAAAAATATAAAACGACGGACCAAATGGAGAGAGATGGATGAATATACACAGGCAAGCGGAGAAGATACCCAGCTGGATCTGGCACAGGGAACGTGAGGGCCGGCGGCATGTCGTACTGGAAAAAACCTTTGTCCTGCATGCCGCGGTTGAGCAGCTTGAGATGAGAATCGCCTGTACGGGAGAAGCCGAGATCAGGCTGAACGATGACGTGATCGGCCATTTCCCGGAGCATGCCAGGCATACGTCCGCATTTTATCCGGTAGAGGGGCTCCCCGGCAGTTTGGAGCCTGGAGCCTATACGCTCCGAATCGAGCTCCGAAATACGGAGCCGATGCCGATGCATCCCATCAATATGCATCTGCATGACCGCTCGGTGGGATGCATCGCCTACTTGAGCGGAAGCGAAGGCTTATGGCTGGCAACGGATGATACCTGGGAGGCCGGGGACGGTCCGGCAGAGGTGGTATGCGTTTGGGGCGAGGAGCCCTTCGGAGACCTGGATCATGCGCCTCCTTGGTTTATTGCCGGAGGATACGGCGATATCGTGGTCGAGCCTGTTCAAGGCATAAGAGTCATGTCCGCAGCCGGAGTGGAAGCGGTCAGCGGCATAGATGGTGTAATTCAGATGAATGGAACAGCCGGAGGGCGAATCATCCTAGGCGAAGTGGAGTCCCGGAATGAACGGCATATTTTTTATCATCTTCTGAAGCAGGGCGAATGGAAGGAACGCAGGACTCAGCAGAAAGGGCTGAATTTGAGCCGGATGCCGAAGCTGCTGCTGGAATTGCCCCATGAGCTCAATGTGCGGATGCAGGTGACCAACCACGGCGATTCCGAGATCGGTTTGCTGTGGAATGGCGCTGAATCCTTGCAAGAGCTGCGGCATTATGACGGATGCATGACCGAGTGGTTGGCGATTCCGCCGGGGAGCCTGTCGGCAACGAATCCCCAGGGCATGCGGTACGTGCAAATTTACGTAAGCGGGGACGATGGAGGAACATTCCATATCGAGCTCCGATTGGAGGCTGCCGGTGCTGCGCTGAACCAGGCGGGGCAGCTGCAGACGGACAACAACCTTCTACAGCGCATCTATGACGTGTCGGTGCATACCAGCCGGGTCTGCCATCAAATCGGATTGTGGGACGGCATCAAGCGGGATCGCCTGAATTGGGCTTACGATATTTACCTGGCCGCCAAAACCGAATACTCGCTCTGGGACGATTATTCGGTATTGAAGCGGTCGCTCCGGGAGCTGGGCCGGACCCCTTACGGCTATTGGATGAACAATCTCCCCTCCTATACGCTGTGGTGGCTCAGCAGCATATGGGATTACTACTTCGAGACGGGAGACCGCGAATTCGTATGGGAAATCCGTGAGGATCTGCAGCGGCATATCGCTTGGGTGAAGGCGAATGCGGATCCGTGCAGCGGGATTTTCATGCCGGATGCCAGAGAGGCACATTCCTTTATCGAATGGTCGCCCATGGGGACGTCTGAATCGTGGGCGTGCCTGAACGCGATTTACGGCATGGCGAAGAGCCAAATGAAACAGCTGGCGGATTACATGCCGGAGCTTGGGCTCCATTGGGATGAACCGCAAGCGGAGCTTAAGGAGGAGCAGTTCATCGGGCCGTCATACGCGCTGCTCACCTCGGTCATCGGCATTAAGAGCGGGTACGTGGGAGAAGACAGCGCACGCAGATTTCTCCTCGACTATCGGCTGAGGGACCCGCTCACGCCATTGTCCGCCTACTGGCTGGCGGAATGCTACTCGGAGTACGGCATGCACGAACGGGCGTGGGCGGTTATCGCTACGGTCTGGGGAACGATGCTGGATGCGGGAGCAACCACGTTCTGGGAGGGGATCAGGCTGACGCCGAGCAGCGATATTCACCATGCCCTGACCACGTATACCGCGTACGATTCCTATCGGATGAGCCTGTGCCACAGCTGGTCGAGCACGCCGGTGGTCTGGATTGCCAGGTATGTCCTGGGGATTCGCGCGCTTGAGCCCGGATATGCCCGCATCGCTTTCGAGCCTCATGCGATCGGAGGGCTCACGGCCGCACGGGGCGTGATTCCAAGTCCCAGGGGCTTGATTAAGGTGGAATGGAAGCTGGAGCATGGCCGCATGATCAAATCAGCTCGCATCGGGGAAGCCGAGCTGGCAGGGAGGGCATGATGAAAGAGCACTGGCAAGCGAGCTGGATCTGGGGAGATTTCCCCCCGAATACGGCCAACGTGTATCTGGAAGCGAGAAGGAGCTTTGACTTGCAGGAAGCGCCGATGGCGGGCCGATTGTACGTGTCAGCCAACCAGGAGTACTTGCTCTATGTCAATGGTACCGTGGTCGGGAGGGGGCCTTCACCTGCCGACCAGCAGTGGAAATATTACGACGAGATCGATGTGACCCCGCTGCTGGCGAAAGGTAGGAATGTGCTGGCCATCGTCGCCTACAATTTCGGTTCGACCGATATCGTGACAGGCCAGATGCAAGGGCCGGGGGGATTGATTGCCGAGCTTGAGATCGAGCAGGGGAACGGAGTGTTCTGCGTGGCCGCCACGGATGCGGATTGGAAGGTCCGGCGATCGCCAAGATGGATGGCCCGGGTGTCGCGCCAGCATCAGTGGAACGGATTCCGCGAAATTTATCTCGCGGAGCAGGAGGACGGATGGGAGGAATCCGCTTACGACGATTCCTCCTGGAGCGGGGCGGTGGTTATCGCCAAAGCATTGGATCCGGATTCGCCATGGCCGCGACTGCTTCCGCGGGAGATTCCTCCGCTGCACAGGGAATGGGTCAGTCCGGCCGCGATCGTGCGGACCGAGGCCAATTTCGGCGTCAGCCTGGGGGAGTCGGGCATGCTGCGGAATCGCTTAGGCAGCACGGAAGCGTTCGGTACGCCGGAGCATGCCCCTTCGAGTCAAGAAGTTATTGGCTTGCCAGAGGAGGGAAAAGAAAGAGATCCAGGCGGGTTAGCGGGAGGTACAACGGACTGGACGCTCGATGCCAGTATGCCCGGCTCGCTGCCGGGTGTTGTGTATGACTTTGCTAGCGAAATCGTGGGGTATCCCGAGCTGGAGCTGGACGCACCCGAGGGCGGCGTGATCCAGCTGTCGTACGGAGAATCGCTGGAGCTGCAGTTGTATGACACTTTCATCCTGCGCAAGGGGCGAAATCGGTTGAAGCCCTTTGGCCGCCGGGCTTTCCGTTTCCTTCAGGTTACGGCACAGGCGACGCCGGCCGCGCTGACGATATCGCGCTTCGGCGTCGAATCCGTCCACTATCCGTTTGACGAATCCGGCTTTTTTCGCTGCAGCGATGAGCGTCTGAACCGGATTTGGGAGGTCGGGGCGTATACGACGCTGGTGAACAGCCAGGACCATCTGGAGGATTGTCCGCTGCGCGAGAAGGCGCTCTGGGTAGCCGATGCCGTGGTCATGGGCAAAGTCATCTACCATGCGTTCGGAGACGATCGGCTGCTGCGCAAATGTCTCTTGCAAGGGGCGCGGATTCAGAACGACGACGGCTCCATACCCGGTACCGGCCCGGAACGAAACTCGTTTCTGCTGCCCGATTTCTGCGCGCATTGGTTGTTCGGCGTGCATTCCCACTGGCTGTATACGAAGGACCGCGGTTTCCTGGAAGAAATCTGGCCGGCCATTACGCGGTTGATGGCGTGGTTCGCGCTGCAGGAGGATCGGGATGGCCTGTTTGCCGGCGCCGACCGGCCTGGCTGGTGGTGCTTTATCGACTGGGCCGATTACATCGACCGGCGCGATCGGGTGACGGCCGTCTCCTGCTTCTATTACAAGGCGCTCGGGTTGGCGGCGGAGCTGGCGCAAGAGGTTGGACACGGTGAACTGGCAGGGCAGTGGAACGACCAGGCGGTCCGGCTTCGCGCTGCCATAAGGGAGCAGATGCGGCCCCCTGGCGAGATCGTGTTTGCGGATTGCATCGGATCGGACGGATTATCGAAGCAGATCACGGCTCAGACCAACTTTGCGGCGATATGGTCCGGCCTGATGGACCCGGCGGAAGAGGACCGCTTCCTGGACGAATGGTACGACGGCGGAAAGCTGCCGCCGTTAAGAGGCGCTTTTTTCTATCATGTGGTTCTGGAGACGCTGATGAGCAAAGGACGCGTAGACCGCGCCCTGGAAATCATAAGAAGCTATTGGGGCGGCATGCTGGACCGGGGAGCGACGACCTGGTGGGAGACGTATGATCCGTCAACGCCGGCCTGTACCGTGCCGAGCGCTTATCAAGGCAATACGCCAACTTATTTAGTTGATCATATTCCCGTGAGCTTTAGTCACGGCTGGGGCGCATCGCCGAGTTATATTTTGACGCAATCCGTGTTGGGCCTTGATTTAAGCAGACTCGGCGATCAGGAGGTATATCTTGCTCCGCATGCCGGTGATCTCGATTGGGCGGAAGGCGCTGTGCCGACGCGCTTTGGCATGATGGAAGCAAGCTGGAAGAGAGGGAAGGGAGGGAAGCTGAAATACGAGCTCACGATTCCGGAGGGAATTACCGTGAAAGCGATCGACGGGACGGAGCTTGTGCTTAGAATCAGAGATTAAGGCGATCGGCTTGGAGAAGAGCGAATAGGGGTTTGGAAAGGGGGTGAATGGCGTCGAACTGCGGTAATCGTATCAACAGAATCCATTTTGAGGAGGAACAAGCGTAATGAAGTTGAAGGGGTTTAAAAGGCTGCTGCTGTATTCCGTCCTGCTGGCGCTCACCCTGCAAGCGTATCCCGCCGGGATCGCGTTTGCGGGCACGTATGATCCGGATTTAAAGGCATCACCCCATGTGCTGAACGTGACGGGTTACACGCCTTCGATTGTCATTGACGATTTTAACGAGCCCGATGCGGTAAACCAGCCGGGAAAATGGACCAGCGGAGCGGGGGCGGAAAAAGTCACCTACGCCGACCGTTATGCCAACGGCCCGAATTCTCCATATGAGGGAAGCCATGTGCTCGAGGTATGGTCGGATGAAGTCAAGGCTTATGAATGGAGAACGGTATCCAGGGATTTCGATCAGCCGCTCGACTTGTCGGGCGTGAACTATCTGACGTTTGCGGCCAACTGCTACGGGTGGCAGACGGAGGACTATCTGATCAAGGTTACCCTGTTCAGCGGCGAAGATTCCTATGAGAGCATTGCCCAAATCAATCCGAACAGCTGGAGTAAAGTGGCGGTGCCCGTCAAGGATTGGGCCCAGCGGGACCACGTCACCAAGATCGAATTCGCGTTCATGCTCAACTTCGATCACGGCGGACTGAAGCCGGGCGATCCGGGATACGAATTCTGGGGCGGCAATTACCAGATCGATTATCTCAGCGGATCGAACGCCATCGGCATGGATTTTAACGTGGACGGGGAAACGGAAGGGTTTACCGCCCAAGGCGCCGAGGTGGACGCAGCCGGCGGAGAGCTCCGATTGACACCGGCGGGTGCCGCTCCCGTATTGCAATCTCCGGTGATCATCCAGGATATCGATCATTACAATACATTAAGCGTCAAATGGAGGAACGAGTCGCCATTCAACAAAGTGAAGGTCGAATGGATTACGGAGGAAAGCCCCGATTGGGATGAAGCGAAGTCGGAGGTGTTCGACATCGAAGCGAATAACAGCCAATCCGTTGAACAGGAATTTAATCTGTCGCTGCATCCGGAGTGGAGCGGCAGCCTGAAGCAGTTCCGGTTGACGTTCTTGAGCGACGGAGGGGCAAGCACGGGAGAGGTCGGCATCGATCAGATCCGATTCAAACAGCTGGCACCGATCGAGGTTTTCCCCGGGGAGCTTACGAGGCATGAGATCGCGGCCTCCCGGGATCGGATCGTGATCGAGGGCGCATTAAAGCCCGGGGAAGCGGAGCTTTATGAAGGCGGAGAGCTCCAATTGTTTGAGCTGCAGCCCTATGAATCCGAAAGGGATCTGGCGAATCGAGAGCCGATTGCCGAACAGGGGATTCAAGAACAATTTAGGTTTGAGCTGGATCTGGCAGGAGAAGAGGGACGCACCCGCCTGCAATCCAAATTTGCGGTCGCGGCCATGCTTCCGGACGGATCGCTGGAGCTCGTAGATCGCGCTAAATACGTAAGCAACCCCGAGATTCTTGCGCCGAATACGTATCCGTTCCCAGTGGCGAAGAGCAAGAAGGGGCTGCAGGTGCAGATGGTCGGCGATGCGGAGGACCTCGGCATCAGCCATGCCGCACTGAACGTGGATTACAATAACGCCCTGTACATGAACGGGGCCGTCAATCCGGCCAATACGTTCGAATATTCCTACGAAGGGGAGACCTTCTACTTCAAGAAGGATTGGATCGAGGAGCGGGATAATTCCATCAAGAGTTTGTCCGATAACGGAGTGACGGTATCCCTGATCCTCCTCTTGTATAAGGGGGGAATGGACGATACCACGCCTAACCGGTATTTGCTCCATCCGGATGCCACGGAAGGCATCGTCTATGCATTTAACACGACGGATGAGCTAGGGACGAAGTATTATAAAGCCATCACCGCTTTCCTGGCGGAGCGCTACTCGCGCGAGGACGAGAAATACGGCAGAGCCGTCAATTACATCGTTGGCAACGAGGTGGACGCCGGGGAGACCTGGTACAATATGGGCAACGATAAAACGGTCAGGGAATTCGTTCAGGACTATGCCCGGACCGTGAGAATAACGAATACCGTCGTAAAAAGCTTTTACAGCAACGCCAGAGTGTATATCTCACTGACGCATAACTGGGATCAGCAGCTGCCGTCCACGCAGATCGGCTCGTTCGACGGCCGATCGATCATCGATACGCTTCAGGCGGAGATCGCCGCAGCGGGCGACATTCCGTGGCATATCGCTTATCATCCTTACCCGGAAAACCTGTTCGATCCGAGGGCCTGGGTTGCGCCGCAGTCGCTAGAGCAGTTCGATACGCCGAAAATCACGTTTAAAAACCTGCACGTCCTCGTTGATTACATGAAGCAGCCGAAGTTCATGTACGGCGATGAGGCGCGCCGGATTATCCTGTCGGAGCAGGGCTTCCACAGCGGCGACAATTCGCCGGAAGGCCAGCAGCTGCAGGCGGCAGCTTATGCGTATGCCTATTACATTACGGACTTCCTGGACGGCATCGACTCCTTCATTCTGCACCGGCATGTGGACCATGCCGAAGAGTACGGCTTGAATCTCGGATTGTGGACGCATGATCCGGATACGAGCAGGGGCGCCAGCATCCCTGCGGAGCACAAGCTGGTGTATGATGTCTTTAAGTATATCGACACGGAACGTTCGCTGGAGGTGACGGAATTCGCGAAGCCGATCATCGGCATCGCCGACTGGCAGGATATCGCGCCATCCTTCGATGCCGGCATGCTTGCTCGGCGGGAGATACCGGATACGGGGCAAGCAACTGTCATTCCTCCGGAACAGCTGGAGGGCGCGGAAATGCTGTTTGATTTTGAGAACGGCGATGAGGGCTGGACCCATGCAGAGTATGTATCCGGCGTCGAAACCGATGCTTCCCTCATCTGGACCGGCAGTCAAACGCTCAAAGCTACGGTGATGACCAGAGAGCAGCTGGGCGACAGCAAAGGCATCGCCAAGCGGTTCGACGAGCCGCTGAATGCCGAGGGCAAACCCTACCTGTTCTTTGGCATCAATCCTTCGAACGGGCCTGCGGCCGAATCCTATACCGTTCGGGTAAAGGTGTACAGCGATCAGCATGTGCTGGAAGCAGAGGCGAATGTTCCGCCGAAACAGTGGAGCAATCTGGCGGTTAACTTAGGGGATTGGGCCTTTAAGGACCGGATTACCAAAATTAAAATCGGGCTTGTGCCGGCAAGCCGGGTGCATTGGCAAGGAGGATATTTCCATGTGGACGGCATCGGTTTGGCCGACGGCATGGAGGCGGCAGAGCTTACCGCCGCTTTGACGCCGGAGCAGCCGGATGGCAACGACGGCTGGTACCGAAGCCCGGTAACCGTGAAGCTCGGCGCAGCGAATGGCATGCCGGACGGCTACGGCATTCAGTATCGCGTGAATGACGGAGAATGGCAGACGTACGGTTCCGAAATCATCATGAATACGGACGGGATTCATGGGCTGGACTATCGGACGATGAGTCCAGCCGGGGAACCGGGTTCCATCAAGTCGTTGACCTTGAAGATCGACCAGACCGCGCCCGTGGCGACCGTAACGGCGGATCCGGTTAAGTTGTGGCCGCCTAACCAGAAGCTGGTCCAGGTCACGGCTTCCGTTGACGCCAGCGATTCGGGCTCGGATATCGGTTCCGTCGTGCTGTCCTCCATTACAAGTAATGAGGAGCTGCAAGCGGAGGATATTCAGGGTGCGGAGCTGGGCACGATGGATACCTCATTCAGCTTGCGCGCGGCAAGATCGGGTGCAGGCTCCGGCAGGATCTACACGATCACTTATACGGTCACGGATCAAGCCGGCAATGAAACCGCGGCCGTGACCGAGGTGAACGTGCCGCATGATCAATCGAATCCATGATGGATGGATTCTAACGCCCGATAGACAGTCTGGAAGGGGAGAAGCAACGTGCTTACGATACAAAAACCGCTTGTGCATGGTCTGGAGAATCCATTGGGGCTGGATGTGTCTTCTCCCCGTTTTTCCTGGCTGCTGGAGAGCGATCGGCGCGGAGAGGCGTGCGCGGCTTACAGGGTGAGGGTGTGGGTGTCCCTTTCCGCGGAGGGTCTCTCTAACAGGGACGACGAAGATTTGGTGTGGGACAGCGGCAGGCGGAGTGGCCAAAGCCTAAGCCTTCTGTATGATGGTCCGCCGCTACAGAGCAATACGCGTTACTGGTGGCGGGTTACGGTCTGGGACCGTCAGGGAAAGGAAAGCGAAAGCGTACCGGCATATTGGGATACGGGCTTGTTTCCCGGCGATTGGAGTGCCGAATGGATATGGCGGTCCGAGGAGATGAAGCTTAATGATTTTGCCTATTTCCGCAAATCCTTTGATCTCCGGGGAGCCGTTGCGCGGGCCCAAATATTCGTATCCGCCCACCATGTATTCCAATTGTTCGTCAACGGACAACGGGTTGGAGGCTATGGTTCACCCGCACCGACGGGGGTGCCTCACCGCAAATATTATTTGGCTTATGATGTGGCCCCCCTCTTGTCGACCGGTTCCAACTGCATCGGCGTTGCCGCTCATTATTTGGGCGGAAGCGGCCAGAATTACGTGAACGGCGTCCCGGGAATGCTGCTCCAGCTGCACGTGGAGCATGAGGACGGGACGGAGCAAATGGTTGTATTGGATCTGACATGGCAGGCCTTAAGGCAGATTCCGCATCGCATCGGGTCTCCTTATCAGCAGAATCGCCGCTTATCGTCCATAGAGGACTATGATGCGGCTCTTCTGGAACCGAACTGGCTGCAGCCCGATGTTGGAGAGGAACGCTGCAGTTCGGTTGTTCTTGCTCATCCATCCGCACAGCAATGGTCACTCCATTGGCAGCAGCTCCCCGAGGCGGAAGAGCTGGAGTCCATCATTCCATCCGTGGCAGCGGCGCCGTCGTTCGTAAACGGGGAGGAGGGGCTCATTCAGGTATTCGACGCTGGCAAAATCATATCGGGCTGGTCGCAATTGGCCTTGCCCGGTATGGCAGGCGTCACGGTACGGCTGCGGTATGCCGAAACGCTCGATGGCAGCGGGCGGGTCGTTCATCAAGTGTGCAACGAGACTTCGCATCATTATTACGACCTGTATACGATGCATGGACGCGGGGGGATCGAATATTGGCAGCCGGATTTCAGCTTTAAAGCCTTTCGTTATGTGGAGGTTACCGGCTATCCGCAACCGATTGAGGAAGGCCAGCTGCGAATTTGCTCAGCAGGTACGGCCATGGCACGTACGGGGCATTTTCGGTGTTCGTCTGACTTCTTAAACAAGCTGTACGACGTTTGCCTGCAGACGCAGCGCAATAATGTGCTGGGCCAAGTGGTCGATTGCCCGCATCGGGAACAGGCGCAGTATCTCGCGGATACCGATCTCCAAGCCGAGACGCTGCTCTATAACTTCGATGCCTATCCGGTGCTGGATAAGACGCTGCAGGACTTTGCGGACGGCCAATTGGAAGACGGCTCCTTCCCTTTTGTGTTCCCATCGAACTACGAGCATCCAGACTTTTTCATTCAAATCCCGGAATGGGACCTGCATTATGCGACCTTGCTGTGGAAGCTTTACCAGTTTAGCGGAGATACGGAGCTGCTCTCGCGATATTATGAACCGCTCCGGGTCATGATCGAGGGTTATCTATCGCTGATATCGCCGGCAACAGGCCTGATTCCGGTTGGCCGCGGATGGCATATTAGCGATTGGCCCTACCCGACGGTTGAGCATGAAGGCGAACATCTGACCGTGCAGCAGATCAAGGCATGGCAGGCGTTGCGGATTCTGTCCGAAGCCGCTGCCTTGCTGAACCGGGCAGATGACAGTGCAGCGTATGCTGCCCATGCCCAGAAGCTGCAAGTCAGCGTCCTGAATGGGCTGTACGATGCTTCCGGCAAGCTGCTGCATGACAGCTCGGGATCGACTGCCACCCACCAAGGCGTTAATGCGTTGGCATTATATGCAGGGCTGCTGCCGCAGAAGGAGCGGGAGGCTGCATTGAAGGCCGTGGCAGGCAAACCGTGGGAGAGCAAGACGGTATTGTCGCTCCCGCTGCTCCGTCTTTTGTTCGAGGAGGGATTGCAGGATCGGGCCTACCATTTGCTGAGTAAACCGGATTATCCGGGGTGGGGCTACATGATTGCACAAGGAGCCGAGACCATGTGGGAAGGCTGGGATGATATCGAGTCCCATTGCCATGCATGGAACGGTTATCCCGCCCGCTTGCTGCAGGAGTATGTCTGCGGGATTCAGAGCGGAGCTCCCGGATTTGCGACGGCAAGAATTCGCCCCTTTTTCGCGCCGGATCTGGACTTTGCCGAGGCTTCCGTTTCCACCCTAAGAGGCAAGATCGCTGTGCGCTGGGAGCGGGTCAGCGAAGCCGGCATTCGGATGCGGCTTGAGCTGCCCTGCACGATGAGCGCTACCGCTGCATTGGCTTCACCGAGCTCCCGCCCCATTACCGGTCTCTCGATCGATGGTATTGAGATATGGGGAGGAGCAGCTTCAAGCTGCATGCCGGACGGCATCGTCCGCTGCGGACTGGACCACAGCATGCTTGAACTTGAGCTGCTGTCCGGACGTTATGAGTTAACGGTTCGCTATTAGGCAGCGTTGTGCTTGCGGCCGACCAGCTTCAGCAATTCCAAGCCTATTTACAGGCAACGGCCATACCATACATGTAAAACTTAGTAGGGGAATCAGTCATCCGGATGGCTGATTCCCTTTATTTGTTAGAGCTAGATGCTGTTGGAGAAAACCCGCTTGAGCCGCAAAATTCATGATGAAAACAGGTCAAAATGTGGTTGACGAGAAGGAGCCTCAATACTACAATAAATGATGCAAACGTTTCCATTGTAATCGCTTTCATCTGTTTTTGTTTCATTCTATATTTCGAACTTATTCTCTAACTCTTGTAAGTAATTGTCGTACTTTATTTGATGGAAGCTCAAACCTGTTTATGCAAGCGTTTGCGCAATGATTGGCATCAACATCGTACCAGCTGTACCTAATCCAAGAACAGAAGGAGGTTATTTGTTTCATGAGAATGACGGTTTCAAGCAAACGAACGTGGTCCATCATCATGATTGTTTCGCTGATTTTCTCCATGCTCGGCATTCCGCCATCAACGGCCGATGCCAATAGCGCGCCAAGCCAGGTTACGCTGGTGGGGACTCTGCAATCCGAATTAGGCCATAGCGGGGATTGGGATCCGGCTGCCGCCGCGACTACCATGAACGATATGGGGAACGGAGAATACAGGTTCACCGGCAGCTTGCCCGCGGGATCGTACGAATACAAGATCGCGATCGACGGCAAGTGGGACGAGAATTACGGCTCCGCCCATTATTCCAATCCGAGCGGAGCAAACAAGGATGGCAACATCCTCATAGAGCTCGCCCAAGATTCCCAGGTTACCTTTTATTACAATCATGGGACCCACCGGATCGCGGATTCTACATACTACGCTCCGATCGAGGCGGATAAGCTTCCCCGAGTGATCGGCAGCTTCCAATCGGGCATCGGCGAAGCGGCCGACTGGTCGCCTGCGGATGCGAGATTAATCATGCAGGATTCCGATTATGACCATGTATACACGGTGACGGCCGACGTGTACGAAGGGGATCATGAGTACCAAATCGCTTTGGGCAGCGATGCGGCAAGTCCGGTTCACCCCGCTAATCGGGAGGCGCTTCAGCTGCCGCAGGACGTTAAGGTTACGTTCAGCTACGATGCGGCCAATCACGGCGTTGCCGCTCATTTCACGATACCCGCCGATCCGGGAACGCCGGTGCCGGCTAACCATCTGCGCGTCCATTACAACCGGGCTGACGCGAATTACAGGAGCGTCGGACTGTGGATATTCGATGACGTCGCATCCTCGTCCGCCAATTGGCCGGCAGGAGCAACGCCATTCCCTGGCGGGCAGCAGGACGCCTACGGGGCCTTCGTCGACATTCCGCTCAAGGACGGCGCCCAAAAAGTCGGCATCGTCGTTGTCGATCGCATCAGCGGCAATAAAGACGGCGGCGACAAGAAATTCACCCTAGCCTCGCCGGACATGAACGAAGTCTGGCTCAAGGAAGGTTCCGATACGGTATACAGCTTTGAGCCTGTTGACCTGCCGGCGGATACCGTGCGCATCCACTATCAACGGCAGGATCAGAACTATGATCCGTACGGTTTATGGTTATGGGGCGACGATGTCGCTGCGCCTTCGAAAGACTGGCCGACGGGGGCTACCATGTTCCCTTCAGGCCAAACCGACCGATATGGCGCTTATGTGGACATTCCAATGAAGCCGGGGGCCCAGAAGATTAACTTCCTCGTGCTGGATCCGGCCAAAGGAGACGCCGGCAAAGACGGAGGCGACAAAGGCTTCACCCTGGTAGACCGATACCAGCATTTGTTCATTCAAGAAGGCGACAACACCGTCTACACATCTCCGTATGGGGAAGTGCCTACCGGGTTGGTCTCGGCCGAGGTATTGGCTCCCGGAAAGCTCCAGCTCGGATTTACCATGACCGATGGTTTGGAAGCGGATACGCTGAAGAATGAGCTGCAGATTAAGAATAAGGACGGCCATCCGGCTGCCATTCAAAACGTGAAGATTACCGGAAACACGACCATCGAAGTATCGGCATCATTTCAGCTGGATCAAATACCGTTAAGCGTAACCTACGCCGGAAAAACCGTATCCGCCTCCACCGGCTGGAGAATGCTGGATGAGATGTACGCTTACGACGGCGATGACCTCGGGGCGAGTTATCAGGCTGGAGGAGCCGAGCTTAAGCTGTGGGCACCGACGGCGACCGAAGTCACCGCAAAGGTGTACAGCAAGGATGATGCCACGCAGTTTATCGGCAATGCCGCTCTCCAAAAGGGTGATAAAGGGGTATGGTCGGTTCGGTTGAAGCCGGGAGACCTCGGCATCCAAGATTTTAGAGGATATTTTTATCAATACGAAGTGACCAACAACGGCGTGACGAAAACCGTGCTGGATCCATATGCCAAATCCATGGCGCAATTCAGAGTGAACACCAAGGGCGAAGTTGGACCGGACGGCGATGCCGTCGGCAAAGCCGCAATCGTCGATTTGAGTCAAACGGATCCCGCCGGCTTGGATTTTGCGGACATTCCGGGCTACGAGCAGCGGGAAGACGCCATCATCTGGGAGATTCACGTCCGGGATTTCACGTCGGATCCGACGATTGAGAACGACCTGCATAACGCGACTTGGGGATCCTACGACGCGTTCAAAGAGAAGCTCGAATACATCAAGTCCCTGGGCGTCACCCATGTTCAGCTGCTGCCCGTGATGGCTTGGTATTACGGTGACGAAGCGGCCATGAAGAACAGGGAGCTGGATTATTCGGCCAAAGACAATGAGTACAACTGGGGGTATGACCCGCACAGCTATTTCTCCCCTGACGGTGCTTACTCCGAGGATCCTACGGATCCCGAGCTTCGCATCAAAGAATTGAAGGCGATGATCAACGCCATTCACGAGGCGGACATGGGCGTCGTATTGGACGTGGTCTACACCCATATGGCCAAGGCCGATTTCTTGAATGATATCGTGCCGAACTATTATGCATTCCAGGATGCCAACGGCAATTTCATCGGCGGCTTCGGCAACAATCTGGCGACCAACCGCAAGATGGCCGAGAAGCTGATGGTGGACTCCGTGAAATACTGGTTCGACGAATACAAAATCGACGGCATGCGCTGGGACATGATGGGCGACGCCACCTATGAAGCCGTGCAGAACGCCTATGATGCCGCTGCAGCCATCAACCCGAAAGCGCTGTTTATCGGCGAGGGCTGGGTCACGTTCGGCGGTCATCTGTCGGATCCCTCCCTGGCAGGCAAGGGCGCGGACCAGAATTGGATGGATAAAACGGACGACGTCGGCGTTTTCTCCGATGAGTTCCGCAACGAGCTGAAATCCGGCTTCGGCAATGAAGGCGAGCCTCGATTCATTACAGGCGGCGCGCGCGACATCCAAACCATTTTCGACAATATTAAGGCGCAGCCGAGCAACACGAAGGAAGACGATCCGGGTGACATGGTTCAATACATCGAAGCCCATGACAATCTGCCGCTGTACGACATTATTGCGCAGTCCATCAAAAAGGACCCGTCGGTTGCGGCGAATGATCTGGAGATCCATAAGCGCATTCGCCTGGGCAACCTGCTCACCTTGACCTCGCAAGGAACGGCTTTCCTCCATGCAGGACAGGAGTACGGGCGGACCAAGCAATGGCTGGGCCCAGGGGTTCCCGAGCAGAAATACCATGAATTAGAGGACGAGGCAGGAAACCGCTTCGGTTATTTCATCCATGATTCCTACGACTCCTCCGATGCCATCAACATGTTCGATTGGGAGAAAGCGACGGATGAAGCCAAATATCCGGAGAATAACAAGACGCGTGAATATACGACCGGACTGATCGAGTTAAGAAAATCGTCCGACGCTTTCCGTCTCGGCGATCAGTCGATGGTGAATTCGAACGTAACGCTGCTGCAGATTCCCGAAGTAAAGGCGCAGGATCTGGTCATTGCTTATAAGAATAAAGCGACGGACGGAACCGGACATTATTATGTGTTCGTTAATGCGGATAACGTGTCGAGAACGTTGACGCTTAACGAGGATCTGAGCTCCGGCACGGTGGTGGTCGATAACGATGAAGCCGGCACGACCAGCGTCAAAGCGAAGTCCGGCTTCAAGTTAACCTCCGGCTCGATCACGCTTGAGCCTCTGACGGCCGTTGTGATCAAGACGGACGCCGCGGCGGCCGTACTCCGCGCGATATCGGTAGATCAAGAAAGTTACTCTTTGCAGACCGGTAAGACGCATCAAACCGCGGTATACGCTGAATACGAGGACGGCAGCAAACGAGCCGTAACGAAACAAGCGGCTTATGCATCCAGAAACCCGCAGGTGGCATCGGTAACGGCCGCAGGCGTGGTGAAGGGAGTCTCGGAAGGAACGGCGGTCATAACCGTTTCCTATCGGGGGTTCCAGAAAGAGATTACCGTAACCGTTACAGCCGATGAAGTGGACAATAAACGGTATGTGCAGCTTAACTACATTCGGCCGGATCAGGATTATGCGGATTGGAATTTGTGGGTTTGGAATACGGGGGTAAAGAACGATCAGATCGACTTTGAAAAGATAGAGAATGGCGTGGCTACCGTACAGATTGAGGTGGCACCCGAAACAACAGGCGTTGGTTTCGTTCTGCGCAAAGGAACGAATTGGGATACGGCCAAGCAGGATATCCCGGATGACCGGATCATTCCGCTTCAGCTAGGCGAGGCCTTCACGAAGGTGAATGTGACCAGCATGGTGCATGAGCTGGAGATTTTGCCGAGCATTACGGGGCCGACGCTTGAAGGCGGTAACATTACGTTCCATTATCGGGACGATCAATTGTTCAGGGACGGCCGGATGGATAGCATCTCTGACGTGAAAGTGAAGATTAACGGGAAGCTGGAAACGATGGTCTACGTTCCTGACAAGGAATGGTTCAGTTATACGCTTAAGGGCGTTGCTCCCGGAACGTACGAATACACGTTCATCGTCAATCATAACGGAACCACGAAGGAGGTCACCGATCCGAAAAACACGGTGAACGGAAAGTCGCAGGTGGTTTACCGCGATCCGACCGTGACCATCGGGGCGAAGGTAACCCCTGGTTCCATCTCTTATGATGAAAATGCGGTGCTAAAATTGAATGTAACCTCTTCGGAGCCCGTTGCTTACAAGGAGGCGTTCGTCGACCTGACGGAACTGGGAGGACCGACCCGAGCGAAGGTTGATACCGAGCTGCTGGAGCACAGCATTGCCGTAAAGGATACGGTCACGGCCGGCAGCAAGAAAATTGGAATCACGCTAGTCGACCAATACGGCAATAGGCATACCGGAGAAGCCGCGGTAACGGTGAAGCCAAGAATCGCAGGCGGCAAACTCGATTTCGATTGGGACGAGGCGCGCATTTATTTTGTGCTGACCGACCGTTTCATGGATGGGGATGCTTCCAACAATGCAAATGTTGACAAGGATCACCCGGAAGCCTATCATGGCGGGGATTTCAGAGGACTGATCGATAAACTCGATTACATCGAGGATCTGGGCGTGAATACGCTGTGGATCACGCCGATTGTGGATAACATCGATTTCAATCAGGGTGCAGGCTTCGGCGGCAAGCAATATGCGTATCACGGCTATTGGGCCAAAGATTTTACGAAGATCGATGAACATTTGGGCGATCTGGATACTTTTAAGGAGCTAATCGATAAGGCGCATGACCGGGGCATCAAAATTATGGTGGACGTCGTGGTCAACCATACGGGATATGGCCTGAAGCCGGGAGACAGTGCGCCCGGTATCACGCAGGAAGATAAGGACCGGTTCAAAGATATGCTCCGTACAGACGGTCTGTCGGCCGATACGGACCCGATCAAAGGCGAATTAGCGGGGCTTCCTGATTTCATAACGGAGAATCCGGCTGTTCGCCAGCAGATCATCGATTGGCAGGCAAGCTGGCTGGAGCGTGCCAAAACCGACCGCGGGGACACGATCGACTACTTCCGCGTGGATACGGTGAAGCACGTGGATGAAACGACATGGAAGACGTTCAAAAATGCGCTGACCCACCTCGATCCGAGCTTCAAAATGATTGGCGAATATTTCGGAGCCACGGTTGACAGCGATGGCGGAACGCTTCAGAGCGGCCAGATGGACAGCTTGCTGGACTTCGGCTTCAAAGGAAAGGCCAAGGAATTCGTGAACGGCAGCGTGGAATCGGTTGAGGCCTACCTGGCTGACCGCGAATCGAAGCTGGATAACACCCGAATGATGGGGCAATTCCTAAGCAGTCATGACGAGGATGGCTTCCTGTCCCACTACGTGGATGGCGACAAGGCAAAGCTGATGGCGGCCGCAGCGCTGCAGATTACATCCAAAGGCCAGCCGGTCATCTATTATGGCGAAGAGCTTGGGCGCTCCGGCAAGAATGCCGGTAAAATGGAAAACGGCGAATTTTCCGAGAACCGCGGCGATATGCCATGGGACCAACTGGAGGCCGAGAAGAAGCTGCTCACGCATTACCAGAAGCTCTTGAACATTCGAGCGGCAAACTCGAAAGTATTTTCAAAAGGAACGCGCACATCCATTGCGGCTTCGAATGCCGATGGTTATATCGCATTCGACAAGCAGTATAACGGAGAGCATATCGTTACCGCGATTCATGTGAAGAACGAACCGAAAGAAGTCGTCCTGCCTGTGCCGTTTAAGGCGGGCAGCAAGGCGAAGGACTTGTACGGCGGCAGCGTGTATAACGTAACGGCCGATCAGAAAGTGACGCTGACGCTCCCTGCCATGTCGGATGGCGGTACCGTCATTCTGGCTGCAGTGCCAACTGAAGGCGGCGGCAACGGCAGCAACCCCGGCAGTGGAAACGGAAGCGGAGGAGCAGGCGGCAATCCGTCTACCGATCCGGGAACGAAACCAAATCAGGGTCAGCGGATCGTTAACGAAGAATCGCTGCGCGGTGGGCAAGAGAAAGTGACGATTCAGCTCGGTGCCGAGGATATCGAAGTTCTCCTGCCGCTGACGGCAGGGGATATTCTGGGGGCGAAGCCGCTGGAGATGAAGCAGGACGGCGTGACGGTACAGCTTCCGTCGGCGCTGCTCAAAGCGCTGCGCCAGCTCGTACCGGCCGAGCAGGCTAAGGATGCGGTCATCTCGTTTAAGCTGAAGGAGGTTGGATCGCAGACAGCCGCCTCTCTCGTAGCCAAAGCAGCTGCTGCCGGGAAGGCTAAACTGAAGCAGGGCAGCAAGATGTACGAATTAGATCTTAACGTCCGTACGAAAGACGGCAAGGCATATAAGCTGGAGCATTTCATAGCACCTGTAACGATTGCCTTTCCCGTCGACAGCGCCATTCACGGCGAGCTGGCCGGCATCTACGGCATTTCGGAATGGGGACCATTGAAATATGCCGGCGGCAAGCCGGTAAACGGGCAGCTGACGGCTGAAGTCAGTCAATTGAGCTACTATGCCGTGCTGGAATACGACAAATCGTTTGCCGACCTTGCCGGCCATTGGGCGGAGCAAGCGGTAAAAGAGTTGACAGCCAAGCATATTGTGAATGGGACCAGCGATACGAAATTCAGTCCGCATCAGCCGCTGACGCGCGCGCAGTTCGCCGCGATGCTCGTTCGTGCCCTGGGCCTTGAAAGCACCCAAGACACGACCTTCACGGATGTGGACGGCGATGCATGGTATGCTTCGGCGGTTGCGGCGGCTTCCCAGCACGGGCTGGTGAACGGCAGAGGCAAGGAGACGTTCGCGCCGAACGCGGCCATCACCCGCGAGGAGCTGGCCGTGATGCTTTATCGTGCTTACCAGACCAAGGGGGACGCTTCCTCTTTAGAGGAAGCACCGGACCTGAAAGATAAGCAGCAAATTTCTTCATGGGCACGCCAAGAGGTGAATGAAGCCTTGGCCCTTGGCTTGATGAAGGGGCATGCCAATGGCATGTTTACGCCTCAAGCCAAGACCACCCGTGCGGAAAGCGCGCAAGCGATGCTAAATCTGTTGGATCGACTGCAGTAATTCCGCCCATCCTGCCGATTCGTGCAACGCTGGAATGGGGTTAGAGAGCAGGTTCGGACGGGAATGACATGGGTCGAGTCGCAATGAAACAATCTTTCGGAAACGCAAGAAGCCTGGACATGGATACATGTCCAGGCTTCTTTTTCGTACATGAATGTAAATGAATACACGGCGGGGGGGCCTATCGAACTTTGGCGTAGTTCACGTTTCACTAGCTAGATGACGGCTGAGGGGGACTGGAGCCGGATGATCTCCTTCATGAGCTTTTTCAGCATGACGGATGCTTTGACCTTAACAGGCAGGCTGTCCGAGACATGAAGCTGGTAAGCGCCTTGCATAATGGCATCCTTAAGCTCGGCGGCGGATTCGCAAGGCATTTGCAGCTCGTTATAGACGCTTCCGAATTGGAGGCATTGATGCGTATCGCTTCCCGCCGTAACAGGTTTGCCGAGATCGGCGGCGAAACGTTGAACCTGATCTTGATTGGCTTCGCTGCCGTATTGGTACATATCCTTGGCATTGAGATCAAAGGCGTCTAGGCGGCTCAACTGGCTGCGCGTGAGATGGTGGAGCGGCGTGTTCTCCCGGAACGGATGGGCTCCGATCTTGAGCAGCGGGAAGCCTTCGGCCAAGTCCATCAGATCATCGAAAGGGATGAAGGCGCCCTTCTCCGTATACCCGTCCAGGCGACGGCGGGTTTCCAGAATGAACTCCTTCCGGCCGATCAGCAGAATGTGTCCGGTTTCCCGGATGTCCACTTCCATCCCCGGAAAGATCTTCAATCCGCCTGCATCGTAGTATTCGCCATTATAGGGAAACATGCAGTCAAGCTGCCGGTACACCTCGTCAAAATGGCGCGTGTTAAAATGCTCGGTCAAAGCGAGCGCATCAAGTCCGTTGTCCAGCGCCTCCCGGATCATCTCCTCATAATAATTTTTAGAGAAATCGGACGCTTTGGACAATTTGGCGTGGGTATGGAGATCAATTTTCATATTCGAACACTCCTTGTCGAAGTCAGTAATTTTAAGGTTAGCCGAACCAGAACAATAATGCGGTATATGCTGCCGTTCCGATCAGGAACACCACATCCCGCGCCGACAGGGTCAGGTGGGACAGCTTCAGCTTCTTGGCATCCGGATTCTTCATGCCGTAGGAGAACCCGCGGGTCTCCAGCGCTTCTACCGTCGTGCGGGAACGCTTGGCGGTGGCCAGCATCAAAGGGAAAAAGGATAGCATCAGCAGCTTCATGTAATAGGACGCGAGCCGCCAGTAGAGAAAACCGGGATGTTCCGGCGCTTTTCCCCGAAGCCGGTAAGAAAGCAGCACATGGCGAAATTCTTCGAACAATACGGGGAGTATCCGATAGCCGTACGACAAGCTGAACGAGAAGGCGGCAGGCATGCCGAGCGCAAGCAGGCCGTCGCTGATTTTCTCGGGATCCATGCCGGAGAACACCGTAATGCTCGCAAGCGATACAACCGACAGCTTTAAAGTGAGTTTCAGCAGCGGAAGCGCCGAGCTGACGTCCCCGCCGAAAAAGAGGGACACCACGAACAGCCAGCCGACCTGGCCGATCAGGCCCAAGCAAAGTACGACGATAATAAACGGTGTAACCCGCGACAGAATGGTGGTGACCACCATCATGAGAAACAATCCGGCCAGCACGGTCATGCTTGAAATAAACCAGGGCGCTATAGCAAAGAACAGGTACCAGATCAGCATGCATCGGGGATCGAGCCGGGAAAGGGCGGCATGGCCGCTCCCGTAGGCGGTATTCATCAACTCGAGTTGAATCCGTTCAATCGACATCTTGTTAAACCAGTTGCGGACTAGCTGCATGGCAGTGAATCTCCTTTCCGCTTAGAATGCCGTATATATGGCGGGCAAACTCGTCCGGCGAGCTGGTCGCGGATACGACACCCAGCCTTATAGATAAATCCATCATCTGGGTCGGTGCGAGGCCGGCCCGGGAAATAAGCTCCGAATCCCTGAAAATCTCGGAGACGGTGCCGTCGCCGGCCACGACGCCTTGATTCAAGACGATCACTCTGGTCGCCCATTCGTGAACCAGCTGCATATCATGGGTGGCGATGACAACGGTACGGACATGGTCCTCCAGCTCCTGCAGCGTATCCAAAAGCTCTTCGCGAGTGGACATGTCCAGATTGGCCGTCGGCTCATCCAGCAGAATCAGCTGGGGCGTCATGGCAGCTCCAATTGCCAGGGATACGCGGCGCTGCTGACCACCGCTGAGGAGACGGGCATCCCGTTCCTTGAGAGGCTGAAGCCGGAAATGGGTCAGCATGCGATGAACCCTATCCTCGGCTTCCGGGTGACGGCGGCTCTTCAAGCCGTAAGCCACTTCTTGATACACATTGTCTTCAATGAACATATCCTCGGGATTCTGGAAGACGTAAGCCACGTTAGCGGATATTTGCTCCATCGATACATCTTTGGTATTCCTGCCCATGATTGAGACAGAGCCGCCGGAAGGCTTGGCGATGCCGGCGATCAGCTTCAGAAGCGACGATTTGCCCGCGCCGTTGTTGCCGACAAGCGCGATGCGTTCGCCTTCATACAGGCGAAGATCAATGCCTCGAAGAACCTCGTGCTCCGTTTTATGAATCGTTCGGTAGCGGAGTACGGCATGGTGGAACTCCACCAGCGCACCATGCTCCCCTTGCCGTTCTGATTCATCGCCCTGCTGGATGCGGTGCTGGTCGGAATCTGGGTCCTTCGCGGTTGAGTCAGCAGATGAAGCATCATCAGCTCTTGCGTCGGTTGTTGGATGATCAAGCAGCGACAGGGTATCCGCGTGTCTGTGCAGAAGCTCTCCAAAATAGACTTCTGCTTCCTCAGCCGTAATAGGGTAAGGCTGCTTCAGCTGATTTCCGGACAATCCCATAGGATGAGAGCCGGAGACGTCCGTTATCGAGTGCCCATCCTGCGGACTGCCGGAGGCCATGCCGCCCTTCAGCAGAATCGCAGACAGCTGTACCGCGGCTTTGGTCACCTGGGGCGGCTGGATGCCCAGCCGCTCCAGATCATCAAGGCTGTTCAGCGCTTCAATGACCGGGCGCTGCCACAGCACCTTCCCCTTCTCCATCAGGCACACTTCCTCGCAGTAGTCGGCAATAAACTCCGCATGATGCTCAATCACGATAACGGTCTTTCCATGGACCTGATTCAATTGGCGGAGCACATCATACACTTGCCTGGCGTGCTGGGGATCGAGCTGGGATACCGGCTCATCCACCACGAGAATGTCCGGTTCCAGCGAGAGGGCTCCCGCCAAGGCCAGCAGATGTTTCTGCCCTCCGCTCAGTTCCCATATATAACGGTCCTTCAGATGGGTTAATCCGCACATATCGAGTGCCCTGGCGCCCATGGTCCGGTAGTCCGAAAGCCCGTAATTGAGCGGAGCGAAATGGGCTTCATCCATGACGGTGGGGCGGACCAGCTGGTTATCAAAATCCTGATAGACATACCCCACCATGCGCGATAGCTCGGAGACTGTCCGATTCTCGGCGGAAACCCCGCAGATTTCGACGGTACCGGTGAAATCGCCTGAATAATAGTGGGGAATCAATCCGTTGAACAGCTTGCAGAGCGTGGATTTGCCGCAGCCGTTCCCTCCGATGATCGCCGTAAAGCTGCCGCGGCGAATATGAAGGGAAGCTTCCTTCAGCACAGGCTGCTCCGAACCGGGATAGGCAAAGGTGACGCCTGCGATTCGGATGGCCGGATGGTCATGAACGAACGGATTAGGCATAAGGCGGGTTCTCCGGCATTTTCTCTTCCTGAAGGCCGCGGTTTCTTCTGGCCCGCATGAAAGCCAGTACGGCAACGGCCACGATGGCGGCTGCACCGATGCTGATCCAGATCGCGCCGATGCCGAACCGGTCTGCAAATCCGCTGTCCCACTCGCCGAGGTTCCAGTCCGTTTCCGAAAGGGATTCCGCTCCGAAGGCAATCAGTGCCAAAACGATTCCAGCCAGGACCAGCTTGGGCGAGACGATGCCGGCGGCTTCGTATTGGGTAAGCTTCTGGCGGGGTTTGATGCCGAGCAGCGGCTCGATTTTTCCATACAATCTTGGAACCAGATATAATGTAGGCAGAAGAGCGAACAGAATGCCGGAGAACAGCACATCGTTCAGGAAACCGATGCCTTCGACAAGGACCACGCTTTGTGCAAGCCCGGGCACGGCTTCGAATTCCTCGACGCCGATCCAGACCTTGCCGATATCCACCAGAGAGCTGCACAGCTGGTGGATGATGACGCCCGACATGGCAGCGATGCCGACCTGAGCGCGGCTGAGGGGGTTTTTGACCAGACGGCCGGCAACGTACATGGCGAAGGAAAAGGTAAGAAACTTCTCCAGCTCTCCGAGACCGCCGAATTGCCCGAGCATCAGTTCACCGAAGATAACCTCGCCGAGCGCAGCCCCTACAGCAGCATAAAAAGGATGAAACAGCATGCAGAGGGTTAGGGGAATGAACGCGAAATATTCGACCGAAAGCTCGATCGGACCCAGGCGAAACGCGGGAATGAGCTCGGTGAACATGTTGGACAGGCCGTACAGCGACATGGACAGCACGAAAATCATCATTTTCTGCGAAGAGGTCAGGGTATAGACCCGTGAATTGCTTGCCATTAGAGAGAAGCCTCCTTGGGAATGGGATTTGCTATCAGTATAGGAGGCGATTATTAAAATGAACGGAGTACTATGTCAACGCATTGTAATATTTTTTACAAAAATATAATCATGAAATAAAATTTACATAACAATCACGGCGTATGATGAACTCATGCTCAATTACGATGATTTCATTGCAGAAGGAGTGCAGCATCATTGAAGAATTGGTTTCCCGATACATCCGGGCTGTCGCCGAGCCAGCTCAAAATCGCCGATTTTATCGAACGTAATCCCGAGGAGATGCTGTTCATGACCGAGCAGGAAATCGCCGACAGGCTTGGCACCAGCATTGCGACCGTTTCCCGGTTTTGGCGTGCCGTCGGGCACGAGAATGCCAAGGCGTTCAAGCTGAAGCTGCGGGAATCCTCGGATACGACGCCTGCCGTAAAGCTGGAAAAAACGATATCCCGGCTGGACGCGTCCAGTCTGCCCGCGAAAATGCTGGAACAGGCGAAGCATCATCTGCAAGACACGATGGAGAAGAACCGCCCGGACGAGCTGGAGGAGGCAGCCCGTCTAATGGCCTCGGCAAGACGCGTGTATGTGCATGCGCCTGGTCCGTCCCTCTCGCTGGGCGAGCTGTTATCGTACCGTTTATCCCGGTTTGGCATGTCGGTGCGAATCATGTCCGGCAGCGGTCATGAACTGCTGGAATCGCTCGCGCATGTAGAAAGAGAAGATGTCGTACTGCTCTTCAGCTTCACCCGGATGCTCCCGGAAACGGAGGTCATCCTGGACTGCGTAAGCCGCGTGCAGAATGCGGCGATCATGATCACGGACCGGGAGGACTTCCGGTATGGAACGCCCGCGCAGATCTCCTTTTTTGTCAGTCGGGGGGATATGGGCGAATTTCATTCCATGGTGACGCCATTGCTGCTGATCGAGCAGCTCATTCTGAGCATGGGCATGCTGAATAAAGAGAAGGTGCTCGGCAAGCTGGATTACTTGGGCGAGTTGCGGGCCCGATATGCGGATAAGCTGCCCAGAGGCAAAGCTTGAAGGTTTATAGTCCCCGGGAGGCCATCCCTAATAGAAGTCGTTCAGGCGAGCCCTGAAGGACTTTTTTTGTGTCTTTTGTCGCAGAACCATTGGATTATTTATGTAATTTTGATATAGTTACCCTACCTCTATGAACTTGCTCGCCTCGGCTTGGCCCCTCTGTTTTGCCGCCGTTCTCAGCGTATTCGCCATGGCTTTCTTAAACACGGGACGGTCATGCCCGCATCATGTTATCCAAGTGAAAATCCGATAAAGAAATGAATGGATTACATATCGGCAGGGCTGTCTGGAGAGGAAAATGCATCTAACTTCGAATTGAGACGTAGTATGTGTTATATCCTTTAATTACCTATGTTTTTACGGATGTTTTATAAGCGGTTATAGGTCGAATCAGTCATCGCTCTATAGGAGTAGGGGAGGTGTTAATTCTTGAATGGCTCGAAGTCCGCGAAGCTGCTCCTGCTTATGGCGGTTATCGCGATCGTGAATATTGTCCTGGTTTCGCCCGGGCTGCTCGGCTTCCAAGTCGGCGGCGATAACGCTTTCCAGTCTGCACTGGTCATCACCGTATGGGTGGTCAGTGTTCTTGCACTCTTTTATGGAAGTTATGTTTTGTTGTTCAAGTCTCCGGCTGCAAAACCGATTCAAACGATTCAGACCCGCGAGGATTACATAGAGGCGCTTCACCATTACCGCAACGTGAAAGTCCTGAAGAATGATATCGCTCTTGCCCTGGACCAATTGGAGCGAATCGAGAAGAAGAGAAACGCGCTGCTGGGCGTTCTGGGTCAGCGTTTTCAGCCAACGGAGCTCAGTTACAAGAAATTCATGGGGGTCATCGATGAAGTCGAGAAGCTGTTCTACCTCAATATCCGAGGGATACTGAACAAGCTTGGCGTCTTTGCCGCATCCGATTTCGCCCGCATGGCGGATCAGCCGAAAGCCTCCCAGCTGTCCAGCAAGGTGGCGCAGAAAAAAACGGCGTTATACCAAGAGTACTTGGCTTACGTGACCGGTTATCTGGAGGCGAACGAGGAAATCATGCTCAAGCTTGATAAGCTGCTGCTGGAGATCTCTTTGCTCGGCAGCACCGATTACCGGGATGTGGAGGATATGCCGTGCATGAAGGAAATCGATGCGTTAATCAAGCAAACCAAATTAT